>CAYXQB010000176.1:0-7401 GCA_964466435.1 uncultured Flavobacteriaceae bacterium | reverse complement strand
CTTGAGCCCCAGCGCCGGCATGTCGACCTTGCCGCCGAGGCTCAGCGTTACCGTTCCGCCCACGCCCGCCTCGATCATCTGCGCGACGGAGATGGGATCGCAGATCGGCCCCGCGCAAGCATCCTCGAGCCCTTGCGCGATCGCCTCTTCGACAACGCTCATCACGTCTTGCGTGCCGCCCGAGGCGGTGTTGTCGCCGTGATCGGCCATGACGATCGGTCCGCCTTTCAGCGTCTTTGCGCGCGCAACCTGATCGCGCAACGGCTCGGCGCGAAACATGAACTCTTCGCGGCGCTCCCACGCCTGATCCAGGATGCGGTTCATGATCACCTCGCCGTCGGCGGTGCGGCCGTCGCAGACGAAGACGGACGAGAGCGCCAGATGCGGAATGTCGGCTTGCGGGAAGCCGCCGAAGACGGAGGCGTTCAGCACCTGACCGCCGTCTTCCGCCGCATTGGCGAGGCCCATCAGCGTCTTCATCGGCTCGCGCGAGGGCGTGTGCATCAAGGTCGAGCTCATGAGCGGGCGGTTGCCCCACACCATCTTCGGCGCCACCTCGCCCGCCATCGCACGCGTGAGCGTGCGCCCGGCGCGGAGCGCGGTGTCGGCCATGTCGATGTGCGGATAGGTGCGATAGCCGGTGATGACGGTCGCCCCCTTGACCATCGCCTCCGTCATCTGCGCGTGAAAGTCGAGCGCGACCGCGATCGGAACATCGGGCGCGACTTTGCGGATGCGCGCCAGCAACTCGCCCTCGCCGTCGTCGTAGGTCTCCGTCACCATCGCCCCATGCAGCGCGAGCAGCACGGCATCGCACCCCTTTGCGATCTCTGCAACGATCGCCGACGACATCTCTTCGAACGCCGCATCGGTGACGAGCCCGGACGGATGCGCGTTCGCCGCCATCGCCAGCGTGAACTCCGCGCCCGCTTTGCGTGCCACCTCGATGAAGCCGCCGAGCGACGTGTTGGTGCCCTCCGCCTCTGCAATCGCGAGCGGCCCGGACAAGGCGCCCTTGCGTGCGAAGGACGCGATCGGCGTCGGCAGCGGCGAGAACGTGTTCGTCTCGTGCATCATCATCGCGAGCACGAATTTTTTCGCAGGCATGGTTCAGTTTTCTCCGTCAGTCGTAGAAACGGCAGGCGCATTGCGTGAGGCGCGAGCCGCTCGTGCTTCGCGACATCTGCACTCACCGGCCTGCGATGGCGTACCCATTGAGGAACAGCAGCCCCATGCCGGCGTTTGCGACGGTGTGGGCGACGATCGCCGGCGCGAGCCGTCCCGAGACTGTTGTCAGGATTCCGAAAATCAGGCCCAACAAGAAGGTGTGCGGCAAGTATGCCGGGGTCCCCACGTGCCAGATCGAGAACGCCGCGGACGTGAGAATGATCGTAGCTGCGGCGGGAAGCCGGCTTGCGACCCTCATCATCATGCCCCGAAAGTACAACTCTTCGCAGACGCCCGGCACCACAGCCCCAATCGTCATGAAGTAGAGATGCACCTCTTGCGGCATCGTGTGCATCGCCGGAACATCCATGTAGCGCGCGGCAATCTGCAGTGACGTGATCGCAACGCCGACGCAGGCGACGCCCGCAAACGCGCCGAGCAACGCGTCTCCGGGCAGCGCGTTTCCGGACAAGCCGGTGCCAGCCCACACGTTTTCACCGGCGAGCTTCAACCGAGCAACTGCGAGCGCGCCAAGGATCAACGGGAACACAGGGCTTATGTAGATCAGATTTTGCAGCACTGACGCCGGCGCTTCCGCGATGCTGCCATACAAGAAGCCCAAAACGAAAACGATGATCGCTTCGCTGTTCGTTGCAAGCCCATAGGCAAATGCGGACCAGACAAGCAATTCCCCAAGATCACGAATTCTCACTGGGACCAACCCTTTGGCGCGAACCAGAAAATACGAGGACCTCATATAGCACACGTGGCTGGCTTAATGCGCCGTGGCTACGTTTCGGCGGGTGCACGAAAAATTCGGGGACACGCGGCGAGCCCAACAATCGGTACCTTCCCCGCCGCCTTCCCCCCAAAAAAGGGGAGAAGGGCTGAGGCCGCAGCGCGCTTAGGCGGTGGCTTCGGGACCTTGGCGCGTGGCCAAGCAGTAGCACAGGACGAGCAGCAATCCGCCACCGACGACGACGAGTTCGGCCGTGATGGCCATGTCGACGGGAAGCACGGCGCCGCCTGCGGCAGAGCTGAGGCCTGCGATCGCGAAGACCCAGCCCGAAAAGCGTTTCGCAGCGCGCGCGCGTTCCGAATGGACGATGGCCTTGGGCACTTCGTTTCCGTACCAGGCGAGGGCAAGACCCGCGAGCACGATCACGGCGCGCACTGACATGTCGGCGCTCACCAGCCCTTCCGCTTCAGCCCAATTCAGACCGAGCGTCGCCGCAATGATCGTTGACGCTATCGCGATTCCAGCAACAATTTTTCCTGTGCTCACGTTGAAGAACTCCTCTTTGCGGACCCCGATGGTCCCTTCTTTTCGACACCGATTCCCAGGGCTGCAGCAAAACCCATCCAAGCATCTTCGAGCACGGACAAGTTGATGTGATAGACGACGGACTTGCCGTCCTTTTCCGCGCCGATCAGGTTTGCTTCGCGCAGCACATTGAAGTGAGCCGACATTGTGGGCTTTGACACATCGAAGTGATCGGCCAGCTCGCCGGCCGTCATCGGCTTCTTGCGCAACAATTCCAGCACACGACGGCGTGTGGGATCTGCCAGGGCTTTGAATACGCCGCTCATATTTGATATTTAGCTAATCATCGAAATGATGTCAAGGCCCGTGCCGGCCCCGGCGACACGATTGTCGCGTTCCTTGGTTGCCCCCGCAGCGCCTTCGCAGGAGTTCCACGCTGAGCAAGGAAAGGGTTTTGAGCGGGGCCCAAAGCAGGCGCGAGCCGTCCACGGGCGCCAGTCGATCGATGCTCGCTCGCAATGCTTCGTTTTGGCGTGGACGAGCAAGCTGGCGACGCAGCAACAGGTGTCGTCGGCCGCTGCAGTTCAAGCAGCGAAAGCGTGGTGCCCAGAAGAGGACTCGAACCTCCACATCTCGCGATACTAGTACCTGAAACTAGCGCGTCTACCAATTCCGCCATCTGGGCACGGAAGGGGCCGATGCATATCCGCGGGGCCGCCCGCCTGTCAACGAAAAGCCTGGAAGCGGTCGGGCTTCAAGTGGCGCGGCCTTTTCGCTATCACACGAGCCGAATCCTTAAACGACGGGGCAAAACGCGATGGGCCGCAACAACGAAGCGACGCTGGTGACCGTGATTGGCGGGACAGGCTTTTTGGGCCGCCAAATCGTCCGCCGCCTGGCGAAGGACGGCTACCGCATCCGCGTGACGTCAAGGACGCCGTCGCGCGCCTATGACATCAAGCCGTTGGGCGGCGTCGGCCAGATTGCGCTCGTCAAAGCCGACATCCGCAACGAGACCGACATCGCGGCTGCGGTTGCGGGCGCGGCCATCGTGATCAACACCGTTGGCATCCTCCGCGAAGGCGGCGGCCGCACGTTCGAAGACTTGCACGCCGACGGCGCGGGCACGGTCGCGCGCCTCGCCGCCAAAGCGGGCGTCGAGCGGTTTATTCAAGTCTCCGCCATCGGCGCCGACCCGAAGGGCCGCTCCCTCTACGCGCGCACGAAAGGCGAGGGTGAGGCACAAGTGCGCGAGGCGTTCCCCGCCGCCACGATCATGCGCCCCTCGATCGTCTTCGGTCCCGGCGACGGCTTCTTCAACATGTTCGCGCGCATGATGCGCATGGCAAAACTTGCGTTCCCGCTTTTCGGTGGCGGCAAGACGAAGTTCCAGCCGGTGTTCGTGGGCGACGTGGCTGAGGCGATCGCGAACGCACTCGTTGACACACGCGCCCGGGGCCGCACATATGAACTTGGCGGCCCTGCCGTCTACACGTTGAAAGACCTTCTGGCCTTCATCGCGGAAACGACAGGCCGCAAGCGTGCGTTCTGGCCGTTTCCGTTCTTCTTGCTCGACACGGTAGCGGCGCTTTTCGGCTGGCTACCGTTCTCGCCGGTCACGCTCGACCAAGCGCGGCTGCTGCGCAAAGACAACGTTGTGAAAACGGGGCCCGACGCCGCCTCGGTCGGAACACTTGCCGATCTCTGCGTCCAACCGACGTCGGTCGAAGCGGTTGTGCCCAGCTACCTCTACGCCTACCGCCCGACCGGCCAATACGCAGCGCCGCGCGGCGCTTAGCCGAAGATCGACTTCAGCAACGGCTGAAGCGTCGACGAGAACTCGTTGTAGGTCATATAGCCGAGCAGGAACGAGCCGAGGAAGATCCGGTACCAGGCAAAAATGCCGAACCCGTGGTTCGACACGAAGCTGATGAAAGCCTTCACGACATAGTACGCGCTGAGATAGGCAATCACGAAGCCGATGGCGAGCGCGATCGCGTCGTCAAAGGGAAGTGCTGTGCCCTGCTTGTATAGCGAATAGACGGCGGCCCCCATCATCGTGGGGATCGCAAGGAAGAACGAGAACTCGGCCGCCGCCCCGCGTTCGACCTTCATAAGCAGCGAGCCCATGATCGTGGCGCCGGAGCGCGACACGCCGGGCACCAGCGCCAAACACTGAAAAAGCCCGATCTTGAGGTAAGTGCTGAGCGGAAAGTCCTCGACCGCGTAGTATTGCGGAATCTTGACCATTCTCTCGATGAAGATGATGGCAATGCCGCCGACGATCAGCGCGATCGCAACCGTCCAAACCGAAAACAGATACGCGGTGATGTAGTCCGACAGCGTCACGCCCAACGCTGCCGACGGCAGGAACGCGAGCAGCAGCCCGACCGCAAAGCGCTGTGCGTTCGGGTTCACCGGTACGGCCTTCGTGACCTTCCAGAGATACTCGAAATAGATCACGCAGATGGACAGGATCGCGCCGAACTGGATGACGATGATGAACACCGGGCTCGCGGTAAGCCCCAAGAGCTTCTCCACGATGATCATGTGCCCGGTCGACGAAACGGGGAGGAATTCCGTAATCCCCTCAACCAGCGCGAGAATGACCGCGGAGACAATCTTCCAAATCAACTGGTCCATGAAAACGCCAAGAGGTGAGGGGCGCCTCGTGTACCACATCACCGACATTCCGCCACCCGGCGGCAATTAGTTCCAATTTGAGACTATTAGCGACCAGGTCGACAGTTCGTTCCTTCCAAACCACCGCCGCACGCACAAAATAGGTAAGTATGGATGTCTTTATGCCCTTACTCCCGAAACTTTTGGTCCGTATAAGGCCGCTTACGGTGATTTTTCTTACGGACACGCCCCTTGGCCGACAACAAGCTCCTGCGCTTCGTCTCAGTCTCCCGCCAGATGCCCGAAAAGCGGGCAGCAAAGACGCGCACGTCGGATTTCGACGAAATCTACGCGGAGTACGTGGCCAAGAAGGCCGAAGAGCAGGCCGGTCGCTGCTCGCAGTGCGGCGTGCCGTTCTGCCAGGTCCACTGTCCGCTGCAGAACAACATCCCCGACTGGCTGAAGATGACGGCCGAGGGCCGCCTTGAGGAGGCCTACGAGCTCTCCCAAGCGACGAACAACATGCCCGAGGTCTGCGGCCGCATCTGCCCGCAGGATCGCCTGTGCGAAGGCAACTGCGTGATCGAACAATCGGGTCACGGCACGGTGACGATCGGCGCGGTCGAAAAGTACATCACCGACACCGCGTGGGAGAAAGGCTGGATCAAGCCGCTGAGTCCCGCACGCGAGCGCGGCCGCACGATCGGCATTGTGGGCGCCGGTCCCGCGGGCCTCGCCGCCGCCGAACAGCTGCGCGCCATGGGCTATGGCGTCACGATCTACGATCGCTACGACCGCGCCGGCGGCTTGCTGACCTACGGCATCCCGAACTTCAAGCTCGAGAAGGACATCGTCGAACGCCGCACGAAGCGGCTTAGCCAGGGCGGCATCAAGATCGAACTCAACGTCGATGTCGGCAAGACCGTGACGCTCGCCAAGCTGCGCACGCAACACGACGCGATGTTGCTCGCAACCGGCGTCTACAAAGCGCGCGACATGAGCGCGCCGGGCGTTGGCCTGTCGGGCATCGTACAGGCGATGAGCTATCTCACCGCGTCGAACCGCGTCTGCCTCGGCGACAAGGTGAAGGATTATGACAACGGCACGCTGAACGCGAAGGGCAAGAACGTCGTCGTCATCGGCGGCGGCGACACCGCGATGGACTGCGTGCGCACGGCGGTACGCCAAGGCGCGAAGTCGGTGACGTGCCTCTACCGCCGCGACCGCGAAAACATGCCGGGCAGCTTGCGCGAAGTCAGCCACGCTGAGGAAGAAGGCGTCGTCTTCTCCTGGCTCGGAGTTCCCAAAGCCTTCTCAGGCGACAAGAAAGTCACGGGCGTCAAAGCGCTGCGCATGCGGCTCGGGCCCGCCGACGCCAGCGGCCGCCAGGTTCCGCAGGAAGTGGACGGCAGCGACTTCACGCTCCCCGCCGACCTTGTGGTCATGGCCTTGGGCTTCGACCCCGAAGACCTGCCCGTCGCCTTCGGCGAACGCGGCCTGAACGTCACGAAATGGGGCACCGTCAAGATCGATCACAAAACGATGATGACCTCGCTCGCCGGCGTCTTCGCGGCCGGCGACATCGTCCGCGGCGCCTCGCTGGTCGTGTGGGCCATCCGCGATGGCCGCGATGTGGCCGAGAACATCCATCGCTACCTCGAACAAAGAACGCGCGAAGCAGCCCGCGAGGCGGCAGAGTGAAGCCAATGACACACGAAGTCGAACAAGAAGTCAGCCGCTATCTCGAAAACGCAAAGACGCTCGAAGACGCGCACGCCTATTCACCCGACCAAGAGCACGATGCCTGCGGCGTCGGCCTCATCGCCGCCGTCGATGGCAAGCCGCGTCGCGAAGTCGTGCTCCACGCCATCGCCGCGCTGAAATGCGTCTGGCACCGCGGTGCGGTCGACGCCGACGGCAAGACCGGCGACGGCGCGGGCCTGCACATCCAAGTGCCGCAAGACTTCTTCGCCGACGAAGTAAAGGCGACCGGCCATCAGCTCGAAGGCGGGCGCATCGGCATCGGCATGATCTTCCTGCCGCGCACCGACTACGTCGCACAGGAAACCTGCCGCACGATCGTCGAGGCCGAGATCCTGCGCTTCGGCTACTACATCTACGGCTGGCGCCAGGTGCCGGTCGACATCTCCGTCATCGGCGAAAAGGCGAACCAGACGCGGCCCGAAATCGAACAGATCATGTTCGACACGCCGGTCGGCAAGGACGTCGAAGAGATCGAGCGCGATCTTTTCATCATCCGCCGCCGCATCGAAACGCAGGTGCGCAAAGCGTCGATCCCGAACTTCTACGTCTGCTCGCTCTCGACCCGCTCGCTCATCTACAAGGGC
>CAYXQB010000175.1:0-7407 GCA_964466435.1 uncultured Flavobacteriaceae bacterium | reverse complement strand
CGCAACGCCTTGGTAAGGCGTAGGTCGTGGGTTCAATTCCCACCAACAGCACCAGAATTCCCAACGCGCCGCGCCCAGATGGGTGTCGGCGCGTTTCGATTCAAGGGCCTGGTAGATCCGTCGGGCTCACAACAAATTCACAGGCGGTGCGAACGGGATTGGGCTACACGGGGGCCTGTTGGCTTGGGAGAGAGATATGCGGCGCGCTGGTTTGATGATGGCTGTGGCTTCGATTGCCGCGGGAGTCGCGATTGCGGCACCGGCCGCGCCTGTGGTGCCGGCGGCACCCGCAGTTCCCGTTCCGCTCACGATCACCGTTTACAATCAAGAGAACTTCAAAGGGCGCGCGGTGAAGATCACCGCGGCGACGCCGAACCTGGCCGTGCACGCCTTCGAAGACAAGGTTGCAAGCTTCGAGGTTGCCGGTGCCGGCGATTGGGTGCTTTGCGAGAACCGCGACTACAAGGGACGCTGCGCCCGTGTGCAGTCGAAAGCGGGCGACCTGCGCGTGATCCAACTGTTCGGACGGGTGAGTTCGCTTTATCCGGTGCCCGCGCCGGCCGTGCCCGCAGCGGCTCCGGCCGCACCCGCTGCGCAGCGGTAGAATTCGGAAAACAGATAACAGAAAACGGGGGTCAGAATTCGCCTCTGATCCCCGTCTTGCGTATTCGGTCTTCTGTTACCGCGGCTTCGGCGGTGGCGGCAGGGCGACGGGATAAAGCGAGGACACCTGGCCGTTGATCTTCAGGCGCTTCAGGTCCTTTTCCTTCGCACGGATGCGCACGCACTTGCCCATGAAATTTCGATGCTCGCACAGCACCCAGTCTTGCGCGCCTTTGATCCGAACGCTGGCGATCACGTCGTTGAAGTTCAGCTTCGCGAGGCTGGGCACCGCTTTGTCGAACACCAGCGTGCGGCCTTTGTAGTTCGGCTGGTCGAAAACGGTGATGACGGTTGGCGCAGGGGGCGCCATGACGGCTGCGGCGGGGTAATAGGGCTGCGCGATCGCGCCAGCGGCAGAGGCCGCGAGGACAAAGGCAACAGCGGCTACAGCGAACGTTTTCATTCCAGTCTCCTTCAACGAACCGCCCCCTATTTTGCGGCGGTGAATTAGTCCGATGCGCGGCGCCTGGCAACCCGCAGCACGCGGCGAAACCGTCAGGATAGCGCATCTCCACAGGTGGCTTTTTGGCACGGGGGGCCTGAACGGCAGACGAATGCAGGTTTCAGCGCCGGTTCATGTGCGCGTTGCCGTTGGGGTTAAGGTTGACCTCGCGCAGGCGTGGTGGGCGCTATTTTAGAAGCGCGCTCAGCCGGTCGGGATAGTCCGTGCAAAGACCGTCCACACCGAGGTCGGCCAGGCGAGCCAAATCGTCGGTCTCGTTTACGGTCCACGCCGCCACTTTGAGACCCAGCGACCGCGCCTCGGTCATTGTCGCGCGGTTGATGTCTGCGAAGTACGGAAACCACCCGTCGGCGCCCGCCGCCTTTGCGGCCTTGATGACGGAGCCCCCGTGCTTCGAACGATCGAAGCCGCCGGTCCAAGGGGCCTCGGCCCGCTCCATCCTGCGCAACGCTTCGAGTTCCGCCTTGGGCGGCGGGCCGTGCTCGGCCGGCACCGGGGTATCGGCGAAGTAGCTCTGCGGTAGCGTGGTGAACCAGCATTCAACCTTGGGCGCTATCTTCTTTGCCGCGATCAGCGCCGGCCAATCGAAGCCGACGAGCACGGTGCGATCGAGGAACTGTTCCCGCTTCGCTACGCGCATTACGGCTTCGGCCATCGCCTCGGGCGGAACGGTTCGTGTGCGGTCGATGAAGTTGCTCTTGAGCTCGATCCAAAGGCGTTCGCTGCCACCAGAGCGCTTCATCAGCCAGATCACGTCGGCGAGGCGCGGGATCTTCTCACCGTCGACCGGCATCTGATTGGGGTGGCGGGCGGCGTATTTCGATCCGGGCTTCAGCCGGCCAACGTCGTAGGACTGCAAGTCCGCGTAGGGAATATCCTTGATCAACGCCGGCTTGCCTTCGAGCCAGCGGCCGTCGGCGTCGCGAACGATATCGGGCTTCAAAGCGTCGTCATGGAACACGACAACCGTGCCGTCTTTGGCCACGTGCACATCGAGTTCGAACCCGTCGACCCCGATGTCGAGCGCATGGGCGAACGCGGCCAACGTGTTTTCCGGGCGAAGTCCCGCGCCGCCACGGTGCGCGATATTGAGGGGTTTGCTCACGAGTAAGATGCGTCGGTCCAACAGCCCGGGCATTCTAGCATGTCCGACGCGGGGCGTGCCGTTGGATTCCTTTGATTACCGGTCCCCGATCCCGGAACGAAGCGAGTACAAGCTTGCCTTCGCTGCGCATTCGGACATCATGGCCGGCGGGGGAGTTGGGTTGCCATGATCCGTTTGTTCGTTGGTGGTGTCGTCTTTGCCTTGAGCGTCGCGCTTGCGCACGCGGAAACGGGCAGCTGGAAGATCAAAAAGGACCACTGGGACGAAGGCGACGAGAAGCGCTTCGGCGAATTCGTTGCGGGCTTCGGGCACCACGACTGCAAGGACCCAGCCGCCTGCTTCAAGAGCACGGCGAACCCCTACCGCGACAGCGACCCGGCGAATCTGCGTATGGACGGCGACTGCGCCGACTTCGTCTATCAGCTGCGCGCGTATTTCGCGTGGAAGAACGGGTTGCCGTTTTCCTATCCGCTTTATGTGATGTCGCGTTCGGGACCGACGCCGGACTTCCGGTTCAGTGATGCGGGCAACCAGATCGTGGCGCGGCTCCAGCTTGCGTGGCAGGCGGACACAGACCCGGTGAAGCTGCTGCTCGACCTGCGCGGAACGGTGTCGACCGCGATGTTCCGTATCGAGCACACCTTCGACAACGGCTATAGCGCGAGCGACTTCTACTCGCCGAAAATCGAACGCGGGGCGATACGTCCGGGTTCGATCATCTACGACCCGTGGGGGCACGTCGTTTACGTCTATAAGATCGACGATGACGGCACGGTTCACTACGTCGATTCCAACCCCGATCGCGAGGTGACCCGCGGTACGTTCGGGCCGCAGTTTCCGCGCACAGCGCCGGCGCTCGGTGCGGGCTTCTGGAATTGGCGGCCGATCAAGCTCGTGGACTATCAGACGGATGCCGAAGGCACCCTCGTCAACGGACGCTTCGTCGTCGCCCACAACGGCGCGCTGACGGACTACGGCACAGAGCAGTACTTCGGCACCGAGACGAACGAGACCGGCGACTGGAAGGCCGCCAAGTATCGGCATCGCGGCAAGGACCTCGGCTTCTACGACTACGTGAAGGCTAAGCTGGCGAAGTGACCGTTGGCGCGGCGGGAAAGCGTGCTAAGCAAGCGCCAACGGAGATATTGATGCAAAAGGCCGCCCCGCAGACCGAGCGCTTGCCGCTCTCGACGAAGCTTGCTTACGGCTTCGGCTCGGTGGCTTACGGCGTTAAGGACGGCGGGTTCGCGTATTTCCTACTGCTGTTCTACAGCCAGGTGATCGGCGTCGATGCGGGGCTTGTGGGTCTTGCGATCACGCTTGCTCTCGTCTTCGATGCGATCAGCGATCCGATCGTCGGCTATTGGTCCGACAATCTGCATTCGAAGTGGGGGCGGCGACACCCATTCCTTTACGCTTCGGCCGTCCCGGTTGCGGCGACTTATTTTCTGCTCTGGAATCCGCCCGCAGGTTGGTCGAACGAGGCGTTGTTCTGGTACCTGCTTTCGCTCGCGATCCTCATCCGTACGTTTATCACGCTCAACGAGACGCCCTCCTCCGCTCTCGCGCCCGAGCTTACGGCCGACTATGACGAGCGCGCGACGCTGATTTCGTGGCGCCTGTTCTTCGGCTGGACCGGCGGCAACGCGATGTCGGTGATGATGTTCTTGGCGATTTTTCCTGCGTTCGCCACGGCGACTGCTACGGGTCAGTTCAATCGCGATGCCTATGCGCTTTACGGGATAATCGCTGCCGCGCTTATCGGCGTATCGATCTTGGTGTCAGCGCTGGGCACCCATGCGCGCATTCCGTACCTCAAAGACCCGCCGCCGAAGCGCCGGATGACATTGGGACTCATCTTCAAGGAAGTCTACGAAACGCTGTCGAACCGCTCGTTCGTCGCCCTGTTCGTGGCAAACGTCTTCGGCGCGGTCGGCGCAGGTATGTCGGCCGCACTCTCGTTCTATATCGCGACCTATTTCTGGAAATTCACACCGCTTGAAGTCGGCGGGTTGACGGTTGGCGTGTTCGTTTCGGCGATCATCGGCGCCGTTATGGCTCCCATCGTGACGCGAACGCTCGGCAAGAAGAAGGGCGCGATGATCATCGGCATGATCGCGTTCTTGGGTGCGCCGCTGCCGATCGTCATGAAGTTGATGGGCTTGCTCGAAGCGGGCACGCCGACGTTTGTCTATCTGTTCGTCCTGGTTGCCGGCATCATCGACGTCGGGCTCATCATCTGCTTCCAGATTCTGGCCGCGGCCATGATGGCCGACCTTGTCGAGCAGTCGGAGTTGAAGACGGGACGGCGCTCGGAGGGTACGTTCATTGCTGCGGCGACGTTCATCCGCAAGATGGTGTCGGGCCTCGGGGTGATGGCTGCGACCGTCGTGCTGGCGTTTGCGGGCTTGAAGGCCGGCGTTAAGCCCGAGGAGGTTCCGCCCGACGTTGTCTGGCGCCTCGGGGCGTATTACGCGCCCGTAATCCTCTCGCTTTGGATGGCCATGATGGCTGCCATCGCTTTCTACCGGTTGGGCCGCGAGGAGCACGAAGACAACTTGCGCAAGCTTGCCGAGCGGCATGCGGGCGGCTGAGACCTGCGGCATCCGACAGCCCAAGTCCCTTTGGGTTGTGTGATCGAAGGCAAATTGCCTTCTGCGCGGTTTGGCGCCAGAATGTGCGCCTTCCCTGATGGTTCGAGTTCGAGCGATGCGTATTCTCTTGGTTTCCGCAGCCCTGTTGCCGCTTGCCGCGTGCGCGAGTTGGGGCGTCTTGCCGTCGACGGTTGAGACGACCGAGTCGCCGTTCAAGAGCTATCGGAGCGCGGAAGATGCCTATGCGCAGGTCAAGCCGTATGTGACCACGCAGAAGGAATTGCGGGCGCGCGGGTTCGATCCGTACACGACGCCGAACATCAAGGTGCTGAACTACCTCGACATGGTGCCGCGGTTTCTGCCGCAGCAGTCGATGAAGCAGGAAGATCTCGATCCGGCCGTGCAGGCCTGCCTGACGGCGCGCGAACGCTGCACCGGATGGCAGGCGGAGCCATCGATTTCGTCGAAGGATCGCACCGGCAACGTCGCGCTCGACGTGCTCGGCTTCGAACGGGAGACGACATCGACGGGGTGGAAGGCCTCGATGCTGCTGCTCATTCAGGACGGCGTCGTCGTCTACAAGCTGTGGTCTGGAACGCCGGCGATCCTTGAGGTGAAGACCGAGAAGAAGCCGCTTGGGCCCTTGCAGGACCTTTCGGGCCCTGCGGCTGCGGCTATATCGGGTGCGGTGAAACCCTGACGCACAAGCGCATCGCCGTCGTCGGCGGCGCAGGGTCTTTCGGCCAGACGTTCGTTCGCGGTCTTCTTGAGACAACGGATTACCACGCGATCATCTGCGGGCGCTCGCGCGAGAACGCCCTGGCATTTGCGCGTACGCTGGGTGCGCCGGAGCGCGTCACGATCGCCCATCTCGACCGCCGCCACGTCACGGCCGCCGAAGTTGCCGCGCTCGACGCCTTCTGCGTTGTCGATGCGGCGGGTCCCTTTCAAGCGAGTGCCTATACGCTCGCCAAGGCTGCGATCGATGCCGGCGTGCACTATGTCGACCTCGCCGATGCGCGCGATTTCGTCGCCGGGTTCGGCGCGCTGGACGAAGCGGCAAAGGCGCGGGACGTGCTTGCGGTCACGGGAGCAAGCTCGACGCCCGCCCTGTCCCAAGCAGCGCTCGACGAACTCTGCCGCGGTTGGAAGCGCGTCGATTCCGTGGAAATCGCCATCGTCCCCGGCGGCCAAGCCGTGCTCGGGCTTTCGGTCATACGCGCAATCCTGAGCTATGCGGGACGCCCTGTGAACGTGTGGCGCTATGGGCGCTGGGAAGGCGTGCCGGGCTGGGGACTGCTCAAGCGGATCGCGATTGCGGGCTTGAGCAAGCGCTTCGCGTCGCTCGTCGAGACGCCCGACCTCGACATCGTGCGCATGCGCTACCCGAGCGTTCGGCATGCGATCTTCCGCGGTGGGGTTGAACTGAGCGTATTGCATCTCGGATTAACGCTGCTGACGTTGCCGGTGCGCGCCGGTGCGTTGAGGTCGCTCGAGACGTCGGCAGAGTTGTTGCACGCAGTTGCGGGATGGTTCCGCCGCTTCGGCAGCGACAAAGGCGGCATGGTCGTCGAAGCGGCGGGTGTCGATGCGGCCGGGGAGCATGTGCGCGCCGTCTGGACGCTGGTCGCGGTAGCGGGCGACGGGCCGAACATACCCGTCCTTCCGGCGTTGGCGCTTGTTCGTGCGCTTGGAGCGGGACGCATAACCGAGCGCGGCGCAATGGTCAGTGCGGGCCTTCTGCCGCTCGCCGCGATCGCTTCGGAGTTTGGGCGATTTGAGATTCGAACCGATGCAGTGCGCGAGACGCTCAAGAAGCCGGCCTTGTTCGAGCGCATCCTTGCGGGCTTTGCGGAGATGCCGCCGGCCGTGCGCGCGGCCCATGTTCCCGAGCCCGCGCGCGAGCTTGCCGGCGAGGTCGATATCGAAGGCGCGGCAAATCCGTTCGGGCAGGCAATCGCGTGGTTCGCTGGCTTCCCTCGTTCGGGCAAGGGCGTGCGCGCAGCGGTCACGATCGAGCGCGAGGGCAACGGCGAGGTTTGGGTACGGCGCTTCGGACGCGCGACCTTTGCGAGCCGATTGAGCGAGTCTGCGCCGGGCAAGCTTGCCGAGCGCTTCGGGCCGGTCACGTTCGATCTCGACGCAAAGGCCGACGCCTACGGCTTCAGCCTTGCAGTCGCTGGCGCGCGGCTCGGCGAACTGCCGCTTCCGCGCTTCCTCACGCCGAAGACGGAAGCGTCCGCGCACGCCGACGAGAATGGCCGCTATCGCTTCGACGTAACGATCACGCTGCCCGTGCTGGGACGGCTGGTGCGCTACCGCGGGTGGCTGACGCCGGCTTGAACGCTAGTGCTTTCGGGCACTCGTTCGCATCACTTCGGCGCCATAACCATGACCATCTGACGGCCTTCAAGCTTGGGTTCTTGTTCGACCTTGCCGATCGAGTCGATGTCGCGTTTCACGCGTCGCAAGAGTTCCATGCCGATATCCATGTGCGCCATCTCGCGGCCGCGGAAGCGAAGGGTCACCTTCACTTTGTCGCCTTTCTCGAAGGAGCGCTTGGTGGACCGCATTTTCACTTC
>CAYXQB010000174.1:0-7425 GCA_964466435.1 uncultured Flavobacteriaceae bacterium | reverse complement strand
TCGCCCACGGCCTTCACGACCAACGTGTCCAAATTGTTGAGCACATGGGAAAGCGACGAAGGCTCGCGGCAGCGATACGTCTCCACCATGCCCAGAAGCGGTTCCTCGTCGAGGTAGTAGCGAATGATCTCCGGTACGTAGGAATAGACCGCCTTGTCGTCGGCCACGCCCGTGCCGATCGTGTTCGCGATCACGACGTTTCCTGCGCGATAGGCGTTCATGAGCCCGGCGACGCCCAGCGCCGAGTCGTGCCGGAACGCCAGCGGATCGATGAAATCGTCGTCGATACGCCGGTAGATCACGTCCACGCGCTTCACGCCCGACGTCGTGCGCATATAGACGATGTTGTCGTGGACCAGAAGGTCGCGCCCCTCGACAAGCTCGACACCCATCTGCCGAGCCAAGAATGCGTGCTCGTAGTACGCCGAATTGAAGATGCCGGGCGTGAGCAGGATGATCCGCGGCTCATCGCGAAATCCGACCGCGAGTTCCTTCAGTGTCGTGAGCAGTTCCTGCGCATACGCCTCGATCGGCCTCACGTTGCAGGCGCGATAGAGATCGGGAAATGCGCGCTTAACAACCTCGCGGTTGGCCAGCATGTACGACACGCCCGAGGGTACCCGTAGATTGTCTTCCAGCACGACGAAGTTGCCGTCCTCGCGCCGGATGATGTCGGTACCGCAGACGTTCACATACGCATCCAGCGGCACACTGACGCCGCGCATCGAACGCAAATAATGCTTCGACCCATACACGAGGTCGCGCGGTACGACCCCATCGTTCAGAATCCGCCCCTCGTTATAGACGTCCTTGAGGAACAGATTCAGCGCCGCCAAGCGCTGCTTCAAGCCACGGTCCAGCTTGTCCCACTCCGCCCCCGGCACAATGCGCGGCAACAGGTCGGTCGGGATGATTTTTTCCGTCGCCTGTTCGTTCCCGTAGACCGTAAACGTAATGCCCTGATGCAGGAACGACTGCTCGCAAGCCTGTTGCCGGCGCACGAGTTCCTCGGCAGGCAGCGTCGACAACACTTCGTGAAGAGCTGCGGCGTGTGAGCGAGGTGTCCCGTCGGGCGCGAACATCTCGTCCCACGCGGCGCCCAATACATAGTCAACGAACGGCCTGTCCGCGCCCGGCCGCGCCCGGTTGCTGACGATAGTGGGTCGCGCCCGCTCACTTTTCACCGGTTCCATAAATGGAGAAGGCAACGCCTGCCGCGCCGCGTCAACCGCATGACTGCCCATTTTCCGGGCACAGCTGCCCGAGAAATGGACCTAGGGCTGTGGCGGTCACCGCGGCGTCGCGCTACCACTTGGTGCCTGTCGTTTCACAAACCAGTAAACACGATGCCCGCACCCGCACTGAGAGCTGTGCTGATGAGCCTGCCCGTCGCGGCCGTGTTGGTTTTCGCCACGCCCGTGACAGCAGACGATACTGTACAAAAGGTCGTCGTCACCGGCCAACGCCGCCCGCAGGTCATGGGCACGCTTGCGGGCAACACCGCAACGATGAGCGGCGACGAACTCCGCCGCATCGACGCACAGGTCGCCTCGGAAGCCTTGAACCGGCTGCCTGGCGTTGCCATCCACCGCAACAACGGCGTTGAGAACTTGCCCGCAATTCGCTCGCCGGTGCTGAACGGCGGCCAGAGCGCAGGCTCGTTCCTGGTGCTTGAGGACGGCGTCCCCGTCCGCGCGCCGGGCTTCGGCAACGTCAACCAGCTGTTCGAGACCAGCCTCGATTTCGCGGAGCGCGTTGAAGTCGTGCGCGGACCCGGTAGCGCGCTCTACGGTTCGAACGCTGTGCACGGCATTGTCAACGTTATCACCTTGCCCCCCGGCCGGCGCGACGGCAACAGCGGCGAGGCACAGGCAAGCGCCGGCTCGTTCGGACGCGCGGCGGGCTCAGCGTCGCTCGCATTCGGCACGCGTGAAGGCGAAGCCGGCGACGCAATTCTCGGCTTCGTCGGTCTGTCGCTCCAGCACGAAGACGGCTGGCGCGCGGCGTCGGGTATCGACCAGCAACACGCTCTGATCGGCGTGGACAGCCGCTTCGGCGAATGGACAGTTCAGTCGCGCTTCGTGGTGCAGAATATGAACCAGGAAACCGCCGGCTTCATCCAAGGCCCAAGCGTCTACAAGTCGAGTGCGATCGCGCGCACGAACCCAACGCCTGAAGCGTTCCGCGATCAGCAGCTCGCGCGCGCCCAGGCGACGCTGTCGCGAGCGTCGGGACAGGGCGAGCTCCGCATCACGCCCTATGCCCGCTGGATCGACGCCGAACTGTTGCTGTCGTTTTTCCCTTCGCGTGCGCTTGAAAGCACCGGCCAAACCGGTGGTGGCGTTCAGGCCGCTTACTATTGGGACGCTGCAAGCGATCTCTCCGTCATCGTCGGCGCCGACGTGGACTTGACTGATGGTCGCTTGCGCGAGTTTCAGTCGCGTCCGACGCAGCCCGGCGGCTACCTGCAAGGTCTACACTACGACTACAGCGTCGACATGAGCGCGCTCGCCGTATTTGCGCAGGTGAACTGGCGGTTCGCACCCGATTGGAACCTGACCGTGGGCGTCCGCGGCGAACGCGTACGCTACGACTACAACAATGAGGCGCCCGACGGCGACTTCGGCCGCTTCCGGCGTCCCGCCGACCGCACCGATGAGTTTACGGCCGTCACGCCAAAATTCGGCGTGACATGGCAGGTTCAACCGGACGACACGCTCTTTGTAAACCTCGCGCGCGGCGCCCGCCCGCCCCAGATCACCGATCTCTACTCGCTACAGACGCTGCAGATCCCGGGCGATCAGGAAACGGAGACGCTCGACTCCATCGAAGCCGGGTGGCGTGGCAAGTTGGGCCCCGCAGAAGTCGAAGTTGCGCTCTATCACATGGACAAGCGCGACACGTCGTTCCGCAACGCGGACGGCTTCACCGTCACCGGCGGCCGTACGAGGCATCAAGGCGTGGAGTTGAGCGCCGACGCGCCGCTCGGCGACGAGTTCGGCCTCGCGGGTTGGATCACCTATGCCCGCCACACTTACCGCTTCAACGACACGGTCACGCGCGCCGGCGAAAACATCTCAAGCGGCGACGACGTCGACAGCGCTCCGCGCTGGATCTGGAACGTATGCGCAATCTGGCGCCCGGTCGTTCACGCGTCCATCGAACTCGAATGGGTGCATATGGGCGAATACTTCACGAACGCGGAAAACACCGCGCGATACCCCGGCCACGATGTCCTGAACCTGCGCGGGGAAGTCGCACTGAGCGAGCAGGTCGCGCTCTTCGCCGCCATTCGCAACCTCGCGAACACCGACTACGCCGAGCGCGCCGACTTCGCCTTCGGCAACGACCGCTACTTCCCGGGCGAGGACCGCAGCGTGACCGTCGGCCTCCGCTCCACCTGGTAAGGGGCTGAGGGGGGCCAAAAGTCCCGAAATCGGGCGGTTCTTGCCTTGATCGGACGCAATGCTAAGTATCGCGCTATGGGCGCACCATGCCGCAGGACGGCGGGTCCAAGGGCCCGATAAAGAGCGGTCTTGAGAGAGGGCGAAATGGACTACGAAAACTTCTTCAAGGCGCAGCTCGAAGGCCTCAAGGAAGAAGGTCGCTACCGCATCTTCGCGGAGCTTGAGCGGCGCGCGGGCGCCTTTCCCGCAGCCACCCGCTACGCGGACGGCCAAACTGGCGATGTTACGGTCTGGTGCTCGAACGATTACCTCGGCATGGGTCAAAGCCCACTCGTCCTGAAAGCCATGCACGAGATGCTTGACATGAGCGGCGCCGGCGCCGGCGGCACGCGCAACATCTCCGGCACCACCCACGCCCACGTGATGCTGGAACGCGAACTCGCCGACCTGCACGCAAAGGAAGCCGCGCTCCTCTTCACCTCGGGCTACGTTGCGAACTGGGCGACGCTCTCGACACTCGCCGCGCGCCTTCCGAATTGCGTCGTGTTGTCCGATGCCGGCAACCACGCCTCGATGATCGAAGGCATTCGCCACAGCCGCGCCGAATGCATCGTCTTCAAGCACAACGACCCGGAAGACCTCGAGCGCAAGCTGGCAGCCGTCGCCCCGGACCGCCCGAAACTCGTTGCGTTCGAGTCCGTCTACTCGATGGACGGCGACATCGCACCGATCAAGGAAATCTGCGACGTGGCCGACCGCTACGGCGCCATGACCTATCTCGACGAAGTGCACGCCGTCGGCCTCTACGGCCCGCGCGGCGGCGGCGTCGCCGAACGCGACGGCCTCATGCACCGCATCACCGTGATCGAAGGTACGCTTGGCAAAGCGTTCGGCGTCGTCGGTGGCTACATTGCAGCCTCGGCGGCGCTTTGCGACTTCGTGCGCAGCTTCTCTTCGGGCTTTATCTTCACGACCGCGCTCCCGCCCGCTATTGCGGCCGGCGCCTGCGCCAGCGTCAAGCATTTGAAGGTCAGCCAAGTCGAACGCGACCGCCAGCGTGAGCGTGTCGCCAAGGTGCGCCACCGTCTGCGCGCGATTGGTATCCCGATGCTGGACAACCCCAGTCACATCATCCCCGTGATGGTCGGCAACGCCAAGAAGTGCAAATTCATCAGCGACTGGCTACTCGACAATCACGGCATCTACGTCCAGCCGATCAACTACCCGACGGTCGCCAAGGGGACGGAGCGCCTGCGCTTCACGCCCTCGCCGCTGCATTCGGATGTCGATATCGAAAAGTTGGTCTCGGCCCTCTCTGAAATCTGGTCGCAATGCGCGCTCGCGCGCGTCTCAACCGCAGCCTAAGACCCATGTCGCTTGGCGACTTGATCGGCCCAGTCGCTTACGCTACAAAACTGTATGCAGTATACAGTTATCGACCGCCCGAATCTTGCCGATTCTGTGGCCGACGCCATCCGCACAATGATCGTGGACGGACGTTTGGCGGACGGCGAACGCATCAATGAAGTGCAGATTTCTGCGCTTTTGGGCGTTAGCCGCACCCCGCTGCGCGAGGCGCTGAATCGGCTAAGCGCCGATGGGTCGCTGACCGCCAAGCCGCGCCACGGCTACTTCGTGGCGCCCCTCACCGAGGACGACTTTGTGCAGGTCTACGATCTGCGCCCGATCCTTGATCCCGCGGCGCTGAAGCTGGCGGGCCTGCCATCGCCGGCCCAACTTGACCGTCTGGAAGCGCTCAACAAGAAGCTCGCCACCCTCCACAAGCCCGAACGTGCGATCGAATGCGACGATGATTGGCATCGGGAGCTTCTTTCGCACTGCCCGAATCGCGCCTTGCTCGACATGATCGAAGGCGTCATCCGCCGCACGCGCCGCTACGAGTTGGCGCTGATGCGCGAACAAAAGCACATCACGCGCGCCGCCGAGACGCACACAACGATTTTGACCGCGCTGCGCAAGGGCGACCTCGCCTGTGCCTGCACGGCACTTGAACAGAACATGCGCGAAGGCCGCGCGCCGGTTCTGAATTGGTTGAAGACGCGCGCCAAAGTTGGGGGGACGAAGAAAGATGCTGTGGCATAGAGTGTTCGCCGCGTTGTTGGCGATTTTCTTGGGCGGCGCCGCGCACGCCGATCCGGCGGACGAAGTGCAAGGCCTATGGGTCAGCCACACGCCCTTCGAACGGCCAAGCGGCGAACTGGTCGTGCGCGAAAGCGGCGGAGGGTGGGTAGCCGCCCTCGGTGCGCGCACCGCGCCGGTTGAAGTAAGCGGCGGCAATCTCCGCCTCCGCTTTCCCGAGGGTCAAGGCACCTTCCGCGGCCGGCTCGTCGGCGATCGGCAGATCGACGGCTTCTGGGTCCAAGAAGGCGTCTCCGAACAACCGCTCGCGTCGCCGCTGACGCTCCGGCGCACCGCAAAGGGTGAATGGCGCGGCGACGTCCCGCAACTCGGCCTCGGCTTCACGCTCTACCTGAAGATATTCCGCCGCGAAGACGGCACCTTGATCGGCGCTTTCCGCAACCCTGAGATCAACACGCGTGGCGGCGCCTCGCGCTTCTTCGTCGAGCGCCAGGGCGCGACCGTCCGCTTCCTCGAAAACGAAGGCGGCAAAAGCGGCATCGTGCACACGGCTGCACTGCTGCAAGCCCCCGAACGTCTTAAGTTGATGTGGCCGCAGTTTCGCCGCGAACTCGAACTTGTTCGCAAGTCGCCGGCGGAAGCCGTGGCTTTCTTCCCGAAACCGCCCGGCACCGCTTACGCCTACGCCGCCCCGGCAGCGCTGAACGATGGCTGGCAGACCGCGTCGGCCAGCCAAGCAGGCCTCGACGAAGGGGCCCTGACCGCGCTTGTCAAGGCGATCGCGGAGTCCGATCCGGCGGAGCGCCAACCCTCGTTGATCCATTCGTTGCTGATCGCCCGGCGCGGCAAGCTCGTGCTCGAAGAGTATTTCTTCGGCCATGATCGCGACACGATGCACGACCTGCGCTCGGCCGGAAAGACGTTTGCCTCTGTGTTGCTGGGCGCAGCGATGAGCGACGGCGCGAACATCGGCCCCGACTCCTCGATCACCGCCGTTGTGAAGGCGCGCGGCCCCTTCGCCAACACGACGCCGTCGAAAGATCGCATCACGCTTGCGCACTTGATGACGCACACATCGGGCCTCGCCTGCAACGACAACGATGAAGAGTCACCGGGCAACGAGGAACGCCTGCAGACGCAACAAACCGAGCCCGATCTTTGGAAATACACGCTCGATCTGACCATGGCTCACGAGCCGGGCAGCCGCTACGCTTACTGCTCGGCCGGCATGAACCTGATGGGCGGCGCACTTACGGTAGCGACGAAGACCTGGCTCCCCGAACTCTTCGACCGCGAAATCGCGCGTCCGCTGCAGTTCGGCCCCTATGCCTGGAACCTCGCGCCGAACGAGGAGGGCTACCTCGGCGGCGGCGCCCGCCTGCGTCCGCGCGATCTCTTGAAGATCGGCCAAGTCTATCTCGACGGTGGAACGTGGTCTGGCAAACGCATTGTCGTCCGTGATTGGGTCAAATCGTCGACGACACCGCGCGTGCCCATCAACGAAGCGACCACCGGCCTCACCAGCGAGCAGTTCGGAAACGTCTATGCGCCCGGCGGCGCCGACGCGCTCGCTTGGCACACGTTCGACATCAAGGTTGGCGGGCGCACGTACAAAGAGTACGAAGCCGCCGGCAACGGCGGTCAGCTCCTGATAGTCGTCCCCGAACTCGACCTCGCTGTTGTCATGACAGGTGGCAATTACGGCCAAGGCGGCATCTGGGGACGCTGGCGCGACCGGATCGTCGGCGGCGCCATTATCCCCGCAATAGTGAACTAGCGAGCGCTACCACGCGCCCCTCAGGGTGACGAACGCGGCAACCGCATCGTCGCCCTGAATCCCGCCGGCGTTCTGCTGATACATCGCGCTTGCCTGCAGCGTGAGCGCGTCGCCGATCCGCGCGCTATAGCCAAGCTCGAA
>CAYXQB010000173.1:0-7469 GCA_964466435.1 uncultured Flavobacteriaceae bacterium | reverse complement strand
GGTCGTCTGTTCGAGACAGCCATACGGATAGCGATCGAGCCAGCGAAGCAGCCCCGGCACGTCGTCAAAGCCGCGGTTGCCCGCAACGGTCACGGCGACTTGCGCGGTGCCCGGCTTGAACGAAGCCAAGAGTTCCTTGCCGAACTTGTGGTCGCGGCCGGGTGCGATGACGGCGACGTCTTCCGACGACACCGGCAGCTGAGGCTCGCGCACTTCGATCGGCCACGAGCGATCGACTTTGAAACCGCCGGGGCCCGTGACGTTCAGCGTGACCGTTCCGATGCCAATCCCCTTCGCTTGGAGAGGGACCTGCACCAGCGAACGCTGTCCGGCATTCATGTTCATCTGAAGCGCGGTCTGACCGTTGGGGTTTGCGACTGCGCCCGATCCCTTGACGGTTGCGGTATAAGCACCCGCGCTCCCTTCGACATTGTGCATGTTCAAAGCGGCGGCGATCGAGTCGCCGGGCGCGATGAAGCGCGGCAGGATCACCTCGGCGACGACGGCGTCGCGGACGGTGAGCGGTTGCTCGGCGTGACCCACTTTGCCGTTCGTGTAGGCAACCGCCATCAGGCGCAGTTCGCCTGCGAAGTCGGGGACGTTGAGCGAGATCGCGCCCTTGCCGCCGCTGAGCGCGACGAGGCCGGAGAACAGCGAGACCGTCTTCTGCGGCACCACCGCGAGCGAACGGCCGCCGACGCCGTCACCGCCGGTTCTGAGTTCGCCGACGATCGCGCGGTCGGCGGAGATGAGCCGCCCGTAGTCGTCGCGCATGTCGAGGCCCAAGCGGCGCTTGCCGAAATAATGCTTGGCCGGGTTCGGGCTTTCGAAGTCCGTCAACTGCAGAATGCCTTCGTCGACCGCGGCGAGCGTGACGTAGACATCCTCGCCCCAGCCTTGGTTCGTCACCTCGATCGGGATCGAGACGATTTGGTTCGGCTTGACCTTTTTCGGCGCGTTGATCGCGACTGTCAGCGTCCGGGGCTTGGGATCCACGGCGAGCCAAGCGACCCCGATCGCACGCACGGGCGCACGCGTCTGTGCCGAGGAGAGCGGGCGGTAGTGCGTGATGAGCGCGTAGGCGCCCGCGCCCCAATCGGACGAGACCGGGATCGATACCGTGCTGCCCGAGGCCGAGACGTCGACCATGCGCGTGAAGTGGATCTTGTTCGAGGCCACCACGATCAGCGCGCGACCGTCGGACGGCGGGTTGATCTTGATGCGTGCGCTGTCGCCCGACGCGTAGAGTTGCTTGTCGGCCGAGACATTGACGCGGTCCGGACGGTCGTTCGACGCGCCCGAGCCCCAGCCCGACCAGAAGCGGTAGGACGTGCTGGCGCCGCTTGCGCCATCGGCAACAGTGAGGCGGTAGGAGCCCCAGGGGAGCGACTGCGAGATCTTGAAGGGCTTGCCTGCGGAGAGGTCGGTCTTGCCGCCGGCGACGATGCGGTCGTTGACCACGCGCTCATACTTCCAGTCGTTGTCGACTTGGTACCAGCGGTAGTCGATGTCTTCGTTGACGAGTTCCCAGGTGACGTTGCCGACCTGCTTGAAGCGGCCGTCGGCGTCGACGGCGACCACATCGAGATTGGCGGGCGTGTTTTCCTGCACGGAATCCCACTCGAACTCGGGCCGAATACCCAGCATCGTGTCGCGCGTGCGGACGGGCAGCGACACTTGATCGGACGTCGTGCGGCCACCGGGTTCGTAGATCGCGATCGTGATGTCGGCCTTGAGCGGAAGCGAGGTCGCGGCCAGTTCGTCGATCGCGGCGGTCGCTTGCGTTTTGCCGGCAGCGTCCGTTTCCGGCACGCTCATCGTCACTTGCGTGCCTTCGAACGTGTCGTCCACCTTGCCGAAGCGATAGTCCTTCAGGGCGGGCACGTTTGCGAACGGCGTGGAGTCCCGCGTGATCGTCATCGTGCCTTCGCCACCGAGGGCCGCCGCCGGCGCGCCATAGAGGAAGCGGCCGTTGACGTCGATGACGGCTTGGCTGCCCGGACGCAGGATCTTCTGCGTGGGCTTCAGTTCGACCTTCAGCTTTTGCGGCACGAAGTCCTGAACGTCGAATGCGATGCGGCCGACGGGATCGCCTTTCGGGTCGATGTAGGCTGCGACCTGCCAGCGGCCGCGCGGGGCAGTGTTCGTGAGCGTCACCGGCGAGGAGATGCCGCCCGCTTGCAGATCGGTGACGACCCACTTCTTCGCTTCGAGACCGTCGGGACGCGAGAGCACGAAGTTCAACTGCACGTCGCCCATGGCTTTCGCCTGCTGGTCGCGCAGCATCGTCGTGACATTCACCGTCTCGCCCGGACGATAGACGCCGCGGTCGGTGTAGAGGTAAGCGTCGATCTGATCGGGCGACGAGCGGCCGTCAACGCCGCGGTCGGTCAGGTCGAAGGCGGGCCGGCGCAGGTCGAGATAGGTGAAGTCGTCGCCGGAACCGTAGGCCATCACGACAACAGGCTCGGCGCCGCCGGTGCCGCGCGTGACTGCGGCGTCGAACTGTGCGCGTCCGTCGCTGCCGGTCGTTCTGACCGCCAGCTCTTCGTTGTTGCGCGCGACGAGCTTCAGCGTCACGCCGGAAATGGGCGAGGCGGTGCGCAGCGAACGCACGAAGACGTTGAGGCCGTCCTTGCCCTTAAACGTGGTCAGCGCGAGATCGGTGTCGATCACGAACTGTGCCGATTTCGGCTTCCAATCGACGTTGTCTTCGGTCGACGTTTTGTCGGCCGCATTTTGCGCGACAACGAGATAGGCGCCGCTCTGCAGCTTGCCGAGCGCCTTGCGGAGCGGGAACAGCGTGATCGCTTCGTCGTTGCGGCGGTTGTTAGGAACGGTGAGCTGACCCTGCCACACGACTTGGCCTTGCTCGCCTTCGATCGTCGAGCGTTCGTAGTCATAGAACTCGCGCTGATCGACGACGCCGGTTTGCAGCTGCGACAGAAGGCGGTCGCCCACGCGCACGACCTTGATGTCGAGCTTGCCGACGTTGACCGTCGTGATCGGAACGCCGTCCGCGTTCTCGCGCGGGAGCACGAGGCCGTTGCCGAAGCGCACGAGCGAGGGCTTGTCGCGCAGTTCGACGGGAAGCGATTCCGCCTTCGTGAGCTTTTCGGCTTCCTTGCCATCCTTCGCAAGCGCGGGCAGGCCAGGCTTCAGCTCGAGTTGATAGACTTGACCGAACGCGAGTCCTTGAATGCACAAGCGGTCTTGCGTGACGCGTAGCGCAAAGGTCGTGTCGGGATCGAACTTCAGATAGTCCTCGTACTTCGTCGCGCCGGTGTTATCGAGCTTGCGGGTGAAGACGAGGCAGGCTTCGGGTTCGTCGCCCGACGTTTGCACTTCCAAGCGGCGGAACGCGAAGTACGGTGCGGGTTCCTCCGCCACTGCGGTGATCGGTCCGTCGGTCGTGGCCGTGCCGGTTGCGCCCGGTTCACCGGTTGCCCCGATCGTGGACGGGTCGGCCACTTGCATGCCGCGTTGTCCAACATAACGCACGGCCAGGAAGATCGCCGCCGTGAGAGCCACGACGACGCCAAGAACGATCAGCACGCGCTGCATTTGATTAGTCCCCGAGATAACAGTTCCGGCGCGCCGGTTTCGCGCACCCAAGCCGCTTGTTAGCACATCATGCCGGTATGCACAGGTCAGCGGTGAGCGTCACACTCCGCCCGCTTCTTGACCACTTTGGGGCACAAGTTCGGGTTGATTGAGGCTTTTTTTCCCCGGTCGCGTGTGTGGCACGAGACACGGGCTGCGGTTCATGTGACGGCTGCTAGGGTCTATTCAAGCGAATCAATGTTGCGGCAGCCTGGAGGCGCTTGTTCAATGCGCCTCTAGTACCGCGTCGTCAGTCATTTTCGAGAAAGTCCCATGCTTAGGCAGGTTTTTGGCGTGCTTCGGATGCTTTGCGTGGGTTTTGTCTTGGTGCTGGCGGCGCCAGCAATTGCCGCACCCTGCGACATCGACCGGTCGCTTCGGGCGGCCGGCAGTTCGATCGACCAGCGGGAGGTGAAGGCGTTCTACGCCGCGCTGGACGGCGGCTGCGCTTGGGACACCCGGAGTGCGGAGACGCTGATTTCGGTGCTTCAGGCGACGGGCGACCATGGGCTCGACCCTGCCCTCTTCCATGCCGGCGACGCAGAACAGATGGACGGCGGGGCGCGCGACGTGCTTTTGACCGACGGGGCGCTGAAATACGCAGCTGCCATGGTGCGCGGCGTAACCGGCGAGCCGCCGGCGAAGACGGACCGGGCGTACACGCGTTCGGAGGGCGAATATGTCGACGGGCTGATCGACGCTTTGGAAGGCGGCGACGTTTCGCGCTGGCTCGATTCGCTGCCGCCGAAGTCGGAGGGCTATAATCGCATGGTCGAGGCCTTGCGCATGTACCGCTCGTTCGAGGCGGCGGGCGGCTTTCCCATTTTGCCCGACAGTTTGGTCGCAAAGTCGAAGCGGAAGTCTCGAAACTATGAGGCGTTGCGCCAGCGGCTGGTGCTGGAAGGCGACCTCGCCAACGACGACGGCGCGCGCGGCTACGACGCGGCGTTGCGCGACGCGGTGGCGCGGTTCCAGGACCGCAACGGGTTGCGCTCCGACGGGCGGATGACTTGGAAAACGCTCGAACAGCTCAACGTGCCGGCGGGCGCACGGGTGCAGCAGATCGCGCTCAATCTGGAGCGGCTGCGCGTCGCCGAGCGGGAGACCCCGGAAACGCGCGTCGAGGTGAATATTCCGGCGGCAACGGCCGAGTTGCACCGCAACGGCGCAGTGGAACTGCGGATGAACGCGGTCGTCGGCAAGGTCGGCCACGAGACGCCGACGCTGACGAGCATGATCGACACGGTGATCTTGAACCCGACTTGGACGGTGCCGCAGTCGATCATCAAGAACGAAATCATGCCGGCGATCCGTAAGAACAAGAACTATCTGCGCAACAACCGGATGTACTGGGCGGGCGAGCAGTTGGTGCAGGAGCCGGGGGCGCACAACTCGCTGGGCCGCATCAAGTTCGATTTCCCGAACCGCTACAGCGTCTATCTTCACGACACGCCCGCGCGGCGGCACTTCGCGAACCCCGACCGGGCTCAGAGCCACGGGTGCGTCAGGCTTGAGAAACCGGCCGAACTTGCGGAGGCGTTGCTGCAGGGCGCGGAGCGGTGGGACCGGGCTGCGATCGACGAAGCGATCGATGCCGGCGCCACGCGGCGCATTACGGTGCCCGAGCCGATGCCCGTCGTCATCACCTACCGGACCGCGTTCGTGAGTGCGGACGGGGCCGTCAACTTCCGTTCCGACGTCTATGGCTGGGACGGAAAGCTTGCCCAAACCCTGGCGCAAAAGGCCGCCGTCACGGGGGCGGAGGGAGCACAGTGGTGAGCGATTTCGCTTAGACCTACCTCTGGCATCTGGCGCAAACGCGCTGCCCGTATTATTGGTGATTCAAGAAAAGTGATGTGGGGGCGGCCGGGTTGCACCGGCGGCTAGAATCGTGCGGCCAAGCATTCTCTTCCTTTCGGGGGCTCTGTTCCTCGCCGGGTGTACCTCGACGGTTGTAGACGCAACCGATTCGGCAACCGTTGCGCGTCATGACGCGTTCAAGAGCGGCAATATCACGTTGCCCATGGGCACGCTTGAGGCTGCCGACTGGACGATCAACCGCCCTGCCGCCTACGACCTGCTTGCCGCCGGAAAGTGGCGCGAGCTTGCGGACCTCGTTCAGCGCAAGGGCATCAACAACGATCTCGCCTGGTACTACCTCGGCCGCGCGGCGGAGGGGTTGGGCGATACCAACCTCGCCCGCACGTATTACCAGCGCAGCCTCGACCGCACGAACTCCGAAAAGTACAGCGCCACCTGCCAAGGCAAGGTGATGAGCATGTGCGACGGGTTCGACTTCCCGGACGTGGCTCAAGCGCGCCTTGCCTCGCTGCAGGCCGCCGCTCCCGCCGATCCGGCGACGCCGCCGATCACGGACTCGGCTGAGGGCGGCAGCGGCAGCAAGCTGTTGCGCACGGGCACGGGCTTCACGGTCGATCCCGCCGGCTTCGTGGTCACGAACTATCATGTCGTGCAGTCGTGCGGCGCGGTGTCGTACCTGCTCATGAATTCGAGCTCGGTCGACGCCAATGTGGTGGCGAGCGATCCGGCGAACGATCTGGCGCTTCTGAAACTGAAGAAGACCGCGAAGGCCACGGCTGTGTTTCAGGATCCGGAAAAGCTGCGCGCGGGCGACGACGTGATCGTGTTCGGTTATCCGCTGCTCGGGCAGCTTGCGAGTTCCGGCAACCTTACGCGCGGTTCGGTGACGGCGTTGTCGGGACTGCGCGACGACGCGCGCTACTTCCAGATGTCGGCGCCCATTCAGCTCGGCAACTCCGGCGGGCCGGTGCTGAACGCGGGCGGACGGGTGACCGGGATCGTGACCTACAAGCTGAACGCGGCGCGGGAGCTGAAGGCCACGGGCGATATTTCGCAAAACGTGAACTTCGCGCTGAAAACGTCGGTGCTGCGCGCGTTCCTCGACTCGAACAGCGTCAAGTACACGCGCGCCGAAGCTGCGAGCGCGCAAGCCCCTGCCGATGTCGGCGCGGACGCGGCGAAGTTCACCGGCATCGTCGGCTGCTACAAGAGCTGAGTTGAGGGCGACGCCATGATTAAGTTCGCCAACCGTGCATTGCTGCTCGGCTACGTTCTCTCTATCGCCTTGATAGCCGCTGCGATGTATTTGGAGGTGCCAGCTCTCGGTCTTATCGGCCTTGGTGTCTTTGCTGTGTTCAGCGGCTTCTGGGCCATTTCAAAGAACGTTATGAAGTTTTAAGGCCCGGCGAGCGGAGGCCCCCATATTGTGGGTTGGCTGCCAGAGCTAGCGCTCGCCGTCAAAAGAATATTCGTCATGTCCAGGCACGCGAAGCGCGCTCCGGCCCTCCGATCCGTCACGCCAACCCCAAATTCGTCATGGCCGGGCTTTTGAAACATTGTCGCTGTTTGTCGCAACGCCACGCGGTTGACACAGCCTGTTACAATTGAACGGCACGTGCCGACTGCAACTCTTCTACACGTCGTGCATGCGTGACTACGGCGGTTGGGTCTACATCCTTGCGAGCAAGCGGAACGGAACGCTCTACACCGGCGTCACGAACGCCTTGGTTGCGCGCGTCACGGCGCATCGCGAGGGCACAGGTTCACGCTTCACACGAAGATATGGTGTTACGTGTCTCGTCTGGTTCGAATCGCATGAACGGATCGAAACGGCGATTCAGCGCGAGACGTCAATCAAGCGTTGGTGTCGCCGCTGGAAGATCGACTTGATCGAAGCGACGAACCCGCAATGGCTGGACTTGTACGAGAACCTCGTCGCACCACCACTGTCGGCGTGGCTGTCTTCTTCCAATCCTGTCTCTGACCCATGAAACCAAAAAACCGTCATGGCCGGGCTTGACCCGGCCACCCAGGGGTGTTGCATC
>CAYXQB010000172.1:0-7480 GCA_964466435.1 uncultured Flavobacteriaceae bacterium | reverse complement strand
CTGCGTTCCTCCCGCCCGCGCCCGCGCCGCATGACGCGACGCTGGTGCGGCGGTTCACGGGAGCGGGGCTGATCTCGCTCGGCAAGACCAACGTGCCGGAGTTCGGGCTCGTGCCCACGACGGAGCCGGCGCTTTACGGACCCTGCAACAGTCCGTGGGATCTCGACCACTCGGTCGGCGGATCGTCGGGCGGCTCGGGATGTGCCGTTGCCGCGGGGATCGTGCCGATCGCGCATGCGAACGACGGCGGCGGCTCGATCCGTGCGCCGGCCTCGGCGTGCGGGCTCGTGGGGTTGAAGCCCACGCGCGGACGCAATCCGCTGGGGCCCGATCTCGGCGACATTATGGGCGGGCTCGTGTGCGAGGGCGTGCTGACACGCAGCGTACGCGACACAGCAGCGGCGCTCGACGTGACTGCGGGCAACGAGATGGGCGATCCTTACTGGGCGCCGCCGAAGCCCAAGTCGTATTTGGACGAGTGCGCGACGCCGCCGGGCAAGCTCAAGATCGCGTTCGCGACGCAGAGCCTGTTCGGCAAGACGTTCGACAAGGAGTGCGTGGCGGCGATCCAGGAGACCGCGAAGCTTCTCGAGTCGCTCGGCCATCATGTCGAGGAGGCCTCGCCCGCCGTCGATACCGGCGCCTTGATGACCTCGTTCATGCCGATCTGGGCCGCGGGCCTGGCGATGCTCATCGACGGGACGGCGATGCTGACCCAACGCATGCCGCATGAAGAGGATTTCGAGGGGCTCACCTGGGGCCTCTATCAGATGGGCAAGGAGATCAGCGCCGCCGAACATCAAAGGTGCTGGTTCCAGATGCACGCCATCAGCCGCCAGATCGCGCAGTTCCATCAGAACCACGACATATGGCTGACGACGACGTTCGGCGCGCCGGTCGTGCGCAACGGGACGTTCGATTTCCACGAGAAGGACCCGCTGAAAGCGTTCGCGCCGATCATCGATTATCTGCCGATCACGGCGATTTCCAATGCGACGGGCGCGCCTGCGATCTCGCTGCCGCTGGCGTGGGCCGCCAACGGGACGCCGATCGGGCTACACTTTGCCGGGCGCTTTGGCGACGAGGCCACGCTCTTGAAGCTTGCAGGACAGCTCGAAAAGGCGAAACCTTGGGCGCACCGTTATCCGAAGTGGAATTAGGAGACCGACATGAGCTTTGCGCAATACGCCGACTACGATGGTTTGGGTTTGGCCGAGTTGGTACGCAACAAGGACGTGTCGCCGGCTGAGTTGCTGGAGGCCGCGATCGAGCGGGCCGAACGCCACAACGGCAAGCTCAATGCGATCGTCACCAAGGCCTACGATCAGGCGCGCGCCGCGGCGAAGGGATCCCTCGGCGACGGGCCGTTCAAGGGCGTGCCGTTCCTGATCAAGGATCTCGGGCTTGAAGTGCAAGGCTTGCCGCGCTCGGACGGCACGCATTTCAACGCGAACAAGGTGGACACCTACGACGGCCTTCTGGTGCAGCGTTACAAGGCCGCCGGCGTGAACATTTTCGGCAAGACGAACACGCCGGAGTTCGGCATCACCGGCACGACGGAGAGTGCGCGCCTTGGGCCATGCCGCAACCCGTGGAACACAGATCACATCACCGGCGGCTCGTCCGGCGGTTCGGCGAGCGCGGTGGCGGCCGGGATCGTGCCGCTTGCCAATGCGTCGGACGGGCTCGGCTCGATCCGCATTCCGGCCGCCTGCTGCGGCCTCGTCGGCATGAAGGTGACGCAGTACCGCGTGCCGCACGGGCCTGAGCACGATACGCAGATCGGCCACGGCTATGCGGTGCATCACGTGGTCTCGCGCACCGTGCGCGACTCCGCGGCTATGCTCGACTGCGTCGACATGCCGGAAGCGGACTCGCCCTACCCCATGCCGCCGAAAACGCGGCCCTACGCGCTCGAAGCGGCAACGGCGCCGGGGCGCTTGCGCATCGCGTTCACGGACGAGACGCCGAGCGGCAAGCCGATCGACCCCGAGATCGCCGCTGCTTTGCGAAAGACGGCCAAGCAACTCGAAGCGCTCGGCCACCACGTCGAAGAGCGCGGACTCGGCATCAACTACCGCAAGCTCTACGCGGCGAGCACTGCGGTCTTGGGCGCCAACTTCGCGCAGAGTATGCGCGAACGCGTGGCGCGGATGGGACGCGAGCCCTCGCCCGACGAGCTCGAGGCGCTGACCTGGCGCAATTGGAAAGGCGGCGAGAAGATCTCGGGCGCCGATGCAATGCGCGGCTGGCAGACGCTCAAGGCGATGACGCGCGAGATTTTCCGCGTGTTCACTTCGATCGACGTGCTGCTCACCCCGGTGCTGTCGACGCCCGTGCCGAAGGTCGGCTTCATCGATCCCGTGCGGCTCGACCCGCGCGAGTTGGACCACCGCCAAGCGCAAACGTTCGGCTTCACGCCGCCGTTCAACATGACCGGCCAGCCGTCGCTATCGCTGCCGCTTGCGCACTCCGCCAACGGCCTTCCGATCGGCATGATGTTCACGGCGAAGTGGGGCGACGAGGCGACGCTCTACCGGCTCGCCGGGCAACTTGAGCAGGCGCATCCGTGGGTCGGGCGGAAACCGGGCGTCTGGAACTAAGGTTCGCCCGGAAAGCTGTCCACGAATTCGATCGTGAAGTCGGGGAAGCCTTCGACGTACTCGATGGTGAAGTCCGGGAAGCTGTTCACCCACATCCATTTCCCGCACTTGTCGGGGAAGGACTTCACCACCTCGACTTTCAGGTCGGGAAAGCTCGACACGCGTTGGACGCGGAAGTCGGGAAAGCTCTTCACAACTTGGACTTTGCCGTAGAGCGGCTTGCCGTTCAGCGTGCATTTGTTGAGCTTGGCCGCGGCGGTTGCCGGCCCTAACGCCGCCGCCAACATCGCCACCAACGCGAAATTGATCGCCGCTCTCGCCTTGTTCATTTTGCCGCCCTACCGTTTCGAGCCCCGAGCGTATAGCAATACCGCCCTCATGACCAAAAACGCTCCATCCCCTGCCCTGCCGCCGGACGAACATGGTGTGCGCGCCGCCGTTGCGCGTGCCGAGAAAGCTTGGAATGCGGCCGACCATGTCGCATTTGCCGCTTGCATGGCGGAGGACGTGGACGTCGTCGGGCTGCTCGGCGAGCGATATCACGGGCGCGACGTCGTCGAACTCGGCCACCGTCATATTTTCGAGACGATCTACAAGGACTCCAGAGTCGCCTACACGATCGAGCAATTGCGCTTTTTGCGGCCCGACGTGGCGGTCGTCATTTTGCATCAGAAAATGCACTCCTACCTTCCGCCTCACGTCGTCATATCGACCGCACGCCAGCGGCAGATGTCGGACGAAATGCACGACAGCGAGGCGCGAGCGACGTTGACGCTTGTTAAGCAGGGCCGCTCGTGGGCGATCAGCGCATTCCACAACACGGCCGTAGCTTCCACCGTGACGGCCCTCGCATGAGCAAGGCCGTTCACGTCATCGGCGGCGGTCTTGCTGGCAGCGAAGCGGCTTGGCAGATCGCACGCGCCGGCGTGCCCGTCGTGCTGCACGAGATGCGGCCGGTGAAAATGACACCGGCGCACACGGGTGAGGGGCTCGCCGAGCTCGTGTGCTCGAACTCGTTTCGCTCCGACGACTGGGAAAACAACGCCGTCGGCTTGCTGCACGAAGAGATGCGCCGCGCCGGCTCGCTGATCATGCGCGCCGGCGATGCGCACAAGGTGCCGGCGGGCGGCGCGCTTGCGGTTGACCGCGAGGGCTTCTCCGCCGCGGTGCAGGCGGCACTCGAAGCCGAGCCGTTGGTCACGATCGCGCGCGAAGAGGTTGCGGGCTTGCCGCCCGCAGACTGGGACAACGTCGTCATCGCAACCGGGCCGCTCACCTCCACCGCTTTGGCCAGTGCCGTCGGCGAACTGACTGGTGAGGATTCGCTTGCCTTCTTCGACGCGATCGCGCCGATCGTGCACAAGGACTCGATCGACCTCTCCAAGGCATGGTTCCAGTCGCGCTACGACAAGGGCGACGGCGCCGACTACATCAACTGCCCGATGGACGAAGCGCAGTATCGCGCATTCGTTGGGGCGCTTCTTGAAGGTCAGAAGACCGAGTTCAAAGACTGGGAAAAGGACACGCCCTATTTCGAGGCATGCCTGCCGATTGAGGTGATGGCCGAGCGCGGCGCGGAAACGCTGCGCTTCGGGCCGATGAAGCCGGTGGGCCTCACCAATCCGCACACCGGTAAGCGCGCCTATGCCGTGGTGCAGCTGCGCCAGGACAATGCGCTCGGCACGCTCTACAACATGGTCGGCTTTCAGACGAAGCTGAAGCACGGCGCGCAGACCGAAATCTTTCGCACGATCCCGGGGCTCGAGAACGCGGAGTTCGCCCGGCTCGGCGGCCTCCACCGCAACACGTTCATCAACTCGCCGAAGCTGCTCGATGCGCAGCTCAGGCTCAAACAGATGCCGCGTCTGCGCTTTGCCGGGCAGATGACCGGCGTCGAGGGGTATGTCGAGAGCGCGGCGATCGGCCTGCTCGCCGGACGCTTTGCGGCGGCCGAGCGGCGCGGTGAGGTTCTGAGCGCGCCCCCACGCACGACCGCGCTCGGCGCGCTCATCGCGCACATCACCGATGGGGCGGATGCCAAGACGTTCCAGCCGATGAACATCAACTATGGCCTGCTCCCGGAACTGCCGCCGCCGCCGGGCGTGAAGGGCAAAGACCGCGGTCGCGCGAAGAAGCAACTGATGTCGCGCCGGGCGCTCGCCGACGTGGACGCCTGGCTAGGGCGCGCCGCCGAGGCGGCTGCGGAGTAGCCTCCTCCCGGTGCAACGACACGCGGGCAAATGCCCGCGCTCCCGGGTGAGCAAACCCCTTCAGTCATTGCCCTTATGACCGCGGTGCGACTAACCTGCGCACCGTCCAAACACGGATTCCGCATGAACATCTTTCTTAGCCGGCCGACGAAGGTCGGCGCCGCGTACGAAGCGGTCTATCGCCAATTCGAGCAGTTCCTGAGCACACACGACTTCACGCTGAAGCGGCTGGGCGGGGGCAACTTCTCGAAGAAGGCGCCGTTGCGCGCCGTGATCGACCTCATCAATGGCAGCGCGGGGGCGATCATCTTAGGCTATCCGCAACTTGAGTTCAGCCACGAGGTACGCCGCAGCGCCGAAGTGCAGAACAAAGTCTCGACTGTCATCCCGACGCCGTGGAACCAAATCGAAGGCGCGCTCGCCTATGCGAGCGAAAAGCCCATCCTGGTCGTGGCGCACCCCGGCATCTCAGGCGGCGTGTTCGACCACGGCATCACAGGCGAAGGCGTGATCCACTTGGATCTGGATCAAGCGGGCTGGTTCGAGAAGCCGGAGTTCCAGCAGCCGTTCGCGGAATGGTTGACGGAGGTGCGGGACGGGAGAACGTGACGTGTTTCCTAATTCAGTTTGCTACGCGCCCCGGAATTCTCCCCTAAACCAACCGTTCGCCAGCGAGATCGAGCGCGGTACGCAGCTCGACGATGTGCGCTGGCGGGTCGTCCTTGTCGGGGACTGACCAATAATCGATGTGGCTAAATTTCCCGGCCTTCCCGCGCCGCACGCTCAAGTCGATGTCGACCACGCCGCTTCCAAACACCGGGGCAGCCGGGCTTGAGACGATGTCGCCGAAAAACACGGCTTGCGCGGGATCGTGGATGTTCGTCCAGCGAACCGCCGCAAATGCCGCCGCGTGGTGCAACACCCAATTGTTGGCGTCGTCGGGGAAACTGCAAAGGCGCGGATCGTTAGTATCCACCAGCAGCTGCGCCTTTTGGACGAAGGCGACATTCTCGGGCTCGATCACCTCGCGCAGCGGCGGGTTGGCCGCAAACTCACGTGCGTCGCGGCGCTGCTCGAAATCCTCGCGGCTCTTGGCAAGCAGAAACTCGGCATGCCCGAGCGGGCTGCCGAGCGTAACCAAATCAGTGATCAACCAACGCCGATTTCGACCGCCGTCATTGGTCTGCTTGCGTTTCCTCAGGTGGCCGCATAGCCCGCGTTGCGCCGCTAGAAAACGGTCCAACGCGGCGGCATCCGCGGGTGCTTGCGCAACGCCGGCGGCTGCAGCTTCCAGTTCCTGCAACGCAGCGAACTCGGCTGTGCCCGGTTCAATCTCGCGCGCGTCCCGGCGCGTCGCCCAGAAGTAGCTGACGAGATCGTAGGCCAAGATCGCGCCCAGCGAATGACCGACGACGATCACGCGTTCGTAGTCTCCGCGCTCGTGCAGCTTGCCCAAAAGCGCGAGGCCGCGCTCGCGGATACGCTGACGTGCTTGCACGTTGTCGGGAATCGCACGCGTGTAACGCACGATCCGGCCGATATAGGGCATGACCACGTATCCCGTCGCCCAGGCGAACAGCGCTGTGAGGCCCGTCAAGAACGACGCGCTGAGTCCCGATATCCAAGCAAGCGGTGGCAGCGTCCAAAGGAGCCCCGGAAACTCGTTCAAGGACTCACGCGGCAAGACCGCCCCCAACAAGAGTGTCGCAACGATAAGAGTGAGGATCCACAGCAGCACCCAGGCCGAGAAGACGCGCGCCGGAACGCGGCTGGGGCCCCGAAGCAAAAGACCGAACAACCAAGCCTGAATATGTCCCCAGGTCGATCCGGCCGAGAGATCCGCCCAATAGAGCTCGTAGAAGTCCGACCGCACGCCGGCGGGAAAAGCATCCACCGGTTTGGTCCGCCGTGTCGTAATGCGCCGGAGCTCTAGCGACCCCGTCCGATGATCCGGCTTGCTCCATACTTCTTGCGGATTCACACCCGCACCACCAGCCGGAGTGAGAGATGCGTCCGTTTCCCAAACACCTCGCACGAACGCTCGGAGCGTTCCCATCGGAATTTGCTCGCCTATTCCGTGGATGACCACGATGGCTTGCTTGCCGGGGTTGGAACCCGGACTTGCCGGCGGAACACCACGCACCTGCGGATCAGTCATGCAATGTCCCCAACTCGCAATGGTTGGACGCGCACAATACATCGACAGACTAGCGCGATATGGCCGAGCCACAAACTCAGGGACACAAGGCAAGGCCATCTTCGGCATGCCGAAGTTGCGCCCGGACCACGCATTGCCTTCGCGATTTCGCCCAAGAAGCGAGTTTCGAGCCAGATCGGCGAGGCTGAACAAAATGGTCGGGGCGGCGTGATTCGAACACGCGACCCTCTGGTCCCAAACCAGATGCGCTACCAGACTGCGCTACGCCCCGATTCCCGAGTGAGGGGCCGCTCATAGGCGGTTCGGGCGGGGGCCGCAAGGATTAAGGCTTGGGTCCGACCTGCGACGGTCTGACTTTCATGAGCTTGAAGACGCCGTCGGCAGCCAAAACTGTACGTCCGGTGGCCTTCAACTCAGCGCGAGCGAAGGCAAGCGTGCGGGTTGCGCGGGTGAGCGTGGCCGCGACGTTCGTGGCGTTCGCCGCGGGCGCATCAGTGAGGAAAAGTCGG
>CAYXQB010000171.1:0-7488 GCA_964466435.1 uncultured Flavobacteriaceae bacterium | reverse complement strand
CCGGGTGCTCGCCGCCCAGCACTCGGCGGCGGCTCTCCAACGCCTCGCGATAGTCGAGGTTTACTTCGTAGCGGTGGCGATGGCGCTCTTCGATCGAGGTCGTCCCATAGATCTCGGCGACTTTGCTCCCGCGCTTCAGTAGCGCCTGGTACTTGCCCAGCCGCATCGTCCCGCCGAGATCGCCGCCCGCCGCCCGCTTCTCGAGCTGGTTGCCCTGCATCCATTCCGTCATCAACCCGACGAGAATGTGCTTCGCCGGTCCGAACTCCGTCGAACTCGCGTCTTCGATGTTGAGCAGATTGCGCGCAGCCTCGATCACCGCCATTTGCAGTCCGAAGCAGATGCCGAAATACGGCACCTTGCGCGTGCGCGCGAATTTGGCCGCTTCGATCTTGCCCTTCGTGCCGCGTTCGCCGAACCCGCCCGGTACCAGGATCGCGTGAACGTCTTCCAGTGCCTGAATGTGCCCGGGCTGTTCGAATATCTCGGACTCGATCCACTCCGCCTTTACGCGCACGTTGTTTGCGATGCCGCCGTGCGTCAGCGCTTCGTTGAGCGACTTGTACGCGTCGAGCAGGCCCGTGTACTTGCCCACGATCGCGACTTTGACCTCGCCTTCGGGGTCTTTGATGCGCTTCACGACCGTCTTCCACCGGTCGAGCTTCGGTGGCGCCGCGTCGTTGATCCCGAAGATCGACAAAACCTCGTCGTCGAGCCCTTGCGCGTGATAGCTGAGCGGCACTTCGTAGATCGTCTTCACGTCGAGGGCCTGGATCACGCTCGACGGGCGTACGTTGCAGAACAGCGCGATCTTGCTTCGCTCGTCCGCGGGGATCTCGCGGTCCGAACGGCAGAGAACGATATCCGGCTGAATACCGATCGAGCGCAGTTCTTTGACCGAGTGCTGGGTCGGCTTCGTCTTCAGTTCGCCCGATGCGGCGATGTAGGGCACCAGCGTCACGTGAATGTAGAGCGCCTGCCCACGGCCCAGATCGTTCTTGATCTGGCGGATCGCCTCGAAGAACGGCAAGCCTTCGATGTCGCCGACGGTACCGCCGATTTCGCAGAGCACGAAGTCGACGTCGTCCGTGTTGTCGACGACGAACGCTTTGATTGCGTTCGTCACGTGCGGGATCACCTGGATCGTCGCGCCCAAATAATCACCGCGCCGCTCGCGCGTGAGAATATCCATGTAGAGGCGCCCGGTCGTAATGTTGTCGCCCTTTGTGGCCGACACGCCCGTGAAGCGTTCGTAGTGACCGAGGTCGAGATCGGTTTCGGCGCCGTCATCGGTGACGAACACTTCGCCGTGCTGATACGGCGACATCGTGCCCGGATCGACGTTCAGATACGGATCCAGTTTACGCAAACGAACCTTGAACCCGCGCGCTTGAAGAAGCGAGCCGAGAGCCGCAGAAGCGAGACCTTTTCCTAAGGAGGAGACCACGCCGCCGGTGATGAAGATGAACCGCGCCATGGGCTTGCACCATAACCAGCTAGAGAAAAAGCAAACAAGGAAAATTCTCACGCGTCTGTGGAACGCGTTTCACAGGCATGCACGGCACGTTAACGAGCGCGGATTTCCGCTACTGCGTCCCCCCACCTGGCTGTGCAGGCGGTGTCGCAGGCGCGGGTTGTCCACCGGCGGGTGCCGGCGTCGCGGGTGAGGCTGGTACCGGGACCGCGGGTGGATTCGCGGGTGCCGGCTGCGGCGTCGGCGAAGGAGCGCCGGGCAACGTCGTCAGCCCACCACCGTCTGTGCCAGGCGTCAGCGGCGCGGATGAACGCGTCGCCTTTGCGACGAGCGCAAGCGAGATCGACGTCGTGATGAAGATCGTCGCCAAAATGACGGTCGTGCGCGTCAGCGCGTTCGCTGCGCCGCGGCCTGTCATCAGTCCGCCGACACCGCCGCCGGAGCCCAAGCCAAGGCCGCCGCCTTCAGAACGCTGCAGAAGAATGACACCAATCATCGCGACGCAGACGACGATCTGGATGGTCAACAGAACGGGAAACAAGGCGGTCATCGGCGCGGGCTCATCCAAGCGGGGCGCCAAGGATTTGCGCCCTCAAGAAGGCGCGGTTTGTAGCCGAACCCGTCCGCGATGACCACCCCTCGCTTGTGCGGCAAAGACGTGGGTTTTTGGGGGGGCAACAACTTGCGCGGCCTAGCTTCCGCCACGAAGCGGGCTGATATTTCGGGGGTTCGGATTCGCTCGGAGTGTCCATGCCCCCCGCCGTTCGCTTCGCCGTTTTGTGCATTGTTTTGGGCCTTGCCGCCTGCGAGGGCAAACAACAGGTGGCGACAGTGCCTTCGGTTTCGTCACCCCAGCCGCCGCTCGCTCTGCCCGAAGATGCGCCGGCGTCGCGTCATTTCGCTGCCGCGGGTGTTGGCACAGGAGGCACCTCGGAAGTGTTCGGATCGTACACTCGCGGATGCCTCGCGGGCGGCGGTCAACTCCCAATCGATGGCCCGCAGTGGCAAGTGCTGAATCCCTCCCGCAACCGTGCGTGGGGACATCCGGAACTCCTCGCGTTCGTTCGGTCGCTCGCCGAGCGCGTCGCGGCGGACGGCCATCGCGGTCTCTTGATCGGAGACTTGGCGCAACCGCGCGGCGGCCCAATGCCGACCGGTCACACGTCACATCAAGTCGGCCTCGACGCAGATATTTGGCTGACGCCGTTACCGACGCAACGTTTGAGTGCCCGCGATCTGGAAGACTACGAGCCGCCGGCACTCGTGGACTTCAATACGTTGCGCGTGACCAGCGGCTTCGGCGAGGCGCAATATTCGATGCTTCGGCGCGCGGCGGAGTCCTCCGAGGTCGAGCGCATCTTCATCTCTCCGCCTATCAAGCGCGCGATGTGCGATCGCACGACGAGCGGCGAGCGTTCGTGGTTGCGCAAATTGCGGCCTTGGACGGGGCACGCCGCGCATATGCACGTGCGCATCGCCTGCCCTGCTGGTAGCGACGGCTGCAAAGCGCAGGACGAACCGCCGGAGGGCGACGGTTGCGGCAGCGAGCTTCAGTCGTGGTTTGCGGACCGCTCGTGGATGCGTCCAAAGCCGGGGCCTGCGGTGCCGTACGCGCCGATGACGCTCGACGCGCTGCCGGCGGCATGCCGGCGCGTACTCACCGAACGCGGGTGAAATTCCACCCTTCCTGGGACCGCCGGCTTCCAGCCGGCCTTGCAGACTCTCCGCACACAGAAAAGTAGCGGCTGGTAGCTGGCGGCCCCAGGGCGCGTTATGGTCTTGCAATGACGAATGTTGCATGGCGGTCGCGTGGCTACCTTCCACATTGGGAGGCGGGTGAAGTTCCCCAGTCGCTGACGTTTCGCTTGGCCGACAGCCTGCCCGCTGCAGTTCTCGACAAGTGGCGTGCCGAATTGAGTCTGCTGCCTGAGGTTGCGGCCACACTTGAACGCCGCATCCGGATCGAGCACGCGCTCGACCGGGGACATGGTGAAGCCTGGCTGGCCGATCCGCGGATCGCGACGATAGTCGAGCAGGCGCTGCTGCATTTTGACGGCGAACGATACCGGCTCCAGGCGTGGACGATCATGCCTAACCACGTGCACGCCATCGCGACGCCGCTCGCCTCCTGGACGCTGGACAAGATCGCGCATAGTTGGAAGTCATTTACCGCGACAAAGGCCAACGCTCTCCTTGAGCGCCATGGAGCGTTCTGGGCACGCGAGTACTTCGACCGCGCCATTCGAGAGGATGTACACTATGCGAATGCGGTGTCGTATGTCGCCATGAATCCTGTGAAGGCTGCATTGTGCAGGCGCCCGGAGGAGTGGCGGTACTCGAGCTCATGGTCGGGGCACCTCTAACTTTCAGGCACCGCGGGCATCCTACCGGCACGTGATGAATCTCCACCGCACAAAGTGCCGGCTGGAAGCCGGCGGTCCCAGGACGCTGCGTCCCTCCTCGTCAACACAAGGCGTCGTCACCGAAACAGTTGGAGCCCTTACGGCGCTTCCGGTTCGCCGCCTCGCAGCCTATCAGTTAGTTCGCTTGCGACGAACGCGGCGTCGGGGGCAGGTTCGTTCGCGACCCACAGGTACTCGATAAAGAGTGTGCCCTTGCTGATGTAGAGGACCGGCTCGGTTGCGCCGTGGGCCTGGCGGAGTACGATTTTCGAAATCTGCTTCCCGACCTCGGCTTTCAGGGCGGCGTCTTTGCACACGGTTGCGAAAGCCGTCCCGACGAAGGTGAGGCCGCTTGCGGCCAGTGCACCGGCGCCGCTTTCGTCGTCGCCGAAGTCGTTCCACAAGACGTTGAGCGGCGGTGACACGCCGCAGGCAGCCGCGATTTCGCCCTGCACTTTCGGTATGACTTCGCCATCGACCGCCGGATTGGCGGCAACGGCGGCTGCAAGTACCAGATCCAACATCTATTCAACCCCCATGATCATGCGCCGTTCTTTGGCATCGTAAGCTGCACGTGCGGTTGGGTCCGGCGCCACCAACGACACCAAAATGCCGACCGCGAACCCGAGTGGGATCGTGACTACCGCCGGGTTCTTCAACGGAAAAATAGCGCTTTCGCCGCCCATCAGGTCGATCATGATCGTTGGCGAAATCGCGATGAGCACCAAGCTCGAAACAGTGCCTGTCACGATCGACGCCACGGCGCCGCCGGTGGTGAACCCGCGCCAGAAGATCGACATGACGAGGGCCGGGAAATTGCCCGATGCGGCGACTGCAAAGGCCAAACCCACCATGAAGGCAACGTTCTGCCCTTTGAACACGATGCCGAGCACGATGGCTACGATGCCAAGCACGACCGTCGCCACGCGCGCGACGATCAACTGCTCTTCGCGCGGCGCATCCCCCTTGCGATAAACCGAGACCCAAAGATCGTGGCTCAGTGCCGCCGCTCCCGAAAGCGTGAGCCCGGCGACGACGGCCAGGATCGTAGCGAATGCCACGGCGGCGATAAATCCGAGCAGCCCGGTTCCGCCCAGCACTTCGGCGAGTAAGGGCGCCGCCATGTTGCCGCCCTTGTCGACCGCGAGGATCGCCTCACGCCCGACGAGCACCATGGCGCCAAAGCCTAGGATGAAGGTCATCAGATAGAACGCCCCGATCAGCCCGGTCGCCCAGAACACCGACTGCCGCGCCGCTTTGGCGTCGGGGACGGTGTAGAAGCGCATCAAGATGTGCGGGAGGCCAGCGGTGCCAAACATCAGCGCGAGGCCGAGCGAGATTGCATCCCATGGGTTTGCGACTTGTTTGCCCGGCGCGAGAACCTCCGTGCCGTACAGTTCCGCGGCCTTCGAAAACAGGATGCTCGGATTGAACGAAAACTGGGCAAGCGTGAGGATGCACAGCAGCGCCGCGCCGCCCAGCAACAACACGGCCTTTACGATCTGCACCCACGTCGTCGCAATCATGCCGCCGAACAGCACGTAAGCGAGCATCACCACGCCCACGGCGACGACCGCCACCTCGTAGGAAACACCGAACATCAGCTTGATGAGATTTCCGGCACCGACCATCTGCGCGATCAGATAGAATGCGACGACCGCGAGCGTCCCAATAGCAGCGGCGATGCGAACCGGCGTCTGTTTCAAGCGGAAGCTCACCACGTCGGCGAACGTGTACTTGCCGAGATTGCGTAACGGCTCGGCGATCAGAAACAGCACCACCGGCCAACCGACCAGCCAGCCCGTCGAATAGATCAGCCCGTCAAAGCCCGAAAGCGACACGAGACCCGCTATGCCGAGGAAGCTTGCGGCGCTCATGTAGTCGCCGGCCAGCGCAAAGCCGTTTTGGCGCCCGCTGATCGAACGGCCGGCAGCGAAGTATTCCTCCGTCGTTTTGGTCTTGCGCGCCGCCCAGTACGTGATCGCAAGCGTCGCGGCGATGAACACGAAAAAGAAGGCAATGGCGGTGACGTTCGGTTCGCCGAGACTGGTGACGGGCGCGGCGTTCATGAACGGCCCTTGTCGTTGATCGCCTTCAAATTCGCATCGAAGTGCCGGTTCGCCCAGGCGACGTAGATCCACGTCGTAATCCAAGCCCCCACGATGACGAGCGCGCCCACCAAAATGCCGATGCTCACACCAGGCATAACCTGCGTTGCGATCGCCTCCTTCGCGAAGGCAACCGCGAAGATAAAGCCGAAGTAGAGAGCGAACACGACCGCCGAGAGCCCTATGGCAACCCGCCACCTGGCCCGCGCCAGGGCGCGGATATCGTCGTTCATACGGGGCCGCCTTCTCTCGCTTCGCTCACGGCTGCAGCTTGTCGCAGTCCTTGGCATTGTACAACCGCATCGGCATGGGGACTTTTCCGTGCTAACGAAGGAGCGATTAACGCTTTGAGGACCTGTTTGACCCAACGCATCGTCTGCTTCGGTGAAATCCTGCTACGCCTGGCGCCGCCGGGGGGCGAGCTGCTGTTGCAGTCGGCGAACCTGCAAGCGACGTTCGCGGGGGCAGAGGCGAATGTGGGCGTCGCCCTCGCTTCGTTCGGGCATCCGGTCGATATGCTGACCGTTGTTCCCGAGGGACCGCTTGGCGATGCGGTGGTTGGCGAGTTGCGCCGTCATGGCGTCGACACCGGCCGCATCAAGCGCGGGCCGGGGCGGCTTGGATTGTTCTTCTATACGCCCGGCGCAGTGCGCCGGCCCTCCGAGATTTTCTACGACCGCGCCGCGTCCGCTTTTGCGCTGACGCCGACGCTATGCGCCGACGTGCAAGCGCTCGACGGCGCGGCGTGGTTCCACATTTCCGGGGTGACACCGGCTCTGAGCCCCGACTGCGCCAAGGCCGCTATCGCGATGGCGCGCGCCGCGCGCGCCTGCGGTGCCGGTGTTTCGTTTGACGGCAACTACCGCTCAAAACTGTGGGAGAGTTGGCGCGATCAAGCACCCGCCATTCTGCGGCAATTGTTCGAGACCGCCGACATCGTCTTCGGCGACGAGCGTGACATCGGCCTCGTGCTCGGAACGTCGTTCCGGACCATCGGCGATGCGGTTGACGCCGCGTTCGGCGCGTTCCCGCAGCTGAAGCGCGTCGCCTATACGACGCGCTCGATGCACACCGTCGAACGGCTGAACTATGGCGGCAAGATGCACGCCCGTAGCACCACGCACGAAGCGCCAGCCGTCGAACTTGCCGGCATCGTCGATCGGGTGGGTACCGGCGATGCGTTCGCGGCCGGCGTAATCCACGGGTTGCTGACCGGTATGAACGACGGCGAGGCGCTGAAGTTCGGGCTCGCCGCCGCTTGCTTGAAGCACTCGATCCGCGGCGACTTTCTGAAGGTTGGCGCCGATGCGGTGCGTGCCGCCATGAGCGAAGGGTCGCTCGACATCCGGCGCTAGCCGGCGCCCTCGCCCGGCTCTTTGAAGTACGGCTCGACGCGACCCTTGAGTTTGATCGTCATCGGGTTGCCTTTGCGGTCGCGCGCAGTACCTGCCGCGAGCCTCACCCAACCCTCACTGACGCAATACTCCTCGACGTTCGTTTTCTC
>CAYXQB010000170.1:0-7512 GCA_964466435.1 uncultured Flavobacteriaceae bacterium | reverse complement strand
GGCAGCTGCAGATCGAGAATGATGATGTCGTAGTCGTACAGTTTGCCGAGGTCTACGCCTTCCTCGCCAAGATCCGTCGTATAGACGTTAAAGCCTTCAGACTTGAGCATCAGTTCGATGCTCTGCGCCATCGCGCTATCGTCCTCGATCAAGAGAACTCTCATTGCCTCTACTCTCCCCTCGCGACCCGGGTACAACCGGGAGCCCTTGTTGGTTCATTCACCATCGAATCTAAGTGGTAATGCTTAATAAAGCTTAATCGCGAAGGCACCTTCGTAAATTCGCCAGAGAAAAATGTCAGCTGGCTGACGTATTCCGGCGACACCATCAGCTTAGGGCAACCTTAAGGGCACTTCAGTCATAATCGCCCGTGGTTTAGGTGGGCTTACTCATGTGCCCTCTGATGTGCGCAAGCGGGTCCGCTTGCGGTCCGGATCGTTTGATCCGCGGCTTCGCGCCGTTTCCGGCGCGCGCGGAAGTGGTGATGCAGCGGGTGTGCTCGCATTGTGGACGCGGCGTGCCGAATGAGGGCGTCGCGGCGCAGAAGTTGCAGCGGACGGTTCAAACGTCCGCCTGCAAGAAAACGAGGGGAAGAACGTCATGAAGTCGCGCGAGGGTTTGGTCCGGCTCCACCGGTTCCGCGTCGAGGAAATTCGCAAGCGCTTGCAGTCGCTCGACGGCATGCGCGGCGATTTGGCGAAGAAAATGTCCGATCTTGAGACAATGGTCCAAGAAGAGCAGCGCCGCTCGATCAACAGCGACCTGGCCCGTTTGGCGTTCCCGACGTTCGCCCGCTCGATCCAGGCGCGCCGCGAAAACATTCAGCGCACCCTCAGCGAAGTCGAGAAGCAGGCGTCAACCGTCAGCGAAGAGCTGCAGGGCGCCTACCGCGAACTCAAGAAGTACGAGATCGCGGTCGAGGGTGAGGCCAATCGCGATCGCGTCGAGTACGCGCGCCAGGTGCATGCCGACCTCGCCGAAATGGCGATGGAGCGGCAGGCCCTGAAGGCTTAAGCCGCCCGGCCGAACAGCGAGGGCTGATACGGACGGATCGCCGCCGATTCGGCGGTCACAGCGCGCATCTCGAGTTCCATCGAGGCGAGCGGCTGCATCACGCCAAGCAGACTTTCGAGCGAGGCGTTCGGGTTCAGCCAGGTCGCGACGCCCGCGTCGTCAAGAACGACCGGCATACGGTCGTGAATCGACGAGATCATGCGATTTGCCTCGCACGTCACATAGGCGAAGCTCTCGGTCAGGCGGCCTGTCGGCGAAGGCGAGCGGCCCCAGAGGGCTGCGATCATCAGCGGGCGGCCGCTTCTGAGCCTGAACGTGTATTCCCGGGTTTTGACGCCGGCGACGCGCTTCCACTCGTAAAACTGGTCGGTCGGGACGACGCAGCGCTGCGCGTTCAAAAGGCGGCGCCATTCCGGCGAATTCGCCACGGCATCTGCCTGTACGCTGATCAACGGCTGAAGTTCCGGTTCGCCGCGTCTCCATTCGGGCACCAGGCCCCAGCGCATCGGCGTGAGCGCCAGTTCGCCGATGTCGCGGCGGTGGACCACGATGCGTTTGGCTGACGGGTCGCCGTCCCAGCGGCGGCGGGGGCTGATCCGTAGCGCTTCATTGCGGCTCCACTCCTGTGCGTGGAGGCGGAGCACCTTGGCGGGGTCGTTGATCTCTCTCTTGCCGAACATTTCTTGCCACTCGCGTTTCGTCATTCGTGCCCCGGGTGTGTTTGTTCACTATTTGTTCACGCATGTCAAGAGCCTCGGTTGTATGGCGTTGCGGGGCTGCTTCTACCGCTCTTAGGGTGGCTCTCAAGCTGGGATGAGAATGGGGTCTTCGATGCAGTGGCGGAGTGTTTGGACGGCGCTGCTCGCCGTAGCCGTGTTGGCGCTTGGCGATGCGGCGCGGGCGGAGAACTGGATTCAGCTTCGCGATGGCGTCGAGGCGCGCTTCCTTACAGCACTCGAGAGCAGCGACTCTTCGAAGGCGAAGGCACTGATCGTCAACTTCGTGCTCAAGGACCCGAAGATCGTCGCCGATCATGGGAAGGTCATCGGTGTCGCCGATCAGCTGTTCGGGCGGGTCGTGCTGGTGGCCGCGGAGGAGAAGAACTACGTGCGCGCCGTGGTGAGTCTTCTCAAGTCGGAGAAGAAGGTCGGGCCAGAGACCGTTCAGGCGTTCGAAGACTTCACCTATGCGCGCGCGAAGGACGGCGTTTGGCTACGCCAGGCGGGGCCAGAGCCTTGGAAGATCGCGCAGGATCCGAATTGGACGCAACCGAAGCCGGAAACGGTGCAGATTTCGACCGGCACGGTCTACGTAGACTTTGTCGGTGAGGTCTTTCCGCCGGCCGGCGCCACAAAGGCGTTGGGCGTCGAGATGCGTTCGGCGAAGCCGGTGACGAACATCCCGGCGAAGTACAATGAGATCAAAGAGATTTGGGCCCGCCTCGACCAGGCGAAGCTGGCCCAGGCTGGTTTCGACTTTGTGCATATCGAGAACTACAGCGAACCGTTGCGCGGTAAGTTCCATGTGCGCAAGCGTGTTTACATCGACATCTCGCGGGCACCCGATGGCACTTGGCCGGTGCTGCCCGACACCGCACCGTTCAAGGACGGCCGGGAGCCGCTCGTCGCGGGGGTAGGGCTTCAGCACGAGGACGACGCCACGCGGTTCGCGCAGCGCGCTGTGTCGTCGGTCGTGACTGTTGGCGAGAGCCTCGACGGACCTGAGGGCCTAACATCAGGCATCGCCATCAGCTCGCGGCGCTTGCTTGAAACCGGTGCCAAGGCGTCAACCTACCTCGCGCCCAAGCAATAGGCCTTCGCGGTTTCGTTGAGCCGTGGCAGACTTTGCCTCAATGCGCTTCGGGCGGGGATGAGCCTTCGCGCGTGGCCAAAACGACTGAGGGACACCAGGATATGGCTGGACAAGTAGAAGCGAAAGCCGCCGAGGGCGGCGAGGTTGAACTGCGCCGGGTGCTCGGGCCCTGGCAGCTGATCGGCATCGGTATCGGTGCGATCATCGGTGCGGGCATCTTTGTCATCACGGGGCAGGCGGCCGCGGACCATGCGGGGCCTGCGATCGTACTCTCGTTCGTGTTCGCGTGCGTCGGCTGCGCGTTCGCCGGTCTTTGCTATGCCGAGCTTGCGGCGATGATCCCGGCGTCCGGCGGCGCCTATACATACTCCTATGCTGCATTCGGCAGGCTCGTCGGTTGGATGATCGGGTGGGATCTTTGCCTTGAATACGGCATGGCAGCGAGCACGGTTGCCGTCGGCTGGGGTGGGTATTTCAAGGCGCTTTTGAGTCATGTCGGAATCGAAGTTCCGGCGCAGTTCGCTTCCGCACCCTTTGCGCAAGCGAAGGACGGCAGTCTAATCGCAACCGACGCCATCGTGAATCTGCCGGCGGTCGGCGTCGTCGTCTTGCTCACCTCGCTTTTGATCGTGGGCATTCGTTCGTCCGCCGGCTTCAACAATGCGATGGTGCTTTTGAAGCTCGCGATCGTCTTGTTGGTGATCTTGTTCGGCTTGCCGCTCATCTCCGGCGAAAACCTGACGCCGTTCATTCCGGAGAACACGGGTAAGTTCGGCGAGTACGGGTGGAGCGGCATCTTGGCCGCGTCCGGTGTCATCTTCTTCGCCTATATCGGGTTCGATAGCGTTTCCGTTGCGGCGCAGGAGGCGAAGAACCCCCAACGCGACTTGCCGATCGGCATTTTGGGGTCACTCGCGATCTGTACCGTTCTCTACATCTTGATGTCGCTCACGATGGTGGGCCTCGCGCACTATTCGACGCTGAAGGTCGATGCTCCGGTGTCAGTGGCTATCGCGGCGGCCGGCGAGCAATTGGCATGGCTAAGGGTGTGGGTCGAAGTCGGCGCGATCGCCGGCCTTTCAACCGTCATTCTGGTCTCGCTCTACGGACAAACGCGCATCTTTTACGCGATGGCGCGGGACGGGTTCCTGCCGCCGGTCTTTGCGAAGGTCGATCCGAAGTCTCGGACGCCCGTGCTTAGCACCATTATCATCGGCGCGGTCGTGGCTTTCTTTGCCGGCGTGTTTCCGCTCGATATTCTGGGCGACATGGTTTCAGCCGGCACCCTCATCGCGTTCATCTTGGTCTGCCTTGCCGTTATCGTGCTGCGGTACACGCGGCCGAACGTTAAGCGGCCGTTCAAGACGCCGCTCTACCCGATCGTTCCGATTGCGGGGATCATTGTTTGCGGTTTGATGGTGTGGCCGCTGTTGGAAACGTTGTGGATCCGAGTGCTTGGCTGGCTTGCCATCGGTCTCGTGATCTATTTCGTGTACGGCCAGTTCCACGCGAAGGAGCCGCAGTGGAAACTCGTCGACGAACCGCCGCCCGCGAAGTAGCTACTTCGCGGCGGACTTTGGATCTGCGGGTTGCGCCGGCTTCTTGCGCGGCGCGACCCTGAGGGCGTGGGCGACGTTGGCTGCCATCTTATCGGCCATGTAACCCAAGTCGTTGATCGAACCGTCGTATGTGCCGCGCCAGACCGATTGGCGGCTGTTCGCGAGGCGGAGCACGATGACGAGGCGCGGGCCGAACTTGCGCACGTTGCCTTCCACGGATAGTGCGGAACCGCCGTCACCCATGTGAGGCTCCAGCCTCTCGAAGGTCTTGAGGCGCGCCGTCAGTTCGCGTGCGATCGTCGTGCCAAGGTAAAGATGGTTCGGGTCGGGCTTCAGTTCTTTGAGCGGTTTGATCGTCAGGCGTAGTGGACCTTCGGCCGGAATTGGCCGCGGACGGGTTCGCATCATCTGGCGCAGGACGAAGGCAAGCATCAGCGCCACCGCGCCTAGGCCTGCCAAAATCCACAATTGTTCGTCGGCGGGCGGCATGTTCTCTCAAACGCGGTACGGCGATTCTAGCGCCAATGCGGGTGCCAAGCGCTAGGATCGGCGAAGCAGACTCAATCCAAGCGCCCAGCGTTTCACTTGTCCAGGAGGAAGAGATGTCGTTCGGCGAGAGTATCGCGCCCGTCGTCGGCCGTTGCATGTTGGCCGCGCTGTTCGTCCTTGCTGGCGTGGGCAAGATTCAAAACTGGGACGAGACGGCGGCCTCTATGACCGCGCATGGCATTTCGGCGGCGGGACCGTTGCTCGCACTTTCGGTCGTGATCGAGATCGGGGCCGGGTTGGCACTTGTTGCGGGTTTCCGGACCCGGCTGATGGCGCTGGTGCTCTTTCTGTTTACGCTCGCCGTCAGTTTCGTGATGCACGACTTTTGGACGATCAGCGACAATGCCGAACTCGCGCGCACCCAGATGCAGCTCTTCGCCAAAAACATGGCGATCGCAGGCGGCCTTTTGCTGCTCGTCGGTATGGGCGCCGGCCGCCTATCGTTCGACGGTTGGCGCGGCGAGGAGGACTAGGCCGTTCGCTATTCGGTGACTCCGGGGCGCATCATGTCCTGCCGCGTCAGGCTGAAAACGATGATGAGAAATGAATACGCGACGTATTCGGCGAGCACGGAGATCGGCTCGAGCTTTGGGATCAACGCTTGAATCTGGGCCGGTAGCGTTTCCATCGTGGCTCCGGTCAGTACTAGGATTCCCACGTGGTGAAGCGCCACAGCAATGGCGGCCAGGATGAAACCTGGGAGGACGCGGTTCGTGAAGACGCACAGCACGAGGCTGAGCGGGATTGCCAGGACCACCCAGTCCAGTGTGAAGACGTGGACCACCAGATCAATGAATTGCTTTTCCATAATGCGTATCCACCCAAAACCGAGCGGCCATTCGCGCGCCCAGTCACTCCCCCGATATTGTCACAAACTTCGCCCGACGGCGCGCCCCAATTCTTGCGCCGCCGGTTTGGTCCGCCGGTTGGGCCGCTAGTGCCCGTCCGAGCCAACCGAATTTCTGATGATATGAACGACCGTGATGACGATGGCAAATGCCAAGAAATAGACCGTCAGGTCGCCCACCGACATGACCTTTAGATCGTTCCAAGCCGTTGTCGGCAGCGCGGTCGGGTTCGCGCCCTGGGTAATCGAATAGCCAAGCTTCACCAGACCGTAGATCACCAACGCGCCTACGGTCACTTGGACGATCCGCCCCCAGCTTCCGAGCTGCAGGCCTGCGGCCACGACCACGACCAACATGATCAGTAACGATATCGTGTCGGCACCGCCGAAGACGCGCTGCACGATGCCCAGCATCTCGTTCAAGATGCCCATCAATCCGTCGACGACACTGCCGTCCATGCCTCTTGCCCTCCCCAGAGCTTTGTTGGGCCAAGAGTAACCGAATTCCCGCAGAGCGCGAGATGATGTGATTTGGGAACGCCAGACTTGTGGCGGCTCTGCAACGGTGTTTTCGGCGGGAATCGAAGGCCGGCGTGTTGGTTAGTGACGGCGTGGCGCGGTGTTCGCTGCTGCAGCACACGTGGCAGGCGATTCACAAGCGGGGGAGTCGCCTCGAGCAGAAAAGCCGAGGGCCGGAACCGTGAGGAGCGCGCCTCACGTCCGGCCCTGATACTCAGGTGTTTGTCCGTCTACGGACTAGTTGCGGTACTGCTGGACGCGCGTGGTGCGCAGGCCTGCGAGACCGTACTTGTCGATCGCGCGCTGCCAAGCCAGGAATTCTTCGACCGTCAACGTGTAGCGATTGCACGCCTCTTCCAGGCTCAAGAGACCACCGCGCACAGCGGCGACCACTTCGGCCTTGCGGCGAATGACCCACCGCTTCGTGTTCGGCGGCGGCAGATCTGCAATCGTCAGCGGGCTCCCATCAGGCCCGATGACGTAGGTAACACGGCCTTGCCGTTCTTCACTCATCACAATACGCGCTCCCGTACTCATTACACCCCATTTCGGCAAATCCTACAGGGGAAGCCGTTTCCGTCCGGTTTTTGAGCGTGGTTACGCTCCTCTTGTGCCGATAGGAGCAAAGTCCGTGCCAGCCGAAACGAACCATTCACACCTGTAAACGGCCGCGTGTTCGCGGCGTCCCATTCGCGCGCGTTCGTCGTGTCGCCGTTATTCAGTTGGTGGTGTTTCGGTAAGCTCCCTAAACAGTTCCTGTTCGAGAGCGCGGCGGCGACAATTCGCGCGCAAAAAATATTTCGCCCTAATGCCAGTGACCTAGGCGTAAACGGCCCCGGATCAAGGCCTACGAAGAGTGCAGCCGGTTGCGCGATACCAGCATCCTCCTGTATTTCGCGGCCCTGAGATGAGCACGACCGACGACATCCGTAACCTGATGAATCTGCCCGGGGATCCGGCGCGGACGCGGATCGTTGCAGCCATGTCGGGCGGGGTGGACAGCGCGGTCGCGGCGGCGCTGGTGAAGCGCGCCGGCTTCGATGTCGTGGGCGTGACGCTGCAGCTCTACGCAAGCGACGGCCAGCCCAAGCGCAAGGGTTCGTGTTGTGCGGGGCAGGACATCTACGACGCGAAGGCGGCGGCCGAGCGCATCGGGATTGCACACTACACGCTCGACTATGCCGAGCGCTTTAAGAAGTCGGTCATGGAGGA
>CAYXQB010000169.1:0-7521 GCA_964466435.1 uncultured Flavobacteriaceae bacterium | reverse complement strand
GAGTCCCGGCGGGACCTGGTGGCTCGCGGCGGCCCGGTGCAGATCCTCCCCAGCCGCCGCGGGACTGCATCCCAAGAGATTGCGCACGAAGGATCTCAGCGACGAGAACGGCGTTCGCCGGAGGACCGAAATGCCTGCGAGTTCCTCCACCCGCAAGCCAAGAGCCCGCACTGTGCGGGCCACTTCATGCGACAGACGCGTCTTGCCGATGCCGGCTTCGCCGATGAGTGCGATCGAGGTTCCGGTCGGCGACTTCGCATCGATCATGCCGAGCACATGCTCAAGCGTTGCTTCGCGCCCGATCAGCGGTGACTCATGATCGCTGTCGAGCACGTGCGTCAGGTTTCGATCGAAATTGATGCCGCGGAGTTCGTAGAGGTTCAGCGTGCGCTGAGGCGCGACGGTCAGTTGACCGCGCGCGTCGGCTGCGACCATGGGGCCCGCAAGCGCCAGTGTTTCGCCGGTCAGCAGGACGCGATTCGACGGCGCATCTCTTTCGACCTTGGCGGTGAAATTGACGTCGGGACCGACTGCGTCATAGTCGTCGACGCGGCCGCTCTTCAAGGCGCGGATCAGCGCCCGGCCGGAGTGGATGCCGACCCGCACGCCGCTGAAGCCGCCGGTACCCGCGCCCGGTAGTGCACTGAAATCGTCGCAGATCGCCTGGCCGGCACAACAGGCGCGCAATGCGTGATCTTCGTACGCGGTCGGCGCACCGAAGATCGCCATAACCCCGTCGCCCTGGACGCGCGCAACGGTGCCGCCAAATTGGCGTACCCGCTGGCGCATGCGAGCAACAGCTTGGTCAAGCAGATCTTGCGCTTCTTCGATATCCAAATCGGCGATCTGCACCGTCGACGAAACAACATCGGCAAAGAGGACGGTGATCAGCGAGGCCGTCGCGATCGAGGGCGCGTCGAAACGCGAACCGGAGCGGAGCTGACGCTCCGTCTCCTTACCCTGCCCCCCCAGCGCCTGACCCTCTTGCGACACAAGTAACTCCCTTGACGGCATTTTAGGCTCTGCCAGCCCTCGCGCAAACGGCAGTTTCGTGCCCTTGCCTGCCGCGGTTGGCAACGGCAAAGTTGCGCTAGTCCAGGGGAACGAATGTCACGTCAACGAAATGCGGGCGCCTTGTGGATGCCGGGCGATCCGAAGGTCGGCGCAACACTCGACCGGCTTCACCGAGAATCCAAGCACGATCGTATTGTCATCGCAAAGGCGTTTCCAACGGGTCTGCTCGCGCTGCTCCAGGGACGATCCTGGTTCGAGGCGGTATCGCCCTGGCTCAAGTACACATATGTGAAGGTCGGCTACGAAGCCGGCGAGCTGATGTACACGACAGCGCGCGCGATCAACGCGCGGCGCATCGTCGAATTCGGAACCGGGTTTGGGTTTTCCACGATCTACCTGGCGGTGGCGGTTCGCGACAATGGCGGCGGCACGGTCATCACGACGGAGATCGAGCCGACGAAAGCCGAGGTCGCTGCTGCGAATCTTGCCGCCGCCGGCCTGAAGGACTTTGCCGAGGTCCGGCTCGGCAACGCGATGGAGACTTTGCGCGACATCGAAGGTCCCATTGACATGGTTCTGCTCGACGGATGGAACGAAGCGTACATTCCCCTCGTCCAGATGCTGACGCCGAAGCTGCGCCGCGGGTCCGTTGTGTTCGCAGACAACGTCAAGTTCTTCAAGAACGCGCTCAGACCCTATGTCGAGCACATGCGCAATCCGCGAAACGGGTTCGTCACGACGACACTGAACGCGGGGTCGGGGTTCGAATATTCGGTTTATCTGCCGGGCATCGGCAGCTGAAAACGAAACGGGAGCACCCATTGCGGATGCTCCCGTTCGTCGATTTAGACTTACAGCTTAGAGCACGCCCAGCATGTGGTCGGCGCCCGACACTTTGAAGGCGCCGGGTTCTTCGATCTCGAGCTTCTTGACGACCATGTCTTCGATGACGGCGGCATAACGCTGGCTGCGGACGCCCATGCCGAATTTCGAGGCATCCATCTCAAGGCCGAGCTTCTTCGTGAGTTCGCCGTTGCCGTCGGCGACCATTTCGACTTTACCGGCGGCGTTCTGTTCCTTGCCCCAGGCGCCCATGACGAACGCGTCGTTGACCGAAAGGCAGACGATCGAATCGACACCCTTCTTCTTGAAGTCGCCGGCATGTTCGACGTAGCCGGGGACGTGGCGTGCCGAGCAGGTCGGGGTAAACGCGCCGGGCAGCGCAAAGAGCACGACGGTCTTTTTGCCGAACAGTTCGTCCGTGGTGATGGGGCCCGGGCCCTTGTCCGTCATGTGCATGAGCGTGACGGAGGGGATGCGGTCGCCGACTTTGATTGACATGGGATCTTCTCGCCTTTCTCGCGGGTTCTCTCGGCGAGGGATGTAGGCGATCCGGGGCTTTGAGGAAAGGGCGCTATTCCGCGCCGGGACCCAGGTTTGTGGTCCAGGTGCCGGCCGGATCGAGCGGGCGGCGCGGCGCCGGCGTCAGTTCGACGCCCACCAGGGAACTGCCTTGTGCGCCGACGACCCAAACCTGTTCGAGCGCACGGCCGCCATCGATCAATGTCACGCGGATGCGTTTGCCGGCGAGGTTGCGCACTTTATGCGCCGTTCCGAGCTTCAGCATCAGGATCTTGGTTCTCGCGTCGGCTGTCGCGCGCGCCCTGACCTCAGCCACGCGGATAAGATCCGGTCCCTCCACCAGCACGAGACTCGACCGCTTTGCCTGGAGACCTTTGACCCGGATCGCGAGATAGACTTTTGCGCCGTCGTCCAATGTCTCCACGCTGCCGATTTGCAGGCCTGTCTCCGCAGGGTCGTGCGAGGGCTTGCGCCCGGCGAAGGCCGCGATCAGCCGGACTGTCTTGGGGTTCGTTTTGAGCCGACCTGTCGCTGGCGGCAGGACGACCTCGTGATCGGCCGTCTTCGGAATGCAGACGTCGCGGCAGATGCCGTAGATCACTTTGAGGCGCAGCTTGACCGGCTTTGCCGGGTCCTTGGCGCGGAACTCAACCGGGAAGACAACATCGTCCTTGTAGAGGTTCAGTTCCTCGCCGTAGGCGATGGAGCGCAGCGGCATCGGCCACATGACCTCAGGGTCCTCGGCCAGATTTTCCGACCCCGACCAGTCGAACATCGGTGGCATGCCCGACGACCCTGGGGCCCGCCAATAGGTCCACCAACCGCGGTCCAGCTTGATTTGAACGCCGGCACGGTGCGTTCCGGTGCCCGCATACGCCGCAGATTCGAGAACCAAGCGGCTCTGCGAAGGCGATTTGCCCGCCCAAGCGGTGACCTCGCCGGCGACGGCGGATGTCATCCACAGGAACGAAAGCACAACTACTAGTTTGGCCGCGAGCTTCATTGCCCTGTGAATTTATCGAAAGGTTGTGGCGGAACTACATGTGTTCATGACAGTTCGGGGGTAAATCTTCCGTGACCCCCTCGCCATTTGCGCCAGCGGTTGCGCGACACGCGAGACTTCCCGTCCTTAACGAAACGGTTTAGAATAATTCTATGGGATTGTTCGGCAACAAGCGCAAAGAACAGCGGCCGACGGGCGGGTACCTGGAGGGCCAGGTGCTCATCGCCATGCCGAGCATGCCCGACCCCAAATTCGAACAAGCCGTCGTATTCCTGTGCGCGCACTCCAAGCAGGGCGCGATGGGGCTCGTTCTCAACAAGGTCGTGAGCAACATTACGTTCGTCGACCTGTTGAAGCAGCTGCGCATCCGCCCGGCGACGAAAGTTCCAGGCAAAGCGATCTTGTTCGGCGGTCCGGTCGAAACCGGCCGCGGCTTCGTGCTGCACACGCCGGACTACTCGGCCGGCGACTCCACCGTGAAAATCGGAAACCAGGTCGGCCTGAATGTCGGGCTGACGGCGACCGTGGACGTCTTGAAAGCCATCGCGGACGGCGGCGGGCCGAGCCAATCCATGCTCGCCTTGGGTTACGCCGGGTGGCAGAGCGGGCAGCTCGAGCGCGAGATTCAACAGAACGGCTGGCTGACCTGTCCGGCGGACGAATATCTGCTTTTCGGAAGCGAGCTGCGCGGCAAGTGGGATTACGCGATCCGCAAACTCGGCTTCAACCCGTCACAGCTTTCGCGGGATATGGGACAGGCCTGATACCTGTTTCGGCTGCGCGGCCTGTCCGCGCGATCTCAACGCAATAAAATTGTACGCCGCGGTCGCATCCATCGGTGCGCCGAACAAGTAACCTTGTGCGAACTCGCAGTTTAGCGATTTCAGCTTCGCCGACTCGGTTTGCGTTTCTACGCCTTCGGCGACGACGGCCATATCGAGGTCGTGCGCCAAACGGATGATCGCGCGCAGGATCACGGGCGTTTCCTCGTTGCTCGCCATGTCGGTGATGAAGCTACGGTCGATCTTGACCGTGTCGAACGGGAAGCGCTGCAGATATGAGAGCGAGGAGAAGCCCGTGCCGAAGTCGTCGAGCGCCAGGCCCGCACCCGCCTCCTTCAAGCGCGTCAGTGCGCGGGCCGTCGAGTCAGGATTTTGCATAATGACGCTTTCCGTCAGCTCAAGCTTGAGCGACAGGCGCGCCGGCTTTTCCGCACGTAGCACGGCAACGACGTCGTCGAAGAACTCCTGGCGGAACAGTTGGCGTGCCGAGACGTTCACGCTGCAGAACAGCGGCTCGGGCATCGGGAAGTAGGATTGCCAGCGCTTGAGCTCCATCGTCGCGCGCTCGACGGCGTAGCGGCCGAGCGGCACGATGAGGCCGGTCTCTTCGGCGACCGAAATGAACTCGCCCGGCGACAGCAGGCCGCGTGTCGGATGACGCCAGCGCATCAGCGCTTCGAAGCCCGCGATGGAACCGTCTTGGAGGCGGATGATCGGCTGGTAGTGCAGTTCGATCTCTTCGCGGTTCAGCGCCGTGCGCAGGTCGGTGTCCAGGATCAACCGCTCGGCGGAGCGCGGTTTCATTTGCGGCTGGTAGATTTCGAAGCCGCCGCGGCCCGCGCGCTTGGCGTGATACATCGCGACCTCCGCTTCGCGCAGCACGTCGCCGGCGTAACGGTGGCTCGGTTCGATCAATGCCAGGCCGATCGTGGCAGCGGGGTAGATTTCGCGGTCGTTGAGAGCAACAGGTTGGGTGAGCGCGTCGCGGATGCGTTGGGCTACTTGTGCGCCGTCCTCGTCACCGGGCGAACCCAGCGCCAAGACCGCAAACTCGTCGCTGCCGAGGCGCGCAACGCTATCGTCAGGGCCTGCGGCGTGATCGAGACGGCGGGCGACTTGCGTGAGAAACCGGTCGCCCGCTTGGTGGCCCATGCTGTCGGTTATGATGCGCAGGCGGTCGACATCGATGGCAAGCACGGCGCCGCGACGTTTTGTTTGACCGTTGCGCATCGAAGTGAGGATGCCGTCGAGGCGCGCGAGGAAAGCATTGCGCAGCATCAGGCCTGTGACGGGATCGCCGGTTTCATCGGTCTTGCGCTGAGCTTCTTGAGCCTTGCGGCTGGTGACGTCGCTGACGAGGCCGATGCAACGGACGGCCTTGCCTTGCGGGTTTGCCATGCAGCTTGCGCGCAGCTTGATCCAGCGGAAGCCGCCCTTTGCGTGGCGCATGCGCATCTCGAGCGTGAACGACGAGTTGCCCTGGCGGCGGTGCGCGTTGATCGAGTCGGCATAGAGTTGCACGTCTTCTTGCGCGATGAAACTTGCCCACTTGCGTTCGGATTGACCGATGGCACCGGCCTCCAACCCCAAGAGGGCTTCGACCGAGGGCGAGACGAACAACGAGTCGGTTTCGAAATTCCAATCCCACAAGCCTTGGTGCGCGGCGGCGAGACCCAGCGCGTAGCGGTATTCGACTTCGCGCGTCTTGCGCTGTTCGGCGGTGACTTGCTCCGCCTCGCGATCTTCCTTGGCGTGGTCGGCGGGGATGCTGCCGGTAAAGGCAAGCGCAAGCATGCCTGCGGTTAGAAGCGCGTCGCGGACGAGCGGCAGGTTGGCAAATTGCTGCGTCACCTCCGGCGGGAGCAGGCCCGGCACCATGAAGGCGATCAGCCCTAAAACGATTCCGGGGATCAGCGCTTTCGCGCGCGGCGAGGTGAAGGCGTAGGTCAGCGCAAATGCGACGGCGGCGCCAGCCGACGCGATAGCCAAAACGCGCAGAATGGCGAGGCCATAGCCCACGCCGAGCGCTCCGATGATCGCGAAGCCCACGACCGCGAAGGCGGCGCCGTCGAAGACGACGGCCGTGCTGCGGCGGTTGTAGTCGTAGCCCAGAAAGGTCGAAAGAAAGCGGATGCCGGCGGCAATCATCACCGCGCCGGTGACCAGCGCGAACTCGGGCGAAACCGTGATCACGGATCCGGTGAACAGGAGCACGACGAGTGCGCCGAGCGAAATCGCGGCCCAGCCCGGCTGCCACGAGCCGTAGTAGAGGGCGAGGCCGGCCAGCCAGAGCGCCATCACGAGCGTGGCGCCTGCGAAAATTCCGACGATCAGCGTTTCGGACCGCTTCTTGTCTTCGAGCACATCGGGCTTCCACATACTCCATGTGGCGCCTTCGACGTCGCCCTTGGCGATGATCGTGATCGTGGCAGCCGTTAGCGGATTCAGCATGATGCTCACCGCTTTTGCGCCGCCGATGTCGACGATGCGCGCCTCGCCGCCATCGGCCGCCACGCGAACGAGCGCACTCGTGGCGCGCTGGCCCAAGAAGCGGAAGATGCCGCCCGAACCGGTTTCGAGCGTGATGATGCGGATGACGCGCTCGTTCTTCGGGTTTGCGAGTTCGATCGAGCGCTCGTTCGGGGCGGCGGCGTTCTTCGGTTGGAGCCAATGCGAAATGTCGTTGACGTCGCGATCGAGCGTGACGGGCGCGGCCGCAAACGCGCAAGCCGGTGCCAGCGCGAGAAGCAGCAGCACTGCTGCCCTCGCCCAGCGATGAAACCGGCTAGCGCTCGACTGCATTCGGGGGCAACGCACTGGCTACAACGGGGGTTTTCCGTCGCCGACTATCACGGTTGCCGCACAAGCCCGCAACTGCCGTTTCGCATTAACGATTGATGCTCGTGCGCCAAATGTTAAGGCGCCGCGCGTCCTTAGGACGAGCAACGCCCGGTTTTTCGCCTGGCACGTTAGCCGTTACTGCACTTTCAGCAGTTCGACCTGGAAGACCAGCGTTTGATACGGCGGGATGCCCGGACGGCCGGGGCCGTACGCAAGGTCGTGCGGGATGACGAGTTCGGCCTTGCCGCCTTCGCGCATCAGCTGCAGTCCTTCGGTCCAGCCGGCGATAACGCGGTCCAGACCGAACGTAATCGGTTCGCCGCGGCCGTAGGAAGAGTCGAACTCTTTGCCGGTGATGAAGGTGCCTTTGTAGTGGACCGTCACTTGGCTGGTCGGGTTCGGTTGCTTGCCGGTTCCCGCGGTCAATTCGCGGTACTGCAAGCCGGAGCTCGTGACCTTAACGCCCGGCTTCTTCGCGTTCGCCTCCAAATACTCTTTGCTCTTCTCGGGGGACATGTC
>CAYXQB010000168.1:0-7625 GCA_964466435.1 uncultured Flavobacteriaceae bacterium | reverse complement strand
TGGAGCGAGGGCAGCGTCAGCGAACCGGCACCGGCATTGAGCCAGAGTTTGCATCGCCCCATCTGCCCTGCCAGCGTGAGATTGCAGGTGGCGTTGCCTTCTACAGGGATGTTGAAGCCCTGCAACGCCTTGAGACCCGCGCCGCTTGCCGCAAGCAGGCTTAGCCGCACCGGCTTGAACGCGGCTTCAAGCGTGACGTTCTGCGCGCCGCTCTGGTAGCGCGCGGAGGCAGTGAACGTCCACGTCGACTTGTCTTGGAGGCGCACCGGCGCGTTTACCGTTATCGCGACGCCGCCGGGCTTGCGGTCGAACGCAAGCGACGCCTTCTCGGCCGTCCAATAAGACTTCGTTTCTTCGTCAAACAGCGTCAGCTTGGTGTCGACAATCGCAACGCGTGCCAGGTGACGCGAAAGCTTGTCGTCAGGCTTTGGGTTCAGCATCGCCTGCAGAACAGCTTGGGTTACGCCGGGCGAGGCGGCGTCCTCCTTTGCTTCGGGCGGCGCATCGCCAACTTGGAGTCCCAGTTGAATGCCGCCGTCCTTGCGTCGAACGACGAGGGCGCTGGCGCCCATTATCTCGACCTTTGTCGGTGCGATTTCGCCGTTGGCGAACGCGGGACCCGAAAGCGAAACATTCGCCTTCGGCACGCGCGCTATAACGTTGCCGTTCCGATCGGTTGCGGTGACCCCGGCGAACCGGAAGTGCACGAGCTTGCCGTCTTTCGACCTTTCGAGAACGCCATCACCTAAGTCGATTTGGACGTCCTTTAGCTCCGCATTGATTTGCGCTTCCAAGCTCGACATGAACAAGCCGAGGGACACGCCGGTGCCGCTCATGATCTGCCAGACGAACACACCGCCGACGATGACGATCACGCCCAGAACGGCGGCGCCAATCCGCAACGCGATCTTTGCCGGACGACTGATCAACCCAACACCCTTGCGGCCGCCCCAAGCGGAAGCGGCACCGTAACACGCCGGCGCGGCGCGAATAGCTGACAATGCCCGCTATGGCTTGGTTCCGGTAGGGAAAACTGCTTCAAATCCCAGGACCCAACGAAGGATAAATCGCATGGCCAAAATGCTCGCCGAAGGAGACAAGGCACCGCTTTTTTCGCTCGAAGCGGACGGCGGCCAAACGGTGTCCCTCAAAGATTTCGCAGGTAAGCCTGTCGTTCTCTACTTTTACCCTAAGGACGACACGCCCGGCTGCACCAAAGAAGCTATCGACTTCTCGGCCGCCGCGGCGGCCTTCAAAAAGCTTGGCGCGGCCGTTATTGGCGTTTCCAAGGACAGTGTCGCCTCCCACGCCAAGTTCAAGAAGAAGCACGGACTTGCCCTGACCCTCGCCGCGGATCCTGAGGGCAAGGTCGTAGAATCATATGGCTCGTGGGTGGAGAAAAGCATGTATGGACGCACGTATATGGGGATCGACCGTTCCACCTTCTTGGTCGACAAGAAAGGGAAGATCGCCAAAATCTGGCGGAAAGTACGGGTTCCGGGACACGTGGAAGAGGTATTGGCGCTAACCAAGGCGTTGGGAGCGAGTTCCTAAAAAAGATGTAAGGAATTCGCGATTTCTACAGCTTGGCGAAAAGCTTCAAATCCGTAACAATTACTGAGGCTTCCCCAGTTGGGCCGGGGGGTTGTGGTTCCGTCGGCGGCCATGCCGCTGCGGTCAACCTTCGGCGATGCTTTTGTTGAGGTTGTCAATGTCCCGTATGGCGGCTCTTTCGCACCGGTTGTTCCCGCACCGTCAGTTCTATTTGCGTAGCCGCGGGTCGGTTCAGTTCTTTGAGTTCACGCCTACGTTCCAGATGACTGTGGCTGCCTTGACGCTCTTCATCTTGGGCTGGGTCGCCTATGCGTCGGTGGTCGTGATCTTCAAGGAACAGATCATCACGGCAAAAGATCAGCGCTACGCGAGCATGCAGGCGGCGTATGAGGGCCGTGTCTCGCAGATGCAATTGGCCTACGACGAATTGAACGGCTTGTTGGTTCTTGCCGAAGAGCGGTTTCAAAACGCGACACGCGACCTCGAATCCAAGCACCGTCAACTGACAGCTCTGCTCATGCAGAAGCAGGCCATGGACAAGAGCATCAAGGAGGTTCGCCGACAGGTCGCTGTGATGCACGACTATGCTGGGCCTTCTTATTCGCGCGCCGCAAGCGCCGACGGCGCGAACACCCTTGTCGTTCAGACGGCGGAGGCCGAACCCGCAGCCCGCCAAAGCCGCGGCATGGAGACGATCAAGGACAGCACGATCGCCGTCGTGGCGAGCGCGGTCCACCAGAACGGCGGCACGAGCGGCCCGAGCAAGAGCGGCCTTGGCAAGAACTATGTCGTGCAGCGTATCGCCGGCCTTGAGGATCGGCTGAACACGGTCAAGAAACAGCAGCTGGCTCTGCTTGGCGAATTGCGCGACACCGCCGGTTCGCAGATCGAGCGCTATGAGAGGATCGTCCAACTCGCGGGGCTCAATCCGGATCAGGTCGCGCAACAGATTGGCGCCCGCGCGTCGCGCGACGGCAAAGGCGGGCCGCTGATCAGCGAAGTGCGCGCTGCAGCAATCGACGGCGTCACCGATGAGTTCGATCGGCAGTTTGCCGACATTGCGCAGTCCTACGGCCGTCTCGACGCACTCACAACGGCGGTATCGCGCATGCCGCTCGTGACGCCCATCGCGACCGGCTACTATCGCTCGACCAGCGGTTTTGGTTATCGCGTCGATCCATTTACGGGCCGGGTGGCGTTCCATTCGGGCGCGGACATGGCCGGCGATTTCGGCACTTCGATCCTGGCGTCTGCGCCAGGAAAGGTGGTCGCGGCCGAGCGACGCGGCCCCTATGGGCTTTTGGTCGAAATCGACCACGGCCGCGGAATTCGGACGCGTTATGCGCACCTTCAGAGCGCGTTCGTGAAGGCCGGGGATTATGTGGCTTTCCGTCAAAAAATAGCTACGATGGGCTCAAGCGGGCGGAGCACCGGACCTCATCTTCACTACGAGATTTGGTTCAACGATGTCGTTCGCGATCCGACCAAGTTTTTCGATGCGGGGCGAAATGTTTTCAAAGGGTAGCAAAGGCGGCTCGAATCCGCCACACGACAACCTCCCGATTCCAACGGGCCGAAAGGGCCTCGGACGGGCTGCTCCTTCGATTATTTCCAATGACTTAGTGGTCATCGGAACTCTGACCTCCACGGGCGACATTCAGATCGACGGCCGGGTCGACGGTGACATTCGTTCGGGTTCGGTCACGATCGGCGAGAAGGCGAACTTCGAAGGTGAAATTGTCGCCGAGGAGTGCACGATCCGCGGCCGCGTTCAGGGCATCGTTCGAGCCCGCAAAGTGCACCTGTCCGGCACGTGTCACATGGAAGGCACGATCCTACACGAATCTCTCGCGGTCGAGATTGGCGCCTTCTTCGAGGGCAACTGCCGCCACTGCGCCGACCCTCTTGCCGAAGTCGCCGGAAAGCCCGAACCGCGCGCCAGCTTCGAGCCGAAGCGCGACTTGGGGGCCCAGCCTGCAGCGCAGCCGGTGCAACCGGCAGCCGGCATCTTCGGTCGACCCGGCGCTACGCGCACGACGAGCACGGGAAGCCTGCTCGGCGCAATCAAATCCGGCCAGTAGCGCCGTCGCAGATTCTATTCCAGGTCCTCAACGGGCGGTGCGTCAGCGCCGCCCTTTAAGCGTTGAGCGAGCGAGGCCTGCATGAACGGATCCAGTTCCCCGTCCAGAACATCCTTGGGGCTGTAACTCTGGACGCCCGTGCGCAGGTCCTTCACCAGCTGATAGGGCTGCAGGACGTAGGAGCGGATCTGGTGACCCCACCCGATATCGCTTTTGGTAGCGTTCTGCGCGTCGGTGACGGCTTCGCGCCTTTCAAGCTCTAGCTCATAGAGGCGCGAACGAAGCATCGCGAACGCGGTTGCGCGATTCTTGTGCTGCGAGCGGTCGTTCTGACACGACACGACGATGCCCGACGGTATGTGCGTGATGCGGATCGCGCTTTCGGTCTTGTTCACGTGCTGGCCGCCAGCGCCGCTCGCACGGTAGGTGTCGATACGCAAATCCTTATCGACGATTTCGACTTCGATGTTGTCGTCGACAACCGGGTAGACCCACACGCTCGCGAAGCTCGTGTGGCGTCTGGCATTCGAATCGAACGGCGAAATGCGCACCAGCCGGTGCACGCCAGACTCCGTCTTCGCCCACCCGAACGCGTTTTCGCCCTTGATCTGAATCGTCGCGGACTTGACGCCCGCTTCCTCGCCTGGGCTCTCTTCAATGAAGTCGACCTTGAAGCCGTGGCGTTCCGCCCAACGCGTGTACATACGGAACAGCATCGAGGCCCAGTCCTGACTCTCAGTGCCGCCTGCCCCAGCATGGATTTCGAGATAACAGTCGTTGCCGTCGGCTTCGTCCGAGAACAGCGACTGCATTTCAAGTTCGCCGGCGCGTGCGGCGAGCTGTTTCAACGCGTCCTCGGATTCTTTCACGAGACTCGCGTCGCCTTCGGTGCCCGCAAGTTCGATCATCTCGACCGTGTCGTGGAACGACCTGTCGAGGCCCATGTAGTCGGCCAGCGACTTCTCGATCTTGTTCCTCTCGCGCATAAGCTTTTGCGCGTTCGCGGAATCGTTCCAGAATTTCGGGTCTTCGGCCTTCGCGTTCAGTTCGTCCAGACGCCGTTGCGCAGCGTCCGGGTCAAAGATGCCTCCTGAGCAGGGCCAGCGATTGCTGGATCTGCTCGGCGATGGATTGCATTTCGGCGCGCATTTTCCGTTCGATTCCGGACAGGTTGACGGGGCGACTTATAGCGTCGCGTTTACGTTCGTCTCAAGCGGGTATCAGTAAAGGCCCCAGTCGCCGTTGCTGTTGGCGTTGCCGTTGTTGTCGTCCGAGGAGGCGTCGCTATCCGAGCCATCGTCGTCCCCCGAAACGCCCAATCCCGTGCCAAACCGGTCGCCACGAGCCCGATAGCCGCTGCCCGGCTCGGTACCGACTTTGAACGCTTCCAGCACCGCACCCGCGCTCGACGGATAGCCGGATTTCAGGTCGACCCGCACGAGGCGGATGCCGGAGGGAATCCGGAACGGCACAGGCGGCTTCTTGCCGACGGCGTCCTTCATGAATTCTCTGAATATCGGAGCAGCATTCGTGCCGCCCGTTTCGCCCTTGCCGAGCGATGCGGGTTGGTCGAAGCCGATATAGATGCCGACGGATAGGTTCGGCGAGAAGCCTACAAACCAGGCGTCCTTGTAGTCGTTGGTCGTGCCAGTCTTGCCGGCAAGCGGTACGCCAACTTCTTTGACGGTGACTGCGGTACCGCGTTCGACCACGCCTTCCAGCATGTGCACGATCTGGTAGGCGGTCCGCGAGTCGAGGACGGACTCGGCGTTGTTGGCGACCAGCGGCTCTTCCTGGTTTGCGAACGCGTCGGCGTTGCAGCCTTCGCACACGCGCTTGTCGTGGCGATAGACGGTCTTGCCGTGGCGGTCTTGAATCCGGTCCACCAGCGCCGGATAGACGCGCTTTCCGCCGTTTACGAACATCGAGTACGCGGTGGTCATGCGAACCAGGGTCGATTCTGTCGAACCCAGTGAGTTGGCGAGCACCGGCAACATTTGCTCGGTCGTTCCCATCTTGCGCGCATATTCGACGACCTTTTCCATGCCGATGTCGGCGGCAATGCGGACAGTCATCAAATTGCGCGACTTCTCGAGGCCTTGGCGCAACGTTGAGGGACCGGCGAAGTTCTCGTCGTAGTTATCAGGGCGCCACATCGGAAGGCCCTGGCCCTGGCTCGCAACGAAAGGCACGTCCAGCACGATGCTCGAGGGCGTGTAGCCCATGTCGAGTGCGGCCGCATAAACGATCGGCTTGAACGACGAACCTGTTTGACGGAGAGCCTGCCACGCGCGGTCGAACTCGCTGGCGTAGTAGCTGAAGCCGCCAACGAGCGCGAGGACACGGCCCGTGTGCGGATCCATCGCGAGGAGGCCGCCGTTGACCTTCGGCACTTGCCGCAAACCGTATTGGCCGTTGGTGCTGCCGTCGGCCGCCTTGGGCAAGGCCTCCACGTAGATGACGTCGCCCGGGGTTACGACCTCGAATGCCTTCTTCGGTTCTGGGCCTTGGCGTTCATCGGTGATGAATTTGCGTGCCCATTTCATTTCTTGAAAGGGAATGCGCCCCTCGGTCCCGTCGGGGAACCCGATGCGAACAGATTCACCGGTGCCTAGGCCGATCACCGCAGCCAACCGCCACTCGGTGACGTCGAGCAACGCCGGCATGTCTTTCAGCGTTTTTTTCCAGTCCGTCGCGAGATCGACGCGCGTGACCGGCCCACGCCAGCCATGACGGCGATCGTATCCGACGAGACCCTTGCGCAACGCGACCACGCCATAGCGCTGAAGCGTCGGGTCAAACGTCGAGCGCACGGCCAAGCCACCGTCGTAGAGCTTTTCGTCGCCGTAGTTTTGCTGGATCCAGCGGCGAATTTCCTCGGCAAAGAACTGTGCTTCGGGTGATTGCGCGCCTGCCGGACGGAAGTGCGGCACCAATTCTTCCGTCTGCGCCTTTTCCGCATCCTCAACGCTAATGAACTGGTTTTCCTCCATGCGCGCGATGACCCAATTGCGGCGGTCGATCGCGCGGCGGTAGTTGCGCACGGGATGGTAATTGCTGGGCGCTTTCGGTAGGCCTGCGAGATACGCGGTCTCGGCGACCGTCAGCTGGTCAAGCGACTTGTCGAAGTAGTTATAGGCGGCCGCGGCGACACCATAGGAGCCCGAGCCGAGGAATATTTGGTTCAGGTAAAGCTCTAGAATCTTGTCTTTGCTGTAGGCGTCCTCAAGGCGGAAGGCGAGCATCCACTCCTTGATTTTGCGCTCAAGCGTCGCTTCGCTCGATAGCAAGAAGTTTTTGGCGACCTGCTGCGTAATGGTCGAGGCACCCTCGGGACGTTTGTTGGCGCCCGCCATGTAGTTCTGCAGGTTGGTCACGAAGGCGCGGGTTACGCCGTTAAGATCAACGCCGGGGTGCGAGTAGAAGTCTTTGTCTTCAGCCGAAAGGAAAGCGTCGATCACACGACGCGGAATGGCATCGATCGGTACGAACAAGCGCCGCTCACGCGCATACTCTGCGATCAGCGAACCGTCGTTCGCATAAACGCGCGTCGTGATCGGCGGCTGGTAGTCCGCCAGCTTGCTGTAGTCGGGTAAGTCCTGGCTGAGCTTGTACAAGTACAAGGCCACGCCGGCGAACACCGAAATTGTAAGGACCGCGATCCCACCAAGCGTGTACGCGATAAACCGATACATGAGTTGAATGATCCCGCGTCTAAGCCGCGCTTGTCGCGATTATATCACGGCCCAAAGCCGGGCCACCCCAAAAAACCTGTTTTCGGCAGACAATTGCGAGCAATTTGTCACAAGTTTCCGACATCCCACGATCCACATTCTAGCGCCCTGCCTCGGCCTTATGGTCGGGCCGATTTTCCTTGAAGTAGCGGTCGACAGCCCGCGCGATCGCCGCCGCCATGTTCGCCCGCCAGCGCCTCGACCGCATCTCCGACTCGTCGTGCACGTTCGAAAGATACCCAAGCTCGATCAGTAC
>CAYXQB010000167.1:0-7701 GCA_964466435.1 uncultured Flavobacteriaceae bacterium | reverse complement strand
CAGGCGAGAAGGTCGAGGAGCGGTTGGGGCGGGTCCGCACGCGGGGCTGCTATCCGCTGACGGGTGCGATCGAGTCGCCCGCGATCACGCTTGAAGAGATCGTGGCCGAGATGTTTATGGCGCGCACGTCCGAAAGACAGGGGCGCGTCATCGATCACGACGAGAACGCGTCGATGGAGAAGAAGAAGCGCGAGGGCTATTTCTGATGCGGCCCGACGAATTGCGCGCTTATCTGGCGAAACAACACGACAAGTCGTTGCTCAGGTTCTTGACGTGCGGTTCGGTGGACGACGGCAAGTCCACGCTGATCGGACGGTTGTTGCACGATACGAAGGGAATTTTCGAAGACCAGTTGAAGACGCTCGAGAAGGATTCCCGTAAGCACGGCACGACAGGTGAGAACATCGACTTCGCGCTGTTGCTGGACGGGCTGGAGGCCGAGCGTCAGCAGGGGATCACGATCGACGTCGCTTACCGGTTCTTCGCAACGGAGAAGCGCAAGTTCATCGTCGCCGACACGCCCGGGCACGAGCAGTACACGCGCAACATGGCGACGGGCGCTTCGAATTCCGACCTCGCCATCATCCTGCTTGATGCGCGCAAGGGCGTGCTCACGCAGACGCGGCGCCATGCCTATATCTGTACGTTGCTCGGCATCCGGCATGTCGTGCTCGCGGTCAACAAGCTGGACCTGCGTGACGCTGAAGCGAAAGACGTGTTCGAGGCTTGGGACGAGCAGTTCCGGTCGTTCGCTTCGAAGCTTGGCTTCGCTTCGATCGTTTCGATCCCGATGTCGGCGCTGCGCGGCGACAACGTCATAGCGACGAGCAAGGCGTTCGACTGGTATAAGGGGCCGACGCTTCTGCACCACTTGGAGACAGTCGATGTCGAGTCCGATCGACGGGCGCGGCCGTTTCGAATGCCGGTGCAGTGGGTGAACCGGCCGAATCTCGACTTCCGCGGTTTTGCGGGAACCGTCGCGAGCGGCATGGTGCGGGCGGGCGATCCTATCGTCGTGGCGAGTTCCGGGCGGACATCGGTCGTGTCGCGCATCGTCACGATGGACGGCGATCTTGCCGAAGCCGGTGCTGGCGATGCGGTGACGCTGACGCTCAAGGACGAAGTGGACATTTCGCGCGGTGACGTGCTTGCCCCGCCCGACGCGCGGCCGGAGGTTGCCGACCAGTTCGCCGCGCATCTCTTGTGGATGGCCGAAGACGAACTGCTGCCAGGGCGGCAGTACTTGATCAAGATCGGGACGAAGACGGTGCCCGCGTCGGTCACGGAGCTGAAGCACAAGATCGACGTCAACAGCTTGGAGCATTTGGCGGCGAAAACGCTGCAACTCAACGAGGTCGGGTTCTGCAATTTCTCGACGACCGCGCCGATCGCGTTCGACCCCTATGGCGAGAGCCGCCAGGGCGGCGGGTTCATCGTGATCGACCGGTTCACGAACGGCACTGTGGGTGCCGGCATGATCGAGTTCGGCCTGCGGCGCGCGACGAATGTGCATCTGCAGGCGATCGACGTGAACAAAAACGCACGTGCGTCGATGAAGGGCCAGAAGCCCGTCATCCTGTGGTTCACGGGATTGTCAGGTTCCGGAAAGTCAACGATCGCCAACGTCGTCGAGCGCAAACTGCACGATCTGCGCCATCACACGTACATTCTGGACGGTGACAACGTGCGGCATGGGCTGAACCGCGACCTCGGCTTCACCGATGCGAACCGGGTAGAGAACATCCGCCGCGTGGCAGAGGCTGCCAAGCTGTTCGTCGATGCGGGATTGATCGTGCTGGTGTCGTTCATTTCGCCGTTCCGGTCTGAGCGGCGTACGGCGCGCGAGTTGGTCGAGCCCGGCGAATTTTTGGAGGTGTTCATCGACACGCCGATAGAGGTTTGCATGACACGCGACCCGAAGGGGCTCTACAAACGCGCGAAGGCAGGCGAGATCAAGAACTTTACCGGCATCGACTCGCCGTATGAGGCGCCGGAGAAGCCGGAGATTCACGTGCGGACGGTCGATATGACAGCAGAGGCGGCGGCCGATCAGATCGTGGCGCGGCTTCGGAGTGTTGGCGTTATTGCTTAGAGACTAAGGGCGCGCCGGGCCGCGGCCGATGCTGTGGTATTCTATGCCCGCGTCGGACATTTCACGCAGCGTGTAGATATTGCGCAAGTCGACGAGCAACGGGCGATTCAACTTCGTTTTCAGCTGCTTCAGGTCTAGTGCGCGGAACTCGTTCCATTCGGTGAGGATCACAACGCCGTCGGCGCCGGTCATGGCGTCGTACGCGTCCTCGGTCCAGGTTACGCCGGGTAGGAGTTTCCCCGCCTCTTTCATGCCTTCGGGGTCGAACGCGCGGATCGTGGCGCCAGCCGCCTGCAATGCGGGGATGATGTCGAGCGAAGGGCTGTCACGCATGTCGTCGGTGTTGGGTTTGAACGTGACGCCGAGGACCGCGATCGTTTTGCCCTTTACGCCGCCGAATGCGGTGGCGATCTTTTCGGCCATGCGCTTCTTGCGCTTCGAGTTGACGTCAACGACGGCTTCGACAAGGCGTGAAGGTGCACCGAACTCGTCGGCCTGGCGTACGAGAGCGATCGTGTCCTTTGGGAAGCAAGAGCCGCCGTAGCCCGGACCTGCGTTCAGGAACTTCGAGCCGATGCGGCCGTCCAGGCCGATGCCGCGCGCGACGTCCTGCACGTCGGCGCCGGACATTTCGCAGAGGTCGGCCATCTCGTTGATGAAAGTGATTTTCAGGGCGAGGAAGGCGTTCGAGGCGTACTTGATGAGTTCCGACGATTCCTGGGTCGTGAACACGAAGGGAGTCTTATCGTTCAGGAACAACGGACGGTAAAGCGCGCGCATGACGTTGCGGGCACGCTCGCTTTCCGTGCCGACGACGACGCGGTCGGGGCGCTGGAAGTCCTCGATAGCGGAGCCTTCGCGCAAGAATTCCGGGTTCGAAGCGACATCGAATTCGGCATTCGGCCGGCGCGCGCGGATAATGTCTTCGACCTTCTTGCTGGTGCCTACGGGGACGGTCGATTTGGTGACGACGACCGCGTAATTCTTCAGGCCATCGGCAATCTCGGCGGCCGCTTCATAGACGTAGCTCAAGTCAGCGAAGCCATCGCCGCGGCGGCTTGGCGTGCCGACGGCGATAAAGACGGCCTCCGCGTCGGGGACGGCTGCCGCAAGATCGGTCGTGAAGGCGAGGCGGCCCGCCTTCACGTTGTCGGCGACAAGCGCGTCGAGGCCAGGCTCGAAGATCGGGATCTCGCCCTTCTTCAGACGCGCGATCTTTCCGGCATCCTTGTCGACGCACACGACGTGATGGCCGAAGTTCGAGAAGCAGGCGCCGGATACGAGTCCGACATAGCCGGTGCCGATCATCGCAACGCGCATTTCTTAAGTCCCCAACGGGCCTGCTTCTTCTAGAGCGGCAGGTCTTTCAAGATTTGTCTCAACGGGCCGGCGGTTTCCGGGTGGCTCAAGCCGACAGCGATGTTCGCGTGCAGGAAGCCCACCTTGTCGCCGCAATCATATCGCTGTCCTGCATAGCGAAAGCCATGGAACGGCGTGCGGCCAATGAGCCGGGCCAACGCGTCCGTCAGCTGAATCTCGTCGCCGGCACCGCGCTCGTGACGGTCGAGCTCGGTGAAGACCTCCGGCTGCAGGATGTAGCGGCCGATGACGGCCAGGCGGGAGGGCGCCGCGTCGGGTGCGGGCTTTTCGACGATGCCGCGCGCCACGATCAAGCCGTTGGATTCCGAGACCGGGTCGATGATTCCGTAGCGCTTCGTTTCTTCTTTCGGCACTTCGCGGACCGCAAGCATGCAGCCGCCGGTCTGGCGATAGGCTTGCGTCATGCGCGTGAGGCAGCCGGGTTGATCCACCAAAAGTTCGTCCGGGAGCAGCACTGCGAACGGTTCGTCGCCAACGAAGTGGCGCGCGCACCAGACCGCATGGCCGAGGCCTAGCGGGTTTTGCTGGCGCGTGAAGCTGACCGAGCCGCTCGGCGGTAGCGCCTCCAGCAAGCTGCGCAATTCTGAGGTTTTCTCGCGAGAGGAGAGCAGAGCTTCCAGCTCATACGCGTGGTCGAAGTGGTCCTCGATGATGTGTTTGCCGCGGCCGGTGACGAAGATGAACTGCTCGATACCCGCGGCTTTCGCCTCTTCGACGGCGTACTGGATCACTGGCTTGTCGACGACGGGCAGCATCTCCTTCGGTACCGCTTTCGTCGCCGGTAAGAAGCGCGTGCCCATCCCGGCAACCGGGAAGACGGCTTTCCGAACCGGTCTGATCTCTTTTGTCATCATTCGACGGGACCCTAAACATCCCGAGAACATCCTCAACTCTCGGAACTAGATTTTGTGGCAGAGACCTAGCAACTGCTGCGCCGCAATACCATCGGCAGTATGGACTGTGCCCGAATCACTATATCCTGGCGGTTATGTTGCGGGTGGCGCTAGTCCTTGTAAGCATTATGGTTTCCAGCGTTGCCGCCCATGCGGGCGGCGTCGCGGATGCCGACGCCGGTATCGCCCGATTGAACGCGGGCGATCCAGCGACTGCTATCGCGCTCTTCACCCGTGCAATTCAAAGCAAAGAGTTGAGCGGTGAGGCGCAAGCTCTCACCTACTATCATCGTGGTATGGCGTTCTATCGCGAAGGCCGTGCGGGTCACGCCATTCTCGATTACTCGACGGCGCTGTGGGCGGAGGATTTGCCGCGCGCATTCCGGCCTCGCACGCTCAACAACCGCGGATTGGCGTTCGAGGCAATCAACGACTTCGAGTCCGCTCAGACCGACTACAGTCTCGCGATACGGCTCAACGGCGACTACGCCGAAGCATTCGCCAATCGCGGCAACGTCCACCGTCGCTTTAGCCGGTTCGACCTCGCGATCAACGATTACGATGCCGCGGTGCGCAACGAACATCCACATCCGCAGTTCGTGCTCACCTGGCAAGGCATGGCGCTTGAGGGGCAGGGCAAGCGGCGCGAGGCGATGGATGCGTTTCGCCGTGCGCTCGCGGTCGATCCAAACTTCGCGTTGGCAAAGTCGCGGCTTGCGAAGCTCGAAGATACGCAGCAGATGAGCAATGTTTTGGCGCGGCGCAAAGTGGCGAAGGGGCCGGTTGCGCCGCTCGTGATGTCGGCAGCTCCGGGTACGTCGCCGGTCACTGCTGGCGAGGGCAACGTTCAGCTTGCGCCGTGGACCCCGCCACCTCCGATGGCTGCGGAACCTGCGATGAAGACGCCAGTGGCCCAACCGTCGGCATCTGCCCGCAATCCCGTGTCGCTGAGGCCGGCGTTCGACGATCAGCCGCTGCAGACAGCCCCCGCGACGCCGATCGTGGCCGTTTCCAGCAGTCCTGTTGTTGTACCCGCGGTGCAACGGGTCGTGCCGCCAGCGCTCGCGCCGCCGATGCCGAAGGTTGCAGTGGCGAAGCCGAAGCCAAGGATCGTGACGGCCGCGACGGGCGAGGGCGGCAGCGATGTCGCATTTGCTATCCAGCTTGGCTCTTTCAAGTCGCGGGACCTTGCCGAGGAAGGTTGGCTCAAGTCGCTGAAAGTGGCGGGCGATCTGCTCAACGGGTTGAGCTATGTGATCGAGACCGTGCCGGCTGCGGACGGTGACGTCTATCGCTTGTTTGCGGAAGCACTGCCCGACCGGGAAGCGGCGCTTGGCCTCTGCCGGACGCTACGGGATAAAGGCAGAGTGTGCGTCGTGGTTCGGCGCTGACCTACGACCGGCGTTGAGCGTCCTTCTCAAATCTGTTAGGCGAGCCTGAACAGCATTCAGGGAGCGCTTGGCCCATGACCGATGTCGGTATCACCGCCTTTGGAGCGTACCTGCCGCGCTTGCGCTTGCAGCGGAAGGCGATGGCGGCGGCGAACGCCTGGTTCAACCCCGGTATCATGGGGCAGGCCAAAGGCGAGCGTACGATGGCGAACTGGGACGAGGACGCCGTCACCATGGCGGTTGAAGCGGCGCGCGATGCGCTTCCCGGTGGCGATCCGTTCGTTGGTCGCCGCCACGTGCAAGCACTCTATTTCGCATCGACGACGATGCCGTTTGCGGACCGGCAGAACGCGGGGATCGTTGCGGCTGCGTTGAGCTTGCCGGAAGAGATTCACACCGCGGACGTGACTGGGTCCCAGCGTGCTGGCGTGTCGGCGCTCATCGCGGCAATCGAGAAGGTGAAGGCTGGTGGGGCGAAGACCGCGCTTGTCGCGTCCGGGGACCGGCGGAAGGCGCGGGGTGGTTCCAGTCAGGAGTTTCAGTTTGGCGACGGCGCCGCAGCGTTCTTGGTCAGCGCGGATCGCGTGGCTGCAAAGTACCTGGGCAGCCACTCGCTTTCGGTCGACTTCATCGATCACTTCCGTGGGGAGTCGGAGGAGTACGACTACAACTGGGAAGAGCGTTGGATACGCGACGAGGGCTACAGCAAGATCGTGCCGCGTGCGGTGAAGGGGGCTCTTGAGAAAGCCGGCGTCGCTGCGGCTTCGATCGATCATTTCATTTTGCCGTGCCAGTTCGCGAAGCTGGACCAACAGCTGGCAACGAAATGCGGGATCGATGCTGCGAAAGTGCGGGACAATCTCGCCAGCACCGTCGGCGAGTGCGGAACGGCGCATGCGCTCTTGATGTTTGCGCATGCACTGGAAGACGCGAAACCGGGACAGAAAATTCTGGTCGCGGCGTTCGGGCAAGGTTGCGACGCGGCGGTATTTGAAGTCACCGACGCTATCGACCGGACCCGGCCGCACAAGGGTGTGAAGGGATGGCTTGCGCGACGCAGGGAAGAGACGAACTACATGAAGTGGCTCGCCTTCAACGGTCTCGTTGAGATGGAAAAAGGTATGCGGGCGGAGAAGGACAACAAGACCGCACTCACCGTTACCTATCGTAAGCGCGACATGCTGTTCGGGCTTGTCGGTGGCAAGTGCGAGAAGTGCGGAACAGCGCAGTTCCCGCGTACGCGCATTTGCGTCAACCCGAACTGCCGCGCCGTCGATGAGCAGAAGCCGTTCTCGTTCGCCGAGTTGAGGGGCAAGATACTGTCGTGGTCGGCGGACTATCTGACCTACAGCCAAGACCCGCCGTCGCACTACGGTATGGTAACGTTCGAGGAGGGGGGGCGGTTTCTGTCCGACATCACCGATGTCGATATCGGCACGATCGATTCAGGGACGGCGGTGCGCATGGTGTTCCGCATCAAGGACTTCGATGACCGGCGCGGGTTCCGCCGCTATTTCTGGAAGGCAGCGCCGATTTACTGAGCGTTTTGACAGAGATCAAATCGCGTCGTTAGATGGACGAATTGGATATTTTGGAGAACGCACATGGCCACCGGCATTAGGGACAAAGTCGCCATTCTCGGCATGGGCTGCTCGAAGTTCGGTGAGCGCTGGGATATGGGCGCGGAAGAGCTCATGGTCGAAGCGTATATCGAGGCGCTTCAGGATGCCGGCATCGAGACGAACCAGATTCAGGCAGGTTGGTTCTCTACTCATATCGACGAGATCGGCGTCGGCAAAGGCGGTACGCCGATGTCGGTGGCGCTGCGTTTGCCCAACGTCGCGGTGACGCGGGTTGAGAATTTTTGCGCCGGCGGATCGGAAGCGTTTCGCGGTGCTGTGTACGCGGTGGCGTCGGGCGCCTACGATATTGCGCTCGCGCTTGG
>CAYXQB010000166.1:0-7750 GCA_964466435.1 uncultured Flavobacteriaceae bacterium | reverse complement strand
GACAGGCGGCATCGGAGTCCGACGGGCATCGCCATCTGACCGGTACGGGCGGGCAGCTGCAGTTCGTGCGCGGTGCCTATGCGTCGAAGGGGGGCAAGTCGTTCATGCTGCTTGCCTCAACCTACGAGCGCAAAGGGCAACGCAAGAGCCGGATCGTGCTGGACCTCACGCCCGGCAATATCGTGACGACGCCGCGGTCGGACGTCATGTACGTCGTGACGGAGTACGGGATGGTCAATCTGAAAGGCAAATCCGTTTCCGAGCGCGCGAAGGCGCTGATCGGCCTTGCGCATCCCGACTTCCGCGAGGGGCTTGAGCGCGACGCGCACAAGGCCGGGTTGCTGCCGCGGTGGTTTGCGATGGGCAGCGTCAACTAAAGGTCGATCGTCGCACGCAGGCTGGTGAGGGACGAGCCGCCAGCGTGGAACGTGTGGCGGCCGGATTCGAGCTTCCAACCGTGCGTGGCGGGGTCGCGCCACATCAGGTCTTGAAGCGGCACTTCGCGGCGGATGGTCTTGGTCTCGCCCGGAGCGAGCGTCACCCGCGCGAACGCCTTCAACAACTTCTTCGGACGGTCCGCCGCCGTGCCGGGGAAACTCGTGTAGATCTGGACCACATCATCCGCGGCTGTCGCGCCTTCGTTCGTTACGGAGACTGCGACTTCGATCGAGCCTTTCGTGCGGCGGAGCTTGAGCGCGCGGTATGCGAAGCGCGTGTAGCTGAGGCCGTGACCGAAGGGGAAGCGCGGCGCCCTGCCCTCGCGCTCGAACAGCGCATAGCCGTGGTAGTAGCCGTATTCGATGCGGTCGGCGTTCTTGTCGAAGTGCGGATAGTCGCGCTCGGACTTCGCGACGGTGAACGGGAGTTTGCCGGAAGGCGAGACGTCGCCGAACAGGAGTTTTGCCAGCGCCGTGCCGCCTTCCATGCCGCTGTAAAAGGTTAGGAGGATCGCGCTGGCTTGGCCTAGCCAGCTTTCGGCAATGACGGCGGAGCCTGCAACTATCGCGACGATGACGGGCTTACCGCCTTCGGCTGCGGCTTTGATGAGTTCGACCTGCGCGGGCGGAAGTTCGAGGTTTTCGCGGTCGCCGCCGATCGGGCGTTGCGGACCGTCGTCTTTCGGTTGGCCGCCGTCTTGGCCGAGCGAGATGTCGCCGGGGACGAATTCGCCCTCCTCTTTCGCGGTGTAGCCAACAACGACGACTGTTGCGTCGGCTTCCTTCGCTGCGACGCGTGCTGCAGCGAGGTTCGTTTCGTCGGCGGCGAGGATGGCGCCCTCGCCCAAATAGCGCGTGAGACCTTCGAGCGGCGTTATGACGTAAGGCGGGCGCACGCGGGAGGAGCCGAAGTCGCCGGTGTTCACGAGGCTTGCCAGGCGGCCCAAGACGGCGAGCTTGCGCACCTTCTCTTTCCTGAGCGGCAGCGCTCCGTCATTTGTCAGCAAGACCGCCGACTTCTCGGCCGCCTCTAGCGCGACGGCGCGGTGGCGTTCGCAGGCGATCAGGTCTGGCGTGTAGGCGGGTAGCGGGTCTTCGGCCGCCGCGAAGCGATAGATCACGGTCAAAATGCGCCGGCAGGCTTGGTCGATTGCTTGCGGCTCCACAGCGCCGGATTGCACGGCAGCTACGAGCTTCTCGCCGAAGACGAGCGGCTCCGGGTTTTCAACGTCGAGACCCGCGGCGGCTGCGTATTGTTTGTGCACGCCGAAGACCCAGTCGGAGTGTACGAAGCCTTCGAAGCCCCACTCGGTGCGTAGGATGTCCGTCAAGAGTGTACGGTTCTCGCCGCAGTACTCACCGTTCAGTTTGTTGTAGGCGCTCATCACCGTTGCGCAACCGGCGTCGAGCGCGCGCTTGAAATGCGGCAAGTAGACTTCGTGCATCGCCCGCTCGTCCGCGATTACGTCCACCTTGAAGCGCGCATTCTCCATCGAATTGAGCGCGAAGTGCTTCACGGTCGCCACGACGTTGTGCGTTTGGATGCCTTGCGCGAGAGCGGCACCCATCTCGCCTAGATGGTGCTGGTCTTCGCCGTAGGTTTCTTGCGCGCGGCCCCACGCCGGGTGGCGCAACAGGTTCATGCAGACAGCGCCGGACAGCGTGCAGTCTTGCGCGCGCGCCTCCACACCCATGATTTCGCCGATGCGGCGCTCGAGATCGATGTCGAACGACGCGCCGCGGGCCATCGAGCAGGGGAAGCACGTCGAGTTTCCGCGCGCCACGCCGCGTGGGCCGTCGGTGAAGTAGAGCGCAGGAACGCCTAAGCGCTCACACCCACCTCCTGCGCGATAGGGATTTGCCCCCCAACGGTTCCCGCTTTCGGAGAATTGCTTGAAGAAGCCCCTGCCTGACATCATCGCGACCTTCTCTTCAAGCGTCGCTTCGCGCAGGCTCTCGTCGATGGCCGCCGCGATCTCCTGTTCGGTCATGCCTTTGCGCGGGCTTAAGTTCATTGTCGTTTCTGCAGATCAAGTTTGAGGAGGGGCAGCAGGCGGCCGGGAATGGAGCCCGATGGGGCAACGCCAGCATCGCGCGCGCCCAAGCGGCTGTAGAAATCGGCGGCGCCGGGATCGGACTCTATCGTGAGTGTGTGGGCGCCCTGCTCGCGCGCTTCTTCCATGCACCACGCGAACAAACGACGCCCGGCGCCCGTGCGCTGCGAAGCCGGTTCGATGAAGAGCTTGTCGAGCGACGCTTGCGCTGCCGCGACAGAAACTTGCGCAACACCGACAATCGTGCCGCGGCTTTCCAACACTTGAACCTTTGCCTGTTCGAGGTCGCGGGGCGTCAGCGTCAGTTCGGTCCGGCACGCTTCCATGAACGCTGTGTCGTAACCCCAGACAGCCTTCGCGCGGAAACAAAGCTCGGAAAGCGCCGCGAGTTCGCGGTGCTGAGCCGGACGAAGGCGAAGGTCGGCACTGGCCCCTTGTGTCATGGCGATTAGAGATCACGACAGGTTGGGGTGATCAAGGTGCTGTGCGATGCCGATCCGACAGACGCCCGAGATGCATGCGAATTGGCGCCCGGTTTCGTCCGCTGACGCGACCTGAAGAGCCATCGTGGCGAGGCCGCCAGATAATCGCCCGCGATGCGCCGGAAAATGCGCACGCTGTCTCTCAGGCGACAACTCGACTTCATGTTCGTGCACGACGCGATCCGTTACATCACGGCGGCGACGGACTGGTGCAGTGCTGTCAAAGAGGCGCTCTTCCACCTGACGGCAAGCCGGCCCAATATGCTGCGGCCGGACGATGTGCGTGAAACATTTCGTCCATCGCGCGAATGCGGGAGCCATGCCGTTGGCGAACGCACGCTACGTTACATCGTGTTAACGCACGCAATGAACCCTGCGCGCGACTCCACAACCGTCGATTACACAACTGAAGGGCCGTAGCGGCACGTCGCGCGTTGCCGCCGATCGACATCACATCGGCGTATTTGCGCGCGAATGTTTGTTTCACACCTTGCGTTCGTAAGGATTTCGCGCGTGTGCAATCGTCGATCCGTGAAACGCGTTCTCGCTCATCGTGCGCATCCATGCGACACGCCGCCACGGAACTAGAAGCAATCTGCAGCGCGTGCGCGAAACGCGGTCTCGCGACAGAAAAAAAATCGAAAAAATTTTTGGCGGAATCTCCATCGCATTGTTTCGGAATTCCGCGACGCTCAGTAGACGGAGTTTTTTTGCGGCGCTCACGCGGCGAATCGGTCGTTGACATCGATCTGTCACGATTGCACATTCATCATCACATTGACTGACGTTCCCGCCGCATGGCTTTCTCGTGTCGGCCGTTTCCAACAAAACTTCCGGGCTAGCCCGGACCGAGACGGATGCTGGAAAGATGATTGATCGCAAGTGCGTTCGTATTCACCTGATCTGGTGCCGAAGCGAAAGTACGTCGACAACACCTCTCTGAGCCTGCGGGGCTCGCGTCTTACCAAACGGAGAACATGAACAATCGGCGGTTCGCCGAGCGCGTGCGTATTGCGCCAACGCGAGCCATCTTCAGTTTGTTGCAACGATAGAAAAACGAGGGAGCACAACATGCAATCACCCCAACTTGCACTTGCCGGCCAAACCCCCGCGGATTTTTGGCCCCGCGTTCTCAGCGTTCTTCACGCGGAGCTCGGCGAACATCGGTATCGGATGTGGATCGCACCGATTGGCCTGAAATCCGCCAACAGCGACCGCGTGGTTTTGAATTGCGCGACGCCGTTTCACTTTCTGAACGTGCGCGAGAAGTTTGCCGACCGCATCACTGCGCTTATCAAGCAGTTTTCGAGGCTGGACAGGCCTGTCGACTTCGTGCTCGACCGGCCCGCGCCGGAGCCTCGCGATCCGCAGCCGCTGTTTGCGGGCGCGGAAGTGCCGGCGTCCGCACGACGGACGACCGTCGATGCGGTCAAACGGTTCGTGGCCGAGAAATACAACCTGCAGCCTGGCGACCTTGAGTCCAGGAGCCGGAAGCGGGAAATCGTGCGGCCGCGGCAGATCGCGATGTACGCGTCTCGTAAACTGACGCAGCAGTCGTTTCCGCAGATCGCGCGCCGGTTCGGACCGCGGGATCACTCAACTGTCCTCCACGGTGTCTCGCTGATCGCAGAATTGATCGCTCAGAATCCCACATTCGCGGCGGAGATGGACGCGCTTTTGCGCGACATCCGCGAAAGCAATCCGAGCTAAGAAAAACAACACACGCGCTTGGGTCGCGCGGCGGTGCGCTCTGCGATGGGCGTCCGCCGCGTTTGCGCGTTACAGGGTCATGGGATAGAGCGTTTCCCATGCGACAGACCATCGATCGAGCGGCGATTGCCGCGTGCCTTGCGCACATCGTGCCTTTTGTGCGGCGGACACCGGTCCTCGATGCGGGGCGCTTGGGGGCCCCTCATGTGTCGCTCAAACTTGAGTTTCTTCAGCACTCCGGTTCGTTCAAGGCGCGTGGAGCGTTTGCCAACTTGACAATGCGCGAGGTGCCACAGGCGGGGGTCGTCGCGGCATCCGGCGGCAACCATGGTGCGGCGGTCGCCTACGCGGCGCAGCAGCTTGGCGTGCCCGCAAAGATCTTCGTGCCGCAGATATCGTCACCGGCAAAAATCGAGCGAATTCGGAGCTATGGCGCTGATTTGGTCGTGGGCGGTGCGGCGTATGCCGATGCGCTTGCGGCGAGCGAGGCTTGGGCGGAGAGTTCCGGTGCGATGCGCGTGCATGCATACGATCAGCGCGAGACCCTGCTTGGTGCGGGCACCGTCGCGCTTGAGACGGAAGAGCAGGTTGATGGCGTCGAGACAGTGATCGCTGCGGTGGGCGGCGGCGGGCTCTTGGGCGGCATTGCGGCGGCGGTTGCCGGGCGGATGCGTGTGATCGGTGTCGAGCCGGAGGGGTGCCCTACCCTAACCCATGCGCTGGCCGCCGGTCGGCCGGTCGATGCGCCGGTTGGTGGGATTGCCGCCGACTCGCTCGGCGCGAAGCGGATCGGCGACTTGATGTTTCCGATTGCCCGGCGCCATGTCGCGCAGGTCGTGCTCGTCAGCGACGAGGATATTCGCGCGGCGCAGCGGGCGCTGTGGGCACAGTTCCGTATCGTCGCCGAACCCGGCGGAGCGGCAGCGTTTGCTGCGGTGCATGCGGGCCGCTACAAGCCGCATCCGGGTGAGCGGGTGGCGGTGGTCGTCAGCGGCGCGAACACGACGGCTGTGAACTTCGAGGCCTAAGCTCCATGACGGATGTCTATGACGACTATCGCGACGAATTCCGCAAGCGCGTGCTTGCCGGGCGGCCGCGCACCATCTTGGAGGTCGGGGCGGGCGACGGCGCGTTCCTGCGGACGGTTGCGGGCCAAGTCGATCGGCTCGCTGGGCTCGATCCCGATGCGATGAACGTCGCCAATCTCAAGATGGAAGGCTTCGAAGCGGTCGAAGGCGTCGCGGAGCGGTTGCCGTTTGCGGACGGCGAGTTCGACATCGTCGTGTTCTCGTTCACGCCGCATCACACGAGCGACTGGGATGCGGCGCTCAACGAAGCGATGCGCGTCGCGCGAAATGGGATCGAGATCCTGGACGTTTGGTACGACGAGAGCATCGCCGATCAGCGCACGACGCTGGCGCTCGACCGTTGGTACAAGACGATCGACCGGCGCTTAGGGCTGGTGCACCACGACTGCCTCACGCCAGGCGCGCTGCTTCAGCCCGTGATTGCGCGGCCGGACATCACGTTCGACTATGCGTGCCGGCGCATCGCCTCCTCTCTCGATATGGCGGAGACGCTGGAGCACGGACGCACGAAGCTCGCGAAGGTCGACAACGACCCGGCGCTTGCGCGCGCGTTCGAGGAAATCATCGCCGCCGGCCGGCGCGACGGGATGAGCGACGAAGGCGCGATCCTGATGACGATCGAGAAGCGGCGGTAGCTACTCCTTGATGAGCCAGCTGCGCTTTTCTGCCGGGTCCAAGACGAGGACGTAGTCCTTCAAGATCGAGAAGCCGACATTTGCGTATTCGAGGCGCTCGATGAACGTCACTTCCGGGTTCGTAAGTATGATCGGGCCGGCGCGCACGATGCCGTTGATGCGCGACAGGAACGCTTTGCGCTCTCCGCCGGCCATCTTCGCGGGCTTGGTCGGCGTCAGCGGTGCGCTGAGGGAAACGCGGTCGGCGATTTCGAGCGGCAGGCTGAAGCCTCGACCGGAGCCGGTATCCATATGCGCGCTGAACTTGACCCCGGCAACATCGACCTCGATCGACGGGAGGGGATGTGTGCCGGAATAGGGATTGGCGGGCGCGGCCGGGATCGTTGCCGGCGACTTCGGGGCGACCACCACACGAGACTTCGGCAATTCGAAGCGAACGAGCGAACCCGCAAAGAGATTGGGGCTCATAACGCCCGAGATTCCCGGCAACGGAATACCGAGGTCGCCGACGACGACACGGGCGCCCGAGACATCGGCGTCGCCCAGGCGCGCTGTCGGAAGGCGCGAGAGCTGCGCTTGGATTGTCCTGCTCGATCCCGGACTTCCGATATGCACGATACCTTCGTTTGGAAGGCTATGACGCTGGCCGATGTCGCTGCCTAACACCGCGCCTCCGGCACCGCTGTCGAAGATGACGGTCACCGATGGCGCGTCTGCGATCGTCAGCTGAGCAGTTGGGCGCGGACCGGTCGTGTCCAACGGGATGACGCCGCCGGCAACGGCAACCTTTGTTAGCGCTGCTGCGATCAGTGCGGCCAGAGCAAAGCTTCCAAACGACTTCATGTCGATCCCCCAGGTTGTTTAGTCATTTTGTTCTGTGCCATCCGCTGCGTCACCCCGGTTCATGTCCATGCCGGCGCACGTTGTGGTGAGAACTTTGTCAAATTGTGTCGGCCGGCGGCTTACGGACAAACAACCCAACGGCGGCCAAGACGAACCATGCGCCTTGGGCGACCACGACCGCGCCCAGGCCGTGCACGTTCAGCGTCAGCGTGCCGGAAACGAGCCAGGCGAACACGCCGATGCCGACGATGAAGCCCGCGATCTGGATGGCGGCGGCGAGGATGCCCTTCTCCGGCCAAGCGAGCGCGTAGAGTACGATCGCGGCCGAGAAGAAGCCGACATGCAGCGTCGCGAAGGACTGGTTCAAGTACCACTCCAGGCGCAGGAGGCCGTGCAGGAGATCCTTCTCCGCACCGGTTGCCGACATCATGTTTTGGATAAGGCGCGGCGCGACCAGTCCGCTCAGGGTGGCGGCGAGCATCACCGTGATCGCGCAGAAGA
>CAYXQB010000165.1:0-7760 GCA_964466435.1 uncultured Flavobacteriaceae bacterium | reverse complement strand
AGTGGACGCATTACGCGTCCCTCGCATGCATGGGCCCCGCAGCTCAGCGCATTAGAGCAACTGCCTTCCAAGCAGTGGCTCGCACGCTCGATTCCTCCCGGGGTCACCACTCAGCATACTGAGGTTTTCCGGACCAAACGGTTGCCGCGCCGATCGGCTTGCTAGGGTGTCACAGCAGGCTTGATCTGCATCAAGGCAAACTGTCCTCCCGCGATGCAACATGGAACGTTGTCGGAGTTTGTCGCGGTGAGTCACCCCCGGTTGCCGTTCTTGAAACGGATAGAACTTTTTGCGCCGCTGCCTGCGGCCAGCCTGGAGCGGCTTGCGGAAGTCTCGGGACTGCAACGCTTCTCGAACCACGGCTACCTGTTCCGTGAGGGCGAGGAGCCCGACTTCATCTACTGCTTCGTTGAAGGCGGCATCGTCCTCGTCGGCGGCGCGGACGGCAACGAAGCCGTGATCGATTTTTTTGGTCCGGGCGAAAGCGTGCTGCTGCCGGCCGCCCTATTGGGACTGCCATATCTGGTCAGCGCGCGCGCAACATCGGATGGACAGGCGCTTCTGATTCCGGCCTCCAAATTGCGCGAGCAACTGAACGACGACGTCGCGCTGGCGGCGCAATGCGCGCGCGTCTTGTCGCGGCACTGGCGCGTGCTGATCAGCCAGATCAAGGAGATCAAGACGCACGGCGCAGCCGAACGGCTCGCGCACTTCCTGATATCGCAAAGCGAGAAGACAACCGGCGCGGTCACGCTGATCCTACCGGGCATGAAGAAAGAAGTCGCGACACGGCTTGGCATCAAACCCGAGACACTGTCGCGTACGTTGAAGAAGCTGCGCGATTACGGTGTCGACACCGATGGGGACACGATCCGTATCGCGTCACTGGAACGGCTCGCCGCACTTGTCAGTCCGGCGCCTGGAGTAGGTCAAGCCAGGCAACTGACCACCTCGAGATTCCCTTCGCAAGGTGTCTGACCTCGTAGAAGGGGTGAGCGTCGCTCAACTCAGCTGCAACCAACGACGCCGCGCAATGGATTATGTCCTGACCGCTTCCCGGCCTTCGGGCACGATGTAGATCACCTTGCCCGTTTCGTCGCGAATGGGCGTGAGCGAGATATCGATCTTGCGTGTGTCGGTTTCGCTCCGGCGCAGTTCGGCCGTGTAGCGCACGGGCTCGCCGCCTGCCGCTTGCGCTACGGCGCTACGCAGGCGCTGGCGGGCCGTGTCGTCGGGCGTGAGATCGCTGCCGGCCCAGGGCAGATCCCAGAGCGGCAAGCCGATCAGTTGGGATGCGCCTTCGGTCATCAAGCGGCCGGCACGGTTGATCTCCAGAACCGTTCCATCAGGCGAGAGTAGCCCGATCGCCTCGAAGGCGTGTTCGAAGATGGCACGGAAGCGGCGCTCGCTTTCGCGCAGCTGTTCGTCGCGCTGCTTGCGCTTCGTGATGTCGCGCACGTGGGCGGTGTAGGTGAGCGCGCCGCCGACGTTGACCTTCGTGATCGCGACTTCCATCGGGAACTCTTCGCCGCCCTTGCGCTGACCCACGACGCTTCCGCGCTCGTTCATTTGGCGGGAGGCTTGTTTGCCCAAGCCGAAGCGTTCGACGTCGCCCTTGTGGCGCGCGCGATAGCGTTCCGGCATCAGTGTCGACAGCGGCCGGCCCATCACCTCCTCGGCGCGGTAGCCGAACATCTCTTCAGCTTTCAGGTTGAAGAACGTGATCGTTTGCGTGGCGTCCGCCGAGACGATGCCGTCTTCGGCGACCTGCAGGATGCGCGACGCACGCAGATGCGCCTGGCGGAACGCGGCTTGCTCTTTCCTGCGGGCGGTGTTGTCGCGAAACGTGATGAAATAGCGGCGCTCGCCGTCGATCTTGCGTTCGACGACGCGCACGTCGACGGGCATCTGGGCGCCCGACTTCGTCTGCGCGATGAAGTCGAGGAAGCGTGACTGCGTCTCGTCCGGTTCGTTTGCCCAACGCTCAAGCCATTTGACCGCATCGGCACGCCGGTCCGGCTGTTGCGGCACAAGCGTGACGATGTTGCGGCCGAGCACTTCAGTGTGCGCATAGCCGAGCAACTTCTCGGACGCGGGGTTGAAGTACAGAATCGTCCCGTCCGTCGTCGTGACGATAATCGCCTCCGGTACGCCTTCGACCAATGCGCGAAAGAACGCCGGCGATGTCTTGTCGGCCGGCGTTGCAGTTTCGCGGGTGAGGTTCGTCATGTCACCCTCCTGTTATGGGAACCGCGCGCCGGGGGCCGAGAGGGACGGGCATGACCGGCGCGGCGGTTCCTTCGAAGCCTACTCTGCAGCAGCTTCGACGTTCGGTGTGCCGCCTTCCATTTGGTGAAGGACGCGCAGATCCTCGCTGATCTGAATGCCGGCCTCATCGTATTTCTTGCGCACGCGCGGCGTGATCAGGCCGACGCGGGCAAGTGCGGGCAGCATCAGATCATGCAGCGAATGAATCTGCCCCGGCGGGAAGTCCATCAGGATGCCGGCGTCGGCGGCTTCCTGCAGGCCCTTGAAGACGTCTTCCGGGTCGATCTCGGAGTTTGCCAGCACCTGCATGAAGCCCGGGTCCGCGCGGCTCGCCAGCGTCTGACCGCCGCCGACCTGGGTGCCTTGCACGATCAGGTAGATGGCGTTGAACGCGAAGTCGGCCAGTTCCTCGCGCGAGGCCTCGTCCAACTTCTTGATCACGGGACCTAGGAAGATGTGGCCGAACGAAACGTGACGCGACTCGTCGCGCATGACGTTGAAAGTCAGCGCCTTCAGAAGCGGGCAGTTCGTCACGTGGTACATGTTGTTGAAGGCGCCGAGGGCGAGGCCTTCGACGATCATGTTCATGCCGATCATGACCTTCTCGTAGCGGTCCGACTTCAGCGTCGCGTCGATCAGCATCTTCAGCCACGGCGTCATCGGATAGACCATGGCGACCTTGTCGCAGTACTTCGCGTACACTTCGACGTGGCGCGCTTCGTCCATCGTCTGCGTCGCCGCGTAGAGTTTTGCGGTCGTGTCGGGGACGGAGTGCGTAACGCAGGCCGCCGTCATCAAGGCGCCTTGCTCGCCGTGCAGGAACTGCGACAACAACTGCGCGGTCGAGTGCGCGGTGAACGTCTCGCGCTGCGACTTCGACAGTTTGTTGAAGAACGGCATTTTGTGGAAGATCGACGAGCGGTCGGCGATCAGCGGACTAGACGGGTCGACCTTCGTGTCCCAGGGCAGCAGCTGGTCGCTGTCCCACTGGTTCTGCTTGGCGCGCTTGTAGAGATCTTCGACTTTGCCCTTGCCGAACAGATAGTCGAACGACCAGGCGATCTCCATCGGGTTGCGATACATGTCGTCGGGCGTCATGGTGACTTCCCACTTGCCCTTCTTCACGACTTTGGGTGCGGCTGTTGCCGTCATGGCCGTCTCCTCACGATGATTTCGTCATGGAGAATGACGCGGCCGTCATCGATTGATGTTGATGCAGATCAAACGACGCGCGCATCTGGCGGCAACTGAGAATGAGTCGCTCAATACTGTCGCGCGGGCGTACGAACGACGAGTCCCTCAAGCGCGGGGTTCACTTTGATCTGGCAAGCGAGCCGGCTGTTTTCCTTCACGTCGAACGCAAAATCGAGCATGTCGCGCTCGAGATCGTTCATCGGCGCGAGTTTCGCCGCCCACCCGTTCTCGACGTACACATGGCACGTGGCGCACGCGCACGAGCCGCCGCAATCGCCGTCGATCCCGGGAATCGTGTAGCGAACCGCTCCCTCCATCACCGATAGACCGTCGGGCACGTCAACAACGTGCTCGGTGCCCTCGTGTTCGATGTACTTGATCTTGGTCATACGCCTACGCTCTTAGGCGAGGCCGACGGAGCAGCCCTTGACCTGAGTCAACGAAGGACCGATCCGGGCGAGCACGTCATGCTCGATGTCCTCGGCGCTGCGGCTGGCATCAACGCGAATCCAGGCAATGTTGCCGAGGTCGTAGCTCAGTTGACGCCTCACGACCTCCACATCGGCGTCTGACGCATCGCCCAGACGCTGGCCCACGCGCTGTTCGAGGACCGCGGCCGGGGCCTCCAGCCAAATGCCCGTGAACGAAACGCCCGATTCGCGTGCGATCTTCTCGACCGCAATGCGTTCGCTCTCGCGCGCGAAAACGGCGTCCACGACGACCGATGCGCCGGCATTGAGGGCGCCTGGCACAAGCGCGGCGAGCTCACTGTAGATGCGGCTCGATGCGGCTTGGGCATACGCGCTTTCGGGCAGTCGTTGTTCCATGGCGACCCCGGCAAGCCGCTTACGGACGACGTCGGTCCGCAAGTGAATGGCGCCGGCACCACCACCGATGCGCCACGCGATCGCTTTGGCCAACGAAGACTTTCCGGTCCCCGAGAGACCTCCGATTGCGATCAGTTTCGGTACGCCACGATCGGCAAGCGTTCTCGCAAGGGTCAGATAGTGTTGCGCCCTCGCTTGGCCGCCAGGCCGGCGCGCTTCGGTCTTCGCGCGGATCTCGGCGCGCAGCAAGAGGCATAGCGGCAGCGTGGCAAGGCTAGCCATCACTGACGGCCAGGTATCGGGTGCGCGGTGCATAGCCCATTCACTGAGCGCGCGATTCGCGTGACGGTGCAATCCGCGCGCGATCAAATCCATCAGCAAGAATGCGATGTCGTAGAGAGGCGGGATGGTTGCGTAAAAGTCGTCGAATTCGATGCAGTCGAACAACGTCGGCGTGCCGTGATCGAGGAAGGCGTTGGCGAGGTGCATATCGCCGTGACAGCGGCGGACGTCGAGCGACTGCCGGTCGAGCGCAAGCGCGCAACGCTTGTGCGCTTGCTCCCGCGCCTTCTGCGATGCGGCAAGAGAGAGTGCATCGAACACATGCGCTTGGCTCTCGAGATCGGACGCGTTCTCGCGCGCGATGCGCGCCACGGCGGCCGGCCAGTCGTAGCCGGAGATGACGGTTGCTGCGTCGTGAAAGCTGGCTGCATGAGCGGCAAGCTGCTCGACCATGGACTCAGAGAGCGTGCCGCGGTCGGCGACCTCCGACAGAAGGGAGCCGTCCGGGAAGCGTTGCATCTCGAGCAGCCACTCGACGATGTGCCCTTCACCGCCGAGCGCAAGCTGTCCGTGCCGTTCGACGACGGAAACAAGCCGCAAGTAGGTGGCCGGCGCCGTGCGGCGGTTCAGTTCGAGCTCGCGGGCGAGCGCGGCGTGCCGCTTCGCCAGGGAGCTGAAGTCGAGGTAGCCGAGGTCAACCGGCTTCTTCATCTTGTAGGCAAGCTCGCCCACGAGAAAGACGATCGCAGCATGTGTCTCGATTGCGCGCGGCGGTACCGCCTCCCAAGGGTCGCCACTGCGTAGCCAATCGCCGACGTTCAGGCTTGCCATGGGTCATCTCCGGCGACGCAAGTTGCGCCCCAAATGCCGCACAGGGTCTTGATCTAGGTCAAGGTCCCGAATCATGCGGCACCGCAAGCTCGTTGCAAATCCACTTGGCGAACCGAGGGGCGGCAATGCAGTCATTTACGGGCCGGGAACTGCCGCGAGTTGATCTTTTCGCGGTCCCCGCACTCTTCATCTTGTTCCTCATCTTAGGCTTCCACGTCACCACCCAGACCGCCGACCCGCTCATGCGGATCCAAGCCTTGACGTTCATGGCGGGCGTGGGCATCGCACTCATTCACCTGGTCCGCCGCTATGCGGAGGGATTGCCGGCGGACGACAAGACCGCTTACGCAAACGACATCGTCAAGGCCGGTGTTATCGCCTCCATGTTCTGGGGGATCGCGGGCATGCTGGTCGGCGTGATCATCGCGCTGCAACTCGCGTTCCCCAGTCTGTTCTACTTCAGCGACTTGCCGTGGACGAACTTCGGACGCCTGCGCCCCCTGCATACGTCTGCCGTAATCTTCGCGTTTGGCGGAAACGTGCTGATCGCGACCTCGTTCTACGTCGTCCAGCGCACCTGTCATGCACGCCTCGCGGGCGGGCTCTGGGGCTGGTTCGTATTCTGGGGCTATCAGATCTTCATCCTGGTCGCCGGCACCGGATATCTTCTCGGCGTCAGCCAAGGGCGCGAATACGCCGAGCCCGAGTGGTATGCCGATTTGTGGCTCACGCTCGTGTGGGTCGTATATCTGCTCGTGTTCCTGGGCACGATCTGGAAGCGCAAGGAACCTCACATCTACGTCGCAAACTGGTTCTATCTCGCATTCATTGTGACGATCGCGATGCTGCATATCGTCAACAATCTCGCGATGCCGGTGTCGTGGCTCGGGATCAAAAGCTATTCGGCGTTCGCGGGCGTGCAGGATGCCCTGACGCAATGGTGGTACGGGCACAACGCGGTCGGCTTCTTCCTGACGGCGGGCTTTCTCGCCATCATGTACTACTTCGTGCCGAAGCAGGCGAACCGACCCGTCTATTCCTACCGTCTGTCGATCGTCCACTTTTGGTCGCTGATCTTCCTCTACATTTGGGCGGGTCCGCACCACTTGCACTACACGGCGCTGCCCGTGTGGGCGCAGACGCTGGGCATGACGTTCTCGATCATGCTCTGGATGCCGTCGTGGGGCGGCATGATCAACGGCCTCATGACGCTGTCTGGCGCGTGGGACAAGCTGCGGACCGATCCCGTGTTGCGCATGCTTGTCGTCTCCGTCGCGTTCTACGGCATGTCGACGTTCGAGGGGCCGGTCATGTCGATCAAGGCCGTGAATTCGCTCTCGCACTACACGGACTGGACGATCGGCCACGTGCATTCTGGTGCGCTCGGCTGGGTCGGGTTCGTGTCGTTCGGCGCGCTCTACTGCTTGACGCCCTGGCTATGGCGGCGCGAACGGCTCTACTCACATGCACTCGTCGAGTGGCACTTCTGGGTGTCCACGATCGGCCTCGTCTTCTACATCTCCGCGATGTGGGTGTCGGGCATCATGCAGGGGCTGATGTGGCGGGCCTACAACGAGTTCGGCTTCCTCGAATACTCGTTCGTCGAAACGGTCGAGGCGATGCATCCGTACTACATCATCCGCGCCTTCGGTGGCCTGCTCTATCTGAGTGGGGCGTTCATCATGGCTTACAACCTCTACCGCACGGCGAAGGGCGACCTTCGCGCCGGCGAGGTCGTGGCCGCAAAACCGCTTCCGGCAACGGCGTAAGGGAGAGCACAGACCATGTTTAATCACGGCTTGCTTGAACGCCACTCGCTGCTTCTGGTCGTGTGCGTTCTGATCGTCGTATCGATCGGCGGCATCGTCGAAATCGCACCATTGTTCTATCTCGAAAGTACGATCGAGAAGGTTCAAGGCATGCGGCCCTACACGCCCCTGGAGCTCAAGGGGCGCGAGATCTATGTCCGTGAAGGCTGCTACCTCTGCCACAGCCAAATGATCCGGCCTCTGCGCGACGAGGTCGAGCGCTACGGGCACTACAGCCTGGCGGCGGAGAGCATTTACGACCATCCGTTCCAATGGGGCTCGAAGCGTACAGGTCCCGACCTGGCGCGTGTCGGCGGCAAATACTCGGACGAATGGCACCGGGCCCATCTCGTCGACCCGCGTTCCGTGGTGCCGGAGTCCGTCATGCCGCCCTACAAGTTCCTAGAGCAGACGGAACTCCGCGTCGACGACATCGAGGATGCGCTGAAATCGAACCGCATGGTCGGGGTGGCTTACAGCGACGACATGATCAAGAACGCGAAGGCGGATTTGATCGCACAAGCGACACCGGATGCCGACGGACTTAGCG
>CAYXQB010000164.1:0-7826 GCA_964466435.1 uncultured Flavobacteriaceae bacterium | reverse complement strand
TGGGCTTCAAAGCCTTCGTCAGCGACACCGCGAACAAGTTCGTGAAAGACGAGATCAAGGGCAACGGCACATCCGGTCTCTATCGCCTCTCGACGCACCCGGTTCTCATCAACTCCGAGCGCATCCGCATCGAGGAGCGCGACCGCTTCCGCAACGGCGAGGCCGTGACCTCCCGCAGCCTCGTGCCCAACATCGACTACGAAATCGATTATGAGTACGGCACGGTCTTCTTCAAGGAACCCGTGCAGAGCCAAAGCACGAATCTGAACCCGCTGATCATCGTCGTCGACTACGAAACCACCGGCGACGGCAAGAAGAGCCTGACCTACGGCGGGCGCGTTGCCGCCTACGCGTTTGGCGGTGACTTCGAAGTCGGCGTCACCGCAATCCGCCAAGGCGCAAGCAGCGCCATCCCCGCGGGCGAACTCTACGCGGTCGACGCGACGGCGACACTCGCCGAAGGCACGGTCGCCCACGTCGAATACGGCCGCTCGCGCGACGGTCCGAAGGGCCACGGCCAAGGCACGGCCTACGCGGTCGAACTGACGCACAACAGCAAGGCGTTCTCCGGACGCCTTTATGCGCGTTCGCAGGACGAGCAATTCGGCCTCGAGCAGTTGGCGAGCGGCCTGTCCGGCACGCGCGAATACGGCGCCGAAGGCAAGGCGCGCCTCGACGACGTTGCCAAGGGCTTAGGCGCGGAAGTGAAGGCCTACCGCCGAGAGAGCGACCGCATCGCCGGCGCTCGCGACTTTGCGGAGTTCTTCGTCAGCTGGACCTCCGAGGATGCCGAGCTCGCGCTCGGCGCCCGCCGCGTGAAGGACGGCACCGCCGGCAGCGACGCCGTCACAGACCAAATCCTGGCGCGCGCGATCTATCGCGTCTCGGACCGCCTGCGCGTGAGCGTCACACAAGAGCTCGCGATCAGCGGCCGCGACCACAATCCGGATTTCCCGACGCGCACGACCTTCGGCGCCGATTTCAGGGTCACCGACACGCTGAACTTCGTCGCCGCGCACGAAATCGTGGACGGCCCAACGGACCGCGGCAGTGTCACGCGCGCGGGCTTCGAAGGCGCGTTCTGGACCGGCGGCCGCGTCCGCACTTCGGCGCAGCGCGACCTGAACGACACGTCGGAGCGCGTCTTCGCGAATGTGGGCCTGTCGCAGGACTGGCAAATCGAAGAAGGTTGGTCGATGTCGGCCAGCGTCGATCGCCAGCAGCGCGTCTATGGCACCGGCGAAGACAACGGCGGCTTGGCCGGGGCTGGCGACCGCGAGAGCTTCACCGCAATCTCGATCGGCACGGCGGTCGACACGGACATCGGCAAGGTCACGGCGCGCGTCGAAACCCGCCTCGGCACAGACGAACGCTGGAATGTCGCGATCGGCCACTATCTGTCGCCCTACGACAATTTGAGTTTCGCCAACAACGTCCGCTTCATGTACGAAGATCCGGAAGCTGGTGGCAACATTACGACGGCGATGATGCAGCTGGGGGTCGCCTACCGTCCGAACGACGGACCGCTGATCTTGAACCGCCTGGATTTCGGCTACGAAGCCGACCCGCGCGCGCAAGCGGCCAGCGGCATCGCGCGCAACACGTGGAAGATCGTCGACAACGCGCTGATCAACATGCAGCCGTCGAACGACTTCGAAGTCTCGATCATGCTGGGCGTGAAGTACGCGGCCGACGAGATTGCGGGTGCGCGTCACCACACGTTCATGACGATGACCGGCCTCGAAGCGCGTTACGACATCACTGAAGAGATCGATGTCGGGCTGCGCGGCAGCTCGCTTGCGAACTGGTCGTCCGGTACTATGCAATACGCGCTCGGCCCCTCGATCGGCTACGCGTTCTCCAATGCCGTGTGGGTCTCGGCCGGCTACAACGTCGTCGGCTACGAAGACGATGACTTCACGGCGGCAGGCTACACAAGCTCCGGGATATTCACCCAGTTCCGCGCCCGCCTCGACTCATCCGACGCCGAAGAAGCCGCGAAGTGGTTCGTCGAGAACTAGGGTGTCGCTAGCGCCAGCCCTGCGCCACGCCGGGGTACGTCCGCATTTGATAGGGCCGGTTCCCGGGCCCCAACAAGCGGAACGCGGCAAGCCCGCCGAACACATGCCCCGCGACGGTCTGGTAGCGCGCAAGCGTTAGCATATGCGCCCGCTCGATCCGGAAGCCGCGCTCGATGAACGCCTTCTCCAGCTCCGGCATGTGCATCGCACCCCACGGTAAGACAAACACGTCGTACTTCGCATAGAGCTTGTCGAACGCGGCCATCAGCACGGCGTTGCGCTTTGTCAAGATCTCGTCCCAGAACACCTTCAAGTCTTCGGGCGAGCACGCCGGCACACCGCCGTCCTTCGCCAGCACCTCGCCGGTGTCCATTTCCGCCGCAAGATCCGCACGCAGGCATCGCAGCGTCGCGGGCGACAGGTCGGACACGTCGACGTCCGCTCGAACCACGTCCGGCCTCGTCCTCGCGGCGGCGGCCGCGGCCGGCTTGGCGCCGGACTTCTCCTCGGCGGACACGGTCTGTCCGGCAGCCAACATCTCCTCGAACACGGTCTGCGACTCGAGGCCCATCGACTTCGCGACCTCGGCGGGCCGGGCCGCTTCGCGCGCGAGCGCGCCCTTGTTGTCCGTGATCCCCTCCGCGAGTACGACCGCATTCGGCGGGATGTTTTGATAGGCGCGTTCATAAAACTGGCGCTCCGCGATATGAGCGGTCGCCACCAAATGCACCACCTTGTTGTCCTTGCGCATGATCGCGGTGCGGGCCTGAATATCGTTCCAGGTAAACTGGATGTAGCCCTTCGTCTCTTGCTCGGCGAACGAAACCGCAGCCCAAATTCCTAGCGCCAGGATGCCGGCGACGCTGACAATCAGCGTAACGATCGAGGCAAACGCGATGCGCAGGAACACGTGGTTGAGGTGGGGCAGGGCGGCTGCGGTCAAAAAGGGCCGCCCGGTGCGCAGATGCACGATCAGAAACGCGGCAATGCCCAGCGCCGCCTGGCAGAGTGAAAGGAACAGTCCCGCCTTGTCGCCGCTGGTCGTCAGCGACCCGAACGGCGGCCCGCCAAGCGCCAGCCAAACCGCCGCCCCGATCAGCGGCAGGAAGATTGCCTTCGGCAGGTGCGGCACGAACGCAACCACGAACGCCATGATTAGCGACGACAGCACCACGAAAATCGCCAACTGATTGCGGACATTCGAGAGCGGACTCGACCCCGCAACCATGGCCCAAAGCTCGTCCACGACCGAGACAAGTCCGTCGGCCGCAAATGCAACGAGATAGAGGTTCGCGACACCGGCGAAGAACACCAGGATTGAACTGCGGCGATAGGTTATGTCCATGGCCTCTCCTAGAACTGCGCACACACGGGCCGGTCGACCCGCATCACCGCGTCTTGCTGAAACTGTGTCTTGTAGGCTGAGACGATCGCGCCGATGTCGTCATCGGCCGCGGAACCCCCGGCGTGCATGCGCACGACGACCTTGCTCTTCTCCGAGATCGTCTTGGCCGTCGCCGCGTCGCGCCAGAACCCCGCGCCGTCAAGAACGCTGAACCCTTCTGGGAACCTGGGAGCGATCTCGTTCGACACAAAGGCCTGCCATGCGCGTTGGCTCAAGGCGCCGCCATTGGGTTTGCTTAGGCCGAAAAAGAGTTGCGTCTCCACCATCGGGTCGCCGAGCCGGCACGCGCTGGCGCTCTGAGGTGCCGGAAGACCGGCACATCCGCACAACGTTAGCGCAACAACCAGAACCGCGAGGGGGCGCAGCATGAAAACTGAGTTATCACGACTACGTAGGCGGTCGCCATCACAAGAAAGAGGGCGGAACCCTTAGGTCCCGCCCAAGTTGCCTCTCACCAGCCAACACACGCGATAGGGAGAGGCTCAGGAGTCCGTCATTGCAAGTCCACGGTGGCGCGCCGGTTCTGCGGTTCCTTCACGCCATCGCCGGTCTGGACCATGAGCTCGCCTTCGCCGCGCCCCGAGGTCGAGATCGCGGGCTCTGGGATGCCCTTGCCCACAAGAGTATTTTTCGCGGCGCGCGCGCGGCACTCAGACAGACGCTGATTGTAGGCGGTGGAGCCCGACGTATCGGTGTGACCGACCACGCGCACCGATGCCGCTCCGGTTGTCTTCGCCGCCGCCGCCGCTTCGCCCAGCACGCGATCCGCTTCATCCGTGATGTCGCAACGATCGAAGCCGAAGAAAATGATGAACTGCTTCACGGCTGGCGGGGGCGGCGGTGGCGGAGCTACCGGCGGTGGCGTGGGCGGAGTTTGATCCGATGCAAGATCGAACCTCAGCCCGACGCTTACGCTGTGCTTGGCGAAGTCGTCGAATGCGACCGTCTGGCTAAGCGGGAAAACGGAGAAGAACCCGTGTTGCGTGAACTCAGGGCCGGGCACATGCAGATAGCGGTAGGTCAGCGCCAGCTCTGTACCGCGTGAGAGCGCGTAGCTGAATCCTGCAAGACCCTGCACCGCGAACTTCAACGTGTCGTCGGATGCGGCCACGGGCCCGGTGAAGCTCGAATAGCTACCGTCGAACCGGACGTTGTCGGCGCCCGCACCCGCGCCGATGGTGAGCGCCAGCCGCTCCGTCAGCGGGACGTCGTAGAGGACGTTCGCCATCAGCGAATACTCTTCGATTTCACCCGCCAGGTCGCGGAAGCTGTCCGAGACCAGAAACACCGCCGAGACCCCGTTGCGGCGATAGCCGAACTCGGCCTCGACCCGCCAGTTGTTCGCGAACGCGTAGCCCGCGCTCGCAAACAGCGCCCATCCCGTGTCGAACGATGCCTCGTCCGTGTCGGACGCGACAAGCGCGCCGTTGAACGTGCGCGTGTAGAGCGCGTCGGCATCCTCGATCCAACTCGCACCGCCTTCGATGCTCACGTACCAACCCTTGAAGTGGGCAGCGTCGGCTGACGCCGCAAGCGCCGTTGCGGCCACACCGATGAGAAGCGTCTGGCGAACCTGCATGAAAAAACCCCCGTGTCTGATTCCTGCACACGAGTCTCGAAGATGCCGGGCGCTCGCGACAGTGCGCGAAATCACAGACGAACAAAATTCGTCATACGACGAATAAATGGGAAACGCATCGCCGTCTTATGCCTGGTGCGAACACGTCCCCCTGCACGCGAACGCATTGGTCGAGCAAACGCGGACGCAAGCGAAGTGAACGTGACGGCGGCGCCGCCGCCGGCGAAAGCGATTCACACCAGCTTGTGACCTATCGGCACCGTTTCGACACCTACTGAAGCCGGTTCTTGTGGAACACGCCGCCCTTCATGATCGCGCTCAAATGCGCACCTTGATCTTGGAAGAGGCCGAGATCCTTCAACGGGTCCCCGTCCACCACGATCAGATCGGCATAGGCGCCGGGCTCGACCACGCCAAGCTTGCCGCTCTGGCGAACGACATCGGCGCCGACAAGCGTCGCCTGCCGGATGATCTCAAGCGGCGAGAGCACCTCGGAGCGCAGAAGAAACTCGCGCGACTGATCGACCTGCAATTGTCCCAAAAGATCGCTGCCATAGGCGACCGGCACGCCTGCGCGCTTGGCGATCTCAAGGGAGCGCAAGCCTCCATCGATGACGAGGTCGTTCTTCGCGAGCTGATCGGCCGACATGCCGAACGATCGTCCACGCTCCTTCATCGCGTAGTAGGCGACGAGATTGGCGACCATCAACGCGCCGCGCTCCGCCATCAGCTTCGCCGCCTTATCGTCGATCAGGTTGCCGTGCTCGATCGTGCGCACGCCCGCCGTGACCGCCCGCGTGATCGCCTCCGGCGTATAGGCGTGCGCTAGCACATAGCGTCCGAAATTGTGTGCCTCCTCCACCGCCGCCGCGATCTCGGCGGGCGAGTACTGCAGACTCTCCAGCGGATCCCAGGGCGAAGCTACGCCGCCCGAAACGAAGATCTTGATCTGATCGGCCCCTTGCCGCATCTGCTCGCGCACAGCCTTGCGCACGCCGTCGGCGCCGTCGGCGGTCTCCAGCACGAATGAAAGCGCGTTGCAGCATTTGCAGGGCTCGTCGCCCGCCGTACGCCGGCGCGAGTCGCCATGCCCGCCCGTCATCGATATCGGCCGCCCGGAGATGAAAAGACGCGGCCCCGCGAGCACACCCGTCTCGACCGCCTCCTTGATCCCCCAGTCCGCTCCGCCCGTATCGCGCACGGTCGTGAACCCGCGGTCCAGCATCTCGCGCATCAACTTCGACGCCTTCGCGGTCAGCAGCGTCAGCGGCATCGCCTCCAGGCGCGCCAACCCCAACTCGACGAGATAAACGTGCACATGACAGTCGATCAGCCCCGGCATCAACGTGCGGCCACCGCAATCGACGGCGCGCGCGGACGCGGCCTTGATTGGCTTGTCCGACACCTCCCGGATGCGGTCGCCCTCGATAAGCACCTCATACCCACCTCGTGCTTGGTCCCAACGGGGATCGAGCAGGGACAAATTGCGGAAGTGGGTGGTGGTCATGGGCGCCATCTCAAGTGACGCCCAATGATCTCGATCTATCGTTGCCGAAGCAAGAGTTAGAAGCCGAAGCGCAGCCCGACCGTAACGGCCCCGGTTGTGTCCCAATCGGACATCAAGATGGCCCAGTTGCCGGCCGACCCTTGATCGTCGACCACTGCGTGCATGTCGTCGAACTCGGCCCTGATGTGGCGATAGCTCAGCATCAGCTCTACGTTGTCCGACAGCTCGTAAGCGAGCCCCGCAATCAGTTGATAGGCGAACGCCGAGTCGTCGCCCGCAAACGGCCCCCGATTGCCCGAGCCCGTATCGACCCAGTCATAGCCCAGCCCGCCGCCAAGCGAGAGCGTGAGTTCCTCCGACAGCGGGATATCGTAGAGTGCATTTGCCATCAAAGTGGTTTGGGTCAGGTCATTCAGACCCCCCAATGTTTGGCTGCGGTAGCCCACCTCGCCCTCAAGCCGTACGTTCGGCGCGACGCGCACGCCGATCGTTCCGATTGCCGCCCAGCCGGTATCGAGTGACGTATCCGGCCCACAGGGGCCAATGCCGAGCCCACCGCAGAGAGGGGCAGCCAAGATCACTGAAGCGACCTCGCCGCCGCCAATTTCCGCGCCGCCTTCAAGGGCTGCGTACCATTGCCGCTCGCCCGCATCGGCCGAAAGCGCGCCAAGCGTTATCGCTGAGCCAATCGCGGCGACCAGCCATCTCATCAGACAAGCTCTCCCAATACCTGGCCGCCACCGTAGCTTGGCGCGTGTATCCGTTCGCTGTCACCCGACGGCTACAGAGGCTCATAGAAAAAGGGCGGGGCCTTTCGGCCCCGCCCTCACTGAACCGGCTAAAACGCAGCCGATTAGTTGTTCAGGTCGATCGTCGCCCGGCGGTTCTGCGGCTCTTTCACGCTGTCGCCGGTCTTCACCATGAGTTCGCCTTCGCCACGGCCCGAGGTCGTGATCGAGCCGGCCGAGAGACCCTTGCCGACCAGGTTCGACTTCGCCGCATCCGCACGGCACTCCGACAGGTTCTGATTGTATTCGTTCGAACCCATCGTATCCGTGTGGCCCACGACCAGGATCTTGACCGAACCCTGCGTCTTCGCGGCAGCCGCTGCCTCGTTCAGCACGCCATCTGCTTCCGGCGTGATGTTGCACTTGTCGAAGCCGAAATAGATGATGAATTGCTGCGGTCCGGCCGGCGGCACGGGCGGCAGCGGCGGCGGCGGCAGCAGCGGCGCTTCGTCCTCAGAGAGGTCGTAGCGCCAGCCGACCGTCAACGTGTGCTTCTCCAGGTCGTGGAGTTCCGGCGTCGTGAAGC
>CAYXQB010000163.1:0-7828 GCA_964466435.1 uncultured Flavobacteriaceae bacterium | reverse complement strand
GAACGTGATGAACGTGAACAGCGTGACTTCGGCGGCGGAATCGTTCAGCCGGGCTTCGTCGATGTCGGTGCCCTTCAGCAACTCCGCACGCAGCGCCGGCGAGGGTCCGAACCGGCGGACAAGGAAGCGGATGTAGCCGGCCGGAGCCGGTATCGCGCGTCTGGGGTCGGATGAAATTGCCTTGGTCATCGTGGCGCAAAATGCCACATTTTTGGCGCGCGCAACAGGGCGGCCTCGCTTAGGCTTGCCTCACAACGAGCCGGACAAGGCTCATCAGGAGGAAACGCCTATGGCTTTTACCGGTCGCACCGAAGACGGACGCGCCGTCAGCTACGTGGACGGCAAGCGCTATCTCTACTTCCTTTCGCTGTTCCTGCCGCTGGTGCCGCCCCTGGCGGTCGCAGGCTATTTCCTGAGCGGCGGCAACACGCTGTGGACGCTGGTGCCGCTGCTGTTCGTGTTCGGCGTCGTGCCGCTCGCCGACATGATCTTGGGCGAAGACACGAACAACCCGCCGGATGCGGTCGTCGACGCGATGGCGTCGGACAATTACTACCGCGTGCTGTGCATGCTGTCGGTGCCGCTGTTCTGGGTGAGCTTCCTCTCGACGGCCTATCTCGTCGGCACCGAGGCGCTTCCGTGGTGGTCGATCCTGGCGCTGATCATCGGCGTGGGCACGATCGACGGCGGCTGCCTGACGACGGGACACGAGCTCGGCCACAAGCACAGCCCGATCGACCGCTTCTTCGCCAAGCTCGCCTGCGCGGTGTGCGGCTATGCGCATTTCTGCATCGAGCACAATCGCGGGCATCACGTGTGGGTGTCGACGCCGGAAGATCCCGCATCGTCGCGCATGGGCGAGACGATCTATCACTTCGCGACGCGCGAGCTGCCGGGCACGTTCCGCCGCGGCTGGGAGCAGGAAGCCTTGCGCATGTCGAAGCGCGGCAAGTCGGCCTGGTCGCTCGAGAACGACATTCTGCAGGGTTATGCGATCACGTTCGCGGCGGCGGCCGTGTTGGTTGCGGTGTGCGGTTGGATCGTGCTGCCCTTCATCGTGGCGCACCACTTCATCGGTTGGTACGGGCTCACGCAGGCGAACTATGTGGAGCACTACGGGTTGCTCAGGCAGAAGCGCGAAAACGGGCGCTACGAGCCGGTCGCGCCGCGCCATTCGTGGAACACGAACCACATCTTCTCGAACCTGATCACGTTCCACCTGCAGCGCCATTCGGATCACCACGCCAATCCGCAGCGTCCGTATCAGTCGCTGCGCGATTTCCCCGACCTGCCGCGTCTGCCGAACGGGTATCCCGGCATGTACCTCCTCGCCGCGATCCCGCCGCTGTGGTTCGCCGTGATGGACAAGAAAGTGATGGCGTGGGCCAAGGGCGATCTGAGCAAGGTCAACGTGCATCAGCCGGCGATGGGTAAACTGAGCGCCCGCTACCCGGCGCTGCCGCAGGCCGCCTGAAGCGAAGCACCGCGCGCCCGCCACACGACGGCGGGCGCCGGCATTTGGCCGGACGCATCGCCACACCGTCGCCGCAATTGGCGCGCAGGCTTTCTTCGTTTCGCGAGGGATGGAGGGCACCCATGCGCAAGCTTCCGGTCTTTCAGACGTTTTCGAACGCCTTAGGGTTCGTTGCGGGCAACTACTTCACACTGCTTCGCCTCACGTGGCTGCCGTTCCTGGCTTTGCTTACGGTGACGCTGCTGATCACGCCTTACTTCGCCGATGAGATGCTCAAGGCGATCGGCCCCGACCGACACGATCCGTCGTTCATCTTGCGCAACATCGACAAGTTCCTGTTCGTCGAACTTGCCTTAGGTTTGCTGCAGGCGATCGTCGTCGCCGCCGTTGCGGTTGCGATCCACCGCGTGATTCTGTTCGGCGACCGGCGCGAGGGGCAGTATTTTTCCTTCGCGTTCGGTTGGACGGAGCTGCTGTACGTGATCATGGGCGCGCTCTCGGTCCTGGGCGCGCTGACGATCATGGCCATCGTGTTCGCGCCCGTCGTCGCGTTGATTGCGGGCGGCGACTTCGCGGGCTTCTTCGCGAAGTTCAAGGATTTCCCGGCGAACGTCATTGCCATGGTGAAGTCCGGCGCGATCGGGCCGCTGTTGTTCGCGTATGTCGTGGGCTGGATTGCCCTGCTCTATTTCTTCCTGCGCTTTAGCGTTTTGCCGCCGGCGGTGGTCGCGACGCGCAGGCTTGCGCTTGTCCAGGCCTGGCGCCTAACCGAAGGCAATGCGCTGCGCATGCTCGGACTGTTCGCGCTTGCGGTCGTGGCGCTGTACATCATTGCGATCCCGTTCGCCATTGCAGCAGGCGCGTTCATGGTCACGCATCGCGAGGCCTTCGACGCCATGCGCGATGCGGGCGGCCCGCTGGAGATGCAGCGCATGATGCGCGATGCCATCGGCCCCTATCTGCCGATCTTGGTGCTGGTTCAACTTCTGGCCTACACCGCGATCACCGGGATGATGGTCGCGCTCGTCAGCTTCGCCTACAAAGCGTTGAACGGCGTTGCGGCGAACGAACCGTTGGCGGCTTGAGCCAGCGGCTCACGCGCCGATGTCGTCGCCTGAGAGTTCGAACGGACCTCCGGCGCCGCGGGTGATGGGACCGAGCAGGCCTTCGGCTTGAGGTAGGAGTTGCTCGGCGAAGAATTGGGCGACGGCGATGCGGGTTTCGAGGAACGTCGTGTCGGGGTCGCTCTTCGCCAGGCGCTCGGCGGCAACGAGAGCGCCGCGGGCGAGGTAATGGGCGCCGGCTGCATGGCCCAGCATTCGTAAGTAAGGTGTCGCGCCGGGGAGAGCTTGTTGCGGGGACGAACGCATCGTCGTCTGGAGCCAGGCGGTCGCGCTGTCGGCAGCTTTCAAGGCGCGGGCGAGTTCGCGGCCGATCGACTTCAGGTCGTCGCGCTTCGCATGTTCGCACAGCGCGGCGGTGTCGGCGATCTCGGCGAGGAAGCGGCGCACCGCCTCGCCGCCGTCGAGACCGAGTTTCCGCCCGATGAGATCGATGGCTTGGATGCCGTTCGTGCCTTCGTAGATCGGGGTGATGCGCGCGTCGCGGTAGTGCTGCGCGGCGCCGGTTTGCTCGATGAAACCCATACCGCCGTGGACTTGCACGCCCAAGGAGGCGGCTTCGACGCCCATGTCGGTGGACCAACCTTTGGAGAGCGGGGTCAGCAGTTCTTCGCGCGCTTTGGCGGCGGCGCGTTCGGCCGCGCTCTCGCCGTGACGGGCGAGGTCGATCGCGATCGCGTTCGCGAGGCAGATCGCCCTACCCGCTTCGGCGATCGCCTTTTGGGTGAGCAGCATGCGGCGCACGTCGGCATGGAAGATGATCGGCGACATCTCCAAGACTTCGTGCTGCAAGCCGAACGGTTTGCCTTGGCGGCGCTCACGCGCATAGGCCAGCGCTTGCTGGAACGAGCGCTCGGCGATGGCGACGCCTTGCACGCCGATGTTCAGGCGCGCGGCGTTCATCATCGTGAACATCGCCGACATGCCCTTGTTCTCCTGGCCGATCAGGAAGCCGGTGGCGCCGCCGTTGTCGCCGAACGACATCACGCAGGTGGGCGAGCCGTGAATGCCGAGCTTGCGTTCCAGACCGACGCATCTGAGATCGTTGCGGGCGCCGAGGCTGCCGTCCGCATTCACGAGGAACTTCGGCACCAGGAACAGCGAGATGCCGCGTGTGCCCGGTGGCGCTTCTGGCAATCGCGCGAGGACGAGGTGGATGATGTTCTGCGCCGCGTCGTGTTCGCCCCAGGTGATGAAGATCTTCGTGCCGGTGATCTTGTAGGTCCCGTCGGGCTGCTTCACGGCTTTCGACTTCAGCGCGCCGACGTCGGAGCCAGCGTGCGGCTCGGTCAGGTTCATCGTGCCGGTCCACGTGCCTTCGACGAGCTTGGGCAAATAGGTTTGCTTTTGCTCGGCTGTGCCGTGGGCGGTCAGCGCTTCGATCGCGCCTTGGCTGAGCAACGGGCAGAGGCCGAACGCCATCGACGCCGACTGCCACATCTCCTGCACGGCGACGCCCACTGCGTGGGGCATGCCTTGGCCGCCGAATTCGACGGGACCGGTGATCGCGTTCCAGCCGTTCGCGACGAAGCTTTTGTAGGCCGCTTCGAATCCTGTCGGCAGGGTGACGCGGTCGTTGTCAAGCTTGGCGCCCTCGGTGTCCGCAGTGCGGTTCAAAGGCGCGATGACTTCGCTTGCGAATCGGCCCGCTTCCTCGAGCACCGCATCGACCAAATCGTCGCTCAACTCACTGTAAGCTGGATTGCCGTAGAGACGCTGCAGGTTGGCCACGGCATCGAGTGCAAAGCGGAGTTGTTTCACGGGTGCGTGATAGGTCATACGTGTGCGGGTCTTGTCAGAATTGGCATCATGCGCAGGTTTATCCAGAAACGGGGCTGGGATATAGAGGCGTGCCGCAATTCACGCTCAACAAGGACTGTTTCATGACGCGTTCCTCCCTGATCGCCTTGCTGCTGGCGACCACCGCCCTGCCCGCGCTCGCCGACGTTTCCACGAACCCGCAAAGCGCGCCTAAGGGGAAATACAAGATCGACCCCTCGCACACGGGGGTGTTGTTCTGCATTCGCCACAGCGGGATCAGCGACTACTGCGGCCGCTTCAATAGTGTTACGGGCTCGGCGACGTTCAACGGCGGGCTGCCGGACAAGAGCTCGGTTTCGGTCGAGATCGACGTCAACAGCCTCGACACGCCGAGCGACAAGCTGGACGGCGAGTTGAAGAGCAGCTTCTTCGAGGCGGCGAAGTTTCCGACCGCGACGTTCAAGTCGACGGCCGTCAAGGTCACGGGAAAGAACGAGGGCGAAATCACGGGTGATCTGACGCTGCATGGCGTGACGAAACCCGTGACGCTGAAAGCCACGTTCAATGGCGGCAAAATGCATGCGTTCGCGGACACCTATGTCGTGGGCTTTTCCGCAAGCGCGAAGATCAAGCACGCAGATTTCGGCTTCCCGGCAGTTGCTTGGCGGTCGTTCATCGGCGACGACGTAACGCTCTATATCGAAACCGAAATGCTGGCGGAGAAACAAGCCCAATGAGTTCGAACGTCCCCACACGTTACAACACCGTCGCCATGACGCTGCATTGGCTGATCGCGATCGCGATCATCTCGCTGTTGATCGTCGGCAAGTACATGCACGGATTGCCGAACAGCGATCCGAACAAGTTCTTCCTCTACCAGATGCACAAGTCGTTCGGCATTACGGTTCTGGTCCTGACCGTCGTGCGGATATTCTGGCGGTTCGGTCATCCGGTCCCGGCGTTGCCCGCGACCATGCCCGAATGGCAGAAGTGGGCGTCGCATATCGTGCATTTCGGCCTCTACGCGCTGATGCTTGCAATCCCGCTCAGCGGCTGGGCGGTCGCGTCGTCGTCGAGCAGCGGCATTCCCACGATCTTGTTCGGCTTGGTGGAACTGCCGCATCTGCCCGTCGGCAACGACCACGATACGCACGAGCTCTATGAAGAGGTGCACGAGTTGCTCGGCAACCTGATGATCCTGCTCTTGATCGGGCACGTGGCGGCTGCGTTGAAGCATCACTTCGTGGACAAGGACACCGTGCTCACGCGCATGCTGCCCTTTACGCGAGGGTGACTTCAGTGATTCAAACAGCCGTCATGGCTGGGCTTGGTTCGTCGTCGAGGTTGGTCATGTTGCGGTTGGTGTTGTGTGCCGTCGTCTCTCTTCTCACGATCGCTTCCGCCAGTGCGGCGCCTGCCAGATGGACCGTCGATCCGGCGAAGAGCTCGCTTGAGTTTGCGGTCGTTGTGGAGGGCGCGGTCGTCAAGGGAAAGTTCAAGGCCTTCGGGTCGCTGATTGCGTTCAGCACCGACGACCTGGCTCACTCGTCGGCAAGGATCACGATCCCGATGGACGAGGCTAAGACCGGTCTCGTCGAGCGCGACGCCATGCTGCTGAAGCCCGCTTGGTTCAACATTCTCGACTTTCCGCAGGCGGTGTTTCAGACGACCTCTTTCACGCACAAAGGCGGCAACAAGTACGAGGCGGCGGCGAATTTGACGCTCAAGGGCGTCAGCAAGGATATCACCCTACCCTTCACGCTCTACATTACGGGCGACACTGCGGTGATGAAGGGCGAGACGGTGCTGAAGCGGCTCGCGTTCGGCGTCGGTCAGGGGCCCGACTTTGCCACCGGCACATCGGTCGCGCTGGACGTTAAGGTCATGGTGAACGTGACGGCCAAGCGCGCGAAGTAGCTTTCGCCGCCGCGCCTGCGCCGCTATGAGTGGCGCATGGTCCTTGCCTCCAACATCGCCGATCCCACGCCGGCAGCGCTGGCGAAAGCCGCACGACTGCTATCCGAAGGCAAGCTGGTCGCGTTTCCGACGGAGACGGTCTACGGGCTCGGCGCGGATGCGCGGAGCGACGAGGCGGTTGCGGGCATCTTCGCGGCGAAGGGGCGGCCGAAGTTCAACCCGCTGATCGTGCATGTGGAGAGCCTTGCTGCCGCCGAGCGTTATGGCGTGTTCGACGCACGGGCGAAAACGCTCGCGGCGCGCTTCTGGCCGGGGGCGCTGACGCTGGTCGTGCCACGTGCGAATGACTGCGACGTATCCTGGTTGGCGACGGCGGGACTCGAGACGATCGCGCTACGCGTTCCGGTTCATCCGATCGCGCAGCAGCTTCTGAAGACATTCGGCGGGCCGCTGGCGGCACCGAGTGCGAACCGGTCAGGCAGCGTTTCGGCGACAACGGCGCGGCATGTGGCGGAGAGTCTTGGGGATGCTGTTGCGCTGATCCTCGACGGCGGGGCGACGACGCATGGGCTTGAGTCGACAATCGTTGGGCTTGCGGGCGCGGCGACGCTGCTTCGTCCGGGTGCGACGACACGCGCCGATATCGAGGCGGTGGTCGGGCCGCTGGGCCGCGGTCAGGACAGCGAGGATGCGCCGCATTCGCCGGGCCGGCTGAAGCGGCACTATGCGACGGCAAAGCCGCTACGGCTGAATGCGACGTCGGCTCGGGACGATGAGGCGTTGCTGGCGTTTGGCGAGCCGCCTTCCGGCGCGCGGGCGACTTTGAACTTGAGCCCGCGCGGGGATCTGGTCGAGGCGGCGGCGCACTTGTTCGCGATGTTGCGGAAGCTGGACACCGAGGATGTGCGCGGTATCGCCATCATGCCGATCCCTGCATACGGGCTTGGGGAAGCGATCAACGACCGTCTTCAGCGCGCGGCAGTGCGGGAGTAAGGTTGCGGGCATGAGCGACTTTTCTTGGGACCTGCGCGCACGGTTGAAGGCGGGTATCGGCACCTACGGCGTGCCAGGGGCTTCGATTGCGGTCTTTCGCGACGAGGCTCTGCACGAAGCGGCCGCGGGCATTTTGAACGCGGAGACCGGCGTCGAAGCGACGACGGATTCGTTGTTCCATATCGCATCGGTGACCAAACCGATCACGGCGACGATCGCGATGCAGCTTGTCGATGAGGGCAAGCTTGAACTCGACGCCCCGGTGCGGCGGTATCTGCCGGACTTCCGCGTTGCGTCGGCGGCGGCGAGCGAACGGGTGACGGTGCGCGAGCTTTTGTGCCACGCGTCGGGCATCGACGGCGACTTCTTCCACGACACCACACGTGGCGAAGACCGGATCGCGAAAGTGCTGGAGGCGGGGTGTGCGCTGCCGCAGCTGCACGATCCGGGGCGCGGTTTTTCCTACTGCAACCATGGTTTCACGGTACTGGGGCGCATCTTCGAGGGGATCGAACGCATCGAGCCGGAGTCCACGGCCGCTCGGGCCGGTCTCCAGCCGGGC
>CAYXQB010000162.1:0-7830 GCA_964466435.1 uncultured Flavobacteriaceae bacterium | reverse complement strand
ATCCCCGCCGACGCGTAGATCAGCTGATGCCAGTCGTGCGCGTGGGGTTCGATCCAGTGCCGGTCCGGCAAGCCCGTCCGCATCGTGCGGATCGTGAAAAATGGCTCGTCGGCAGCGCTATGACGTTTTCTCGACATCGAAAGACAGAATAGCGCCATTGCGCCATTTAGGCCACGGTTTATCTTGGTCGTGCCAAAAGCGGAACGACACCGATGCCAAACAATCTCGCCGCCTTCGCCATCCACGCCGACGACGTTCAGCGCGCCCGCCGCTTCTATGAGGCCGTGTTCGGCTGGAAGTTCGAACCCTGGGGCCCGCCTGACTTCTACCTGATCCACACCGGCGACGAACGCCACCCGGGCATTCAAGGCCTCATGCACAAACGCATGGCCCCACGCGCGCAAGGCGACGGGCCCAACTGCTTCGAGTGCACGATCTCGGTCGACGACGTCGACGCCATCGCAGCCAGCGTGACGAAGCACGGCGGCAAGGTCACGATGGAGAAGATGCCGATCCCAACAGTCGGCACGGTTATCTATTTCGACGACACCGAAGGCAACCGCGTCGGCGCGATGAAGTACGACATGCCGATGCGCTCCTGACGCGCATTATGGAAGCATCGCTCATCCGTTGGGCACAACGTCACACTAAGTCGCGCGCTTAATCGTGACCTTTTGCGTCCCAGCCTTCGTCGCACGCAGAAACACGCACGGCGAAGTCTGCGAGGGCATGACCTCAAGCCCCGGCGCGGCGATCGCGAACGCATCGGGATACTGCACGGTCGGCAAATAGATCTCCGTCGCAGCCCCGATCGAAGGATCCGCCTCGAACGAGAATTCGAACACGCCGCTCGCCCGATCGAACCTCACCTCTTTCAAGACACCCTGCGTTCGCCGCACATAAGGCCGCACGAAGCCTTCGACGGCGCGGCCGCCTGAGTTGATGTCGGCCGCGTTCGCCTGCTGATCGCGCGAAAACACCGAAAGATCTTCCTGGTTCCAACCGTCGCCGCACGCCACATCGTTGCGGTTCGAGGCGGTGTAGTTCCACTGCGTCGAGTTCAAAAGGTGCGTGTCCATCGCGTTGTACATGAGGTCGAGCGCGATCACGTGCTTCTCCCACGGACCCGCCGAATGGTCGCCTGTGGCCCACGCCTGATAGGCCGCACAGCCGTCGAGGTCGTAGGGAATGCCGAACTCGCCGATCAGCGTCGGTGCGCCGCCGGGGATCGTCGTCGACGCTTGCTTGATGCGCCCAAGCGCCGCCGTGTAACCCGCCTGGATCTCCGCCGCTCCGTTCAGCGCCTTCATCGTGAACGGATTGATTGAGGTCGGGTACATGAACGTCTTCGTCACCAGCGTAACGATGTCGTACCAGTGGCTGGCGTTGACGGTGCGCTCGGGCGTGCCCTGCGGAAAGCCCTCGCCGGTGAAGCCTTTGAACGGATCAAGCTCCGCGAAGATCAGCCAGTCGTTGTCGATCTTGCGCACCTCCGCCGCCACGCGCTGGAAGAACGGCGCCATGCCGTCGTGATCGGCGTCGATCGTCCGCCCGCGGACGGTCTGGAAGAAATCCTCGCGCAGCACCTCGTGCCCGTTGCCGGTCAACCGATAGGCGCCCGCCTTCTCGAACGGACACTCGACCCCCGCCCGCCAGATCGAAACGCGGTCGGTATTCACCTGTTTCTCGCCCACGATACCGACGCGCATCTGCGCCGGATCGAACGCAAGCTCCGGGATCGTCCGCGGAACCCCGCGCGCAACCAGCAACCCATCGATCGGCGACCAGGCCGGCCCCGGCCGCACCGGCGAGGGATGTTCCGCCGTCCGCTCCACGTGCCGGTAGGACATCTCGTGCCCGATCCACCCGTCGCTGGGCTCGTTCAGCGTATCGAAGCCCAGCACATGCGGCATGCCTTTGACGCGCTTGGCCACCTCGCGCATCGCGCCGATATAGTGGCTCTGCAGATAATCCTGCGCGCTCTGCCCGTCGATCTTGAAGTCGGGCACGAACAGGTCGCCGCAGAAGAACAGCGTCCACATGATCGCGTTCGCCGGCATGCGATAGTTGTTCGCCCACGTCATCATCGGATAGCGGTCTTCCTGACGCCCGCCGCGCGCGTAGTCGTACTTGTGCTGCATCACATGCGCGGCACCCGAGGCGTGAAACGTCGTGAAATCGAGTCCCGCCTTCTCGAACGTCCACCCCGGCGCACCGTCGCCGCCCGACATGCGCGACCAGACGTCCTGGTGAAAGTCGATGAAGACGTAGAGTCCATATTCGCCGGCCTTGCGCGCAACCTCGGCGAAATAGTCGAGATAGGCCGTGTCGTACTGCCCAGGCCCCGCATGCTCGACCGCCTCCCACGTCGTCAGCAGGCGGAGACAGTTCATCCCCCAGCTCTTCAACCGCGAGAAATGCTCGTCCGCCTCGGCAAGCGGAAACGGCCGCCCGATGAAGCTGACCGTGCGATGATCGGAGAAGTCGGACGGAAAATTCGTGCCTCCATTCGGATAAGGAACCTTGCAATCGCCGCCAAGGTTCACCCCACGCAAAAGCACCTGCCGCCCAACCGAGTCGATAAACCGGTCACCTCTGATAGTCAGCCGATCCACGAACGCCTCCAATAGATGTCGTGGCGACTATTGCGCGCCCGGAGGCACCGGACAACATCGAAGTGACACAGGCCTACCCTGCCTGTCCGGCCCGCTCCAGGAAGAGCATGAACTTCGCCAGCGGCCGCTTGAACGCGAGGAGATAAGCGACGTGCACGCCGACCAAAAGCATCAACAGATTCGCGAACATCTCGTGCGCTTCGCCCATCAACCCTTCCTCTCCCTCGGCATCGGCGTGCCCCTGGTCGCCATCCTCAGCCTCGAACAACGCAGTGGTGCCGGCCGGATCGGCAAAGCCGAAGATGCGACCGCCGTCGAGTGCGATACCCGTCGCCACTGTCCCGAGCAGCAATACCGCAATAGCGACCAGCAGAATGCGGCTGACCGCCGGATGCGTCGCCACATTGTCCAATTTCAGCCCGGCGAAGTGCGGATAGAAACGCGACAGTCCAAGCTGAGGCAACCCGCTGAACACCAGCGCCAACCGAACGAGGATCACGGCGGCGACGCCGTAACCCAGCCACGCGTGAACGGCTCCCCATTCGCCGCTGATGTATGACGCGACGACAAGAACCAACAGCGCCGCATGAACGGCGCGCAAGCGATGCATAGCGGACATGTTTTTCACCTAGATCGAATAGCGTGCCGGGACCGTCGACCCACGCCGGTTCTGGAGCCTTGATGCATCTCAAGGATGGACACTCTGTAACGAACGCTCCGATCCGCACCTCACTCGCAAGCGCAGATCGCTCACACGGCTATCCGCGTCGTGAACTTCGTGCGCGACCAGACGACTTGGCTGGTGCTGCGCTTGATCACGGGGTCGGCCATCAACACGCGCTCGGCCCACTTCTCGTGCTCGGCCAGGTCGCGGGCGTGGCAGATCAGCACGAAATCCACCGGCCCCGCGACCGAGTAGCACTGGCTCACCTCCGGCGCTTTCAGCATGCGCTTGCGGAACGCCTCGTAAGCCTCGGGGGTTTCCTTCTCGAACATCACGCTCACGATCACCGTGATCGTGCGCCCGAGCACGGCAGGGTCGACGATCGAAACGTCCGCCGCGATCACCCCGGCTTCGCGCAGTGAACTCAGCCGTCGCCGCACCGAAGACGGCGAAAGACTCACCCGCTCGCCGATCTCGGCGTGGGTCAAAAGGTTGTTCTCCTGCACGACACGCAGAATCGCGCGGTCGAAGTCATCGATCTCAATCGTCATCGCAGACACCCGGGGCGGCGAAATTCGCCATTTCATGCTCAAAATGCGCCACCAAGCGCAAGCCCGCCCGTGCTACGCCAGGCTAGGTCTACGACGAGTGAACGAACAATGCGCATAACCATGGCCGCCATAGGAGCCCTGTGCGTTGCCGCAACGGCCCTTTTCGCCGAAGCGCAGCAGCCGCTCCCCTTGGGTATCTGGCGGACCGACGGCTATGGCTTCATCTTCGAAGTCGGCACGGCCAAGCTCACCATTTTCGACGAGACGAAACACGCCTGCCTCCTCAACAGCGTCCTCGAAGGTCGCGAGGCGGCAGAGTGGGTGGGTCGAGCCGTCATCGCCCGCGGCGGCAACGAAGCCGTGCTCCTGCCCGGGATCTCGCACATACGGGCAACACGGCTCGCCGCCCTGCCCGCCGGCTGCAAAGCGGCGACGGAGGGCCGCGACCCGCTGCGCAACTTCGACCACCTTTGGACCACGTTCGACGAGCAATACGCCTTCTTCGCCACGCGCAACGTCGATTGGAACGCGCTGCGGGCCGAGTTCCGACCGAAAGCAGTCGCCGCCAAATCGCCGGAGAAACTGTTCGACGTCCTCTCAACCATGCTCGCGCGGTTGAAGGACGCACATGTCTCGCTGACCGCAGGCGAAACGAAGTTCAAAGCCGAACGCTTGGCCGAACCCACGACGCCCGGCCCCGACGGCGTGATCGCCACGCGCAAAGGTCTTCAACGGGCACTGAAGGACTACGTCGCCGGACCGGGCACGCCGCTGCGCAAGCCCGCCAAACCCATCGCGAGCAACCGCGTCTGGTACGGCGAACTCAAGGGCAAGATCGGCTACGTCGTCGTCTTCGCCATGGGCGGCTTCGAGGAAGACGACGTCACGATGCAAGACAACGCCGCCAGCGCCCGCAAGGTCTTCCAAGAGATCGCGCATGCCTTCAAAGACATGCGCGGCGTCATCGTCGACCTGCGCACCAACCAGGGCGGCTATGACACCGTTTCGCTGGAACTCGCAGGCCTCTTTGCAGCGCGCTCCGGCACTGCATTCACGAAGCGCGCCCACCGCGCCGCAACACCGGCCTACGCCGTCTCGCTCTCGCCCGCCGCGCCGCTGCGCCTGACGAAGCCGGTCGCGGTCCTCGTCAGCGAGCACACGGTCAGCGCCGGCGAAACCGCGGCCGTCGCCTTCCGCACGCTGCCGAACGCCACGTTGATCGGCCAGCCCACCCAAGGCGCACTTTCCGACGTTCTGGAAAAGAAACTGCCGAACGGCTGGACGTTCACCCTCTCGAACGAAGTGTTCGCGATGGCCGAAGGCACGATCCCCGAAGGCCCAGGCGTCGCCCCGCATATCGTGACCCAAGCGCCAACCGCACCGAAGACGCCCGCCGAACGCTTTCAGCCCGACATCGACGAGGCCGTACGGACCCTTAACGGTCGACGCTGATCGTCAATCAAGCTTGCACTCACCGAGCGGCAAGAACTGCTTGGCGATGCCGATGAAGCTGCAGTTCTTCGAGGCGTCGGTCTTCGACAGTGTCACGTCGTAAATCGAGAATACGAGGAAGTTGCGCTGCGCGATGGGCAGGGCCGGCATCACGAGCCCGACGAGCGCGCCGCCGATTTGGCCGGCACTGTCTGGATTTTCCTCACCGCGCTTGCGCGCCTCTTCGGTGATCTTGTTCGCAACGTAAGACTGCACGAACGCGTTGAACTCTGGCCGCGTCGGATTCGTCACGAACAGCAGACCGCCGACAAGCGCCAGACCCAAGAGAAAACGCATCGTCGAATGCTCCCCGCTTTTGCCTTGAAGCCGCAATGTTCTAGCCGAATGCGACCAAAGTGTGGCACGTCAGGCGGCGCGAAAATAGTCGCCGAGCGTCCACAACCCGATGGCGACAAACCCAACGCCCGCGATCAACTTGAGCGGGATCATCGCGAGATAACGCTCGGCCATCGTGCCGAGCGCCACCGCAATCGCGGTGCTCGCCACAAGCGCGCCGGCGGCCGCCAGGAAGACAAGCATCGGATGCGCCTTCTGATCCGTCGCGAACAAGAGCGTGGCAAGCTGCGTCTTGTCGCCGAGCTCGGCGAGGAAGACGGTAACGAAGATCGTAAGCAGGCTTTCCATAGGCTGTGTCCCGGTGTGATATCGTCTTGCGTCTGATGTAAAAAGAAGTCGCACCCGAAGCAACGACGAAGAGAAAGCGCCGCCTGCATGACCGTCTACATCAATGCCCAACTCACGATCAAAGACCGCGCGACCTTCAACGAGTATGTATCACGCTTTATGGCGACCTTCGTGCCGTTCGGCGGCAAGGTGTTGGCCGCAGACGAAAACGTGAAGACGCTGGAAGGCGACTGGCCGCATACGCGGTTCGTGCTCGTCTCGTTTGAGGACGAAGCCTCGTTCCGGGCCTGGTGGGACTCGCCCGCCTATCGCGATATCGTCGCCAAATACCGTTTGCCGGCATCCGAGGGCCCGATCGTCCTCGTACATGGCTTCCCGCAAACCTAGCCGCGCGGAAAATTCTTGAGATAAGGCTCAGCCTCTTTAAGCGCCCGCGCGAACGACGGCCGCGCGGAGAGCCGCTGCAGGTACCTCGCCGTCTTCGGATACGCCGCCGCAAGCGGGATGACCTTGTCCGCGTACCACAGCGCCGGCGCCGCCGCGCAATCGACCACGCTAAAAGCCGCACCCATCGCCCAGGCGTCGCCGATATCCCCCTCGATCATGTCGAGCGCAGTTGCAAGCTTCGCGCGCGCCTGCTCTACGCCGAACGGATCATTCTTCCCCGCCGGACGAATGCGATCCGTCACGATCTTTTGCATGTTCTGCTGCACGTGCAGATCGAAGAAGCGCTCGCGAAACCGCGCCTGCCGCGCGAGATCGGGATCGGCGGGCAGAAAGGTCGTCGGCCCCGGATATTGGCGGTCCAGATACTCGATGATCACGCTCGACTCCGGCACCAGCCGGTCGTGCGCCTCGTCGCGCAGCACCGGAAACTGCCCGACCGGCCACACTTTCAAAAAAGCCTCGCGCGAAGCCGTATCGCCGAAATCGACGAGGTCGCCGGTGAACGGCGTGCCGTTTTCGTAAAGTGCGACCAGCACCTTCTGACAGAACGAAGACAGCGGATGAAAGTAGAGGCGAAGCGTCATCGACACACCTGTCAGGAATTCCCCAATCTAGAACACCGGTGGCCCCGAAACACAACTCGCGCGCTGCTTTTGCGCCATGTTATTATTCACGCATGGGTCACGTCATCGCCACCTTCGTCGCCAAGCGCCGCGCCGCGGCCGCGTTGTCGCGCGCCCTCGGCAACGCGCCGGTCTTCAAGCTGAACCACCCCGAACTGCTCCTCGTGCCCGTGAACGACGACGCATTCGACACCGTCATAATCGCGAAGGGCGAGAGCCCGCCGGCCGGAACTGAGTTCTGGCGCCTCACCGAAGCCCTGATGGAAATCGCCGCCGAGGTCTCCGCCGACTACGGGCCCGTCGCCTACGCCGAGACCGACTATTTCGGCGGCAGCGGCGTTCAAAGCGCAGCCGCCTGGATCCAAGGCAAGCTCGCGATGCCGCCGACGACGCACCCGGCTGGGCCCATCAACGCAGCGCTGCACACGATCGGCCTCGAACGCGCAAACGGCCTCGACGAGTTCGACACGTTGGGATTGGCCCAAGTTCGCCGCATGGACGCGTTCGAAGACCGCACGCCTGAGAATTTGGAAGCCGCACCATGAGCCGCCTCGCAGCACTCGTCACCACACTGCTGCTGCTCGCCGCCTGCACAACGCACTCCGCGACGCAGCGCTTCACGGGGACCTACGCGCTCGCCTTCGAGATGCAGTCCTTCACCGCCGACGGCGGCAACGAAAGCTGGTGGACGACGCTGGAACCGCAAGCCCAGACCGAACTGGCAGCCGCGTTGCCCCCAAACGCCGGCCCGCGCCTCGGCTCGCGCATCCGCGCCGAAGTCGAGGGCCGCTTGA
>CAYXQB010000161.1:0-7848 GCA_964466435.1 uncultured Flavobacteriaceae bacterium | reverse complement strand
GCCGAGGGAAGCGCGGGACTGCCCGCATGGCTTACGCCGAGGTTCGGTTTCGTCGCCACGATCTTGTCGTTCTGCACGAAGGCGATCGAGGCGGTGTCGTTCAGGCGCAGAAATCCGTGCCATGTGCCTTGGACGCCATGCATCCAATAGAGTGCGACGAGTTCCATGCCGAGGACATCTGAGAAAAACTCGATCTGCGCCTTCATGTTGCCGGTCGAGATCGCGAGGTGATGCAGTCCGTTGGCGCGGGTCATGGCTGGTGCTCCAGGTTTGACGCGTTAGGCATAGCACCACTGATAGGCTTCGTCATTCGCGTGCGCTGCCAGTGGGACTCGTGCCGACACTACCCGCGCCTTAAGCCCACATAAAAGACGAGTGCGGCGGCAAGGCCCGCTGCGGCGGCGAACTTCACGCCGAACAGAGCGCCGGTGAGGAACACCGCGACGCCGGCCGCGGCGAGCATCAGCGCGATGCGTAGCGTGCGGCTCCACGAGACCGGCGCCAGCCAGGCGAGCAGAAGAAGCGCCACGCCCGAGCCGATCCAGGCGACGAACATGACGGCAACGATGTTGGCGAGGTCTTCCATTCACACGCGTGGCAGGTTGCAGTCGGTACGCGGTAGGCAATAACCTACAGTTTGATAGACTGGCTCGTCCATGCGCTCAACCGAATTCGACAATCCCGCGTTCGATGAACAACCGGCTTGGGTCGAGGAGTTTCCCGTTCCTCAGCCTGGGCAGGACACTCCAGCATTCGGCGGCGTAGCTCACCTTCTGAGAGAGACGCAAGTCTCGCTTGCCGGATCCGTCCACCGCTTTCGGCGCCACGCTATTCACATCGTCAACTCTTCCGGTCTCGAGGCTGCGGCTTCATTTTATGTCGTCCACGACCCAACATGCCAGCGCGTCGTCTTGCATCGATTGCTCATACATCGTAACGGCGCCGTCATCGATCAACGGTCACAGGCTACCGTCGAGACTCTCCGGCGCGAATCTCGATTGGAAGCACAGATAATCGACGGCAGACGAACGACATCAATTCATCTGCGTGACGTCCGTGTTGGCGATGTCGTTGAATGCTCTCATTCGGTAATCGGTGATCAGCCGATCTTTAGTGGTCACTTTTGGGAACTGCTGCCGATGGAGGGGCCGACGCCTACCGGACACATCGTCCGACGGATCGTCGCGCCGAAGACATTCTCGCTTTCGATAAAGCCTTCGCACGACGACCTTCAACCTATCGTTACTGCCCACGAAGACCATACCGAGTGGCGATGGTCCGCTCTGAACGTTGGGGCGGCGGTCATAGAACAGAACATACCCGATTGGCTCATTCCCTTTCGCCATGTGCAAGTCAGTTCGTTTCGGGACTGGAAGCAGGTCGGCGCCACGTTGGCTCCGCTGTTCGACACGAACCAGCCGTTGCCCGATGATCTTGCCGACGAGATAGACTCTATCGGGCGGCAGCACGCAGATCCGGCCGAGAGGACGATGGCGGCGCTCAAGCTCGTTCAGCAGAACATGCGCTATCTCTCTATAAGCATCGGCGAAGGGAGCTTTCGGCCGCGGCCACTGGTGGATGTCTGGTCAAGTCGCTTCGGCGATTGCAAAGAGGTATCGCTGCTGCTTGTGGCGATGCTGCTACGCCTTGGCATTGGCGCATCGGCCGCTCTCGTCAGCTGCGGCGCACGACGTGGCATCTATGACCATCTACCAACGCCCGGAGCATTCAATCATTGCATCGTCCGCGCGTTCGTCGGTAAACCTTTTTGGATTGATCCCACCCGAAGCGGCCAGCCGGATAGACTCGAAAAGTTGTACCAGTTCGATTTCGGCTACGCATTGCCGCTCGACGATTCTCACGTCGATATTGAAAGGCTGGACGTAAACGACCGTGGCGTCGTCACCACCTCGTGCTTTCAACATCTCGATCTATCAGCCGGCGCGGGCGAGCCCGTCAAGTTACGCATCGTGAGAACTTTTCGGTTGCATTTTGCGGAGATCATGAGAGCGCGCATTGCGACGACACCGAAATCGGAGATTCAACGAAACTACCTTGCGGCGATCGAGCGACTTTGGGTCGGGGCGGAGAACACTCAAGACATCGAAGTGTCGGACGATACAATCGAAAATGTAATAACCATCGAGGAGAACTATTCGATCAGCGGCGCGTGGAAGGCCCTTGATCGTGAACCCAAGGTGCATCAGCTGCAGGTCGTCGCTCTCGAATTATTCAATCATGTGCTGCTGCCGCAGGACACCAAACGACGACATCCACATGCTGTTAATTTTCCCGCTCACTCCACTGAACGGATCGAGATCAAGCTGCCGCACCACTGGCAGGTGACAGAAGACGATCGCACGATCGAGACCGACGCAATGCGGTTGCACTCGAAAGTCTCCTACGACCACTTTCGCACAGTTGTCATCGAAGCTTCGATCGAAGCAAAGCAGGATTTCGTCGCAGCTGGCGAAGTCGCCGCATTGGTCGATGCAATAAGGAAAACCGATTCACGCGTCAGCCTCGTTATGAGCAAGCCCGTGGGCGGCGCGAGCGCGGAGAAAGATGACTCTGATACAGCAGCATGGTTGATATTCACGATTATTGGGCTCGCTTTAATCGCAGTTGCGCGCGCAATGTTGCAGGCGGCGCACTAGAACCTCTCAAGCCGTGCGCAAATGCCAGCGGTAGTCGAAATCCGTCACCAGGGCGAAGAAGCGTTCGCACTCGGCGCGTTTGACGGCCGAGAAAATCTTCACGAAGTCGGCGCCGAAATAGTCCTTGATGAAGGCGGAGTCTTCGAACGAGTCGAGCGCGTCGAACCAGTTCAGCATTAGGCCTTCGGTCGTTGTCAGGTAACCGTTGCCGGTCGTGGCGGGGCCGGGGTCGATCTTGTTCTTGATTCCGTGATGCATACCGGCGAGGACCGCGGCCGCCGCGAGATAGGGGTTCGCGTCGGCGCCCGAGATGCGGTGTTCGACGTGGCGGCTCTTCGGGGGGCCGGAGGGGATGCGCAGCGAAACGGTTCTGTTGTTGACACCCCAGGTCGGCGCCACCGGCGCGTAGGTGTTGCGGCGGAAGCGGCGGTAGGAGTTCGCGTTCGGTGCGAAGATCGCCATGCTGTCGTTGATCGTTTTCGCCATGCCGCCGATCGCGTGGCGAAGAAGATCGTTGCCTTCCGGCTTTTCGCTGGTGAAGGCGTTCGCACCCTTGTTGTCGTTCAGGCTCAAGTGAATGTGCATGCCGGAACCCGCCGTCTCAGAGAAGGGCTTCGCCATAAAGCAGGCGATCATGCCGTGCTTCTCGGCGACGCCTTTGACGAGGCGCTTGTACTGCATCGCTTCGTCGACGGCTTGCAGCGCATCGGCGCGGTGGGTCAGCGTGATTTCCATTTGGCCGGGGGCGTACTCGCTGATCACGCTTTCGGCCGGCAAGTTCTGCGCATCGCAGGCCGCGTACAGCTCGCGCAGGAACGGATCGAAATCGTCGAGCTCTTGGATCGAATAGACCTGGATCTGATCGTTGTAGAGACCGCCCGGCGCCATCGCGGGGATGATCTTTCCGTCCTTCGCGGCGGCTTTGTCGAGCAGATAGAATTCGAGTTCGATCGCGATGACGGGGTGAAGGCCGTCCTTCTTCAGGCGCTCGGATACGTCGGCGAGGCGCAGGCGCGGATCGGCGGCGGCGGCGGGGCCGCTGTCGTGATCGAAGCCCAACAGCACTTGGCCCGTCTTCTCAAGCCACGGCGTGCGCTTCAGGGTGCCCGGGATCGGGTGGGCGAAGCAATCGCGATCGCCGATCTCCCAGAGCAGGCCCGCTTCCTCCACGTCTTCACCGGTCACGGTGAGCGCGAACATCGAGGAAGGGAACGCACGGCCGTTTTCGTAGACCGATTTCAATTCGTGGGGGCGCAGACCCTTGCCGCGCTGAATGCCGACGGGGTCGGTCATGATCACGTGCACGAGTTCGATGTCGGGATGCTTCTTCAGGAACGTTTCGAGTTCGTTCAGCGGGTCTTGTTGTTTCTTCGGGTCAAGCATGAGCGAGCTCGTTGATCGTTTCGGACAGTGCGGCCACCAGACGATCGGCATCGTCTGCCGTCGTCGCGGGGCAAATGAGGATCATATTGTGAAACGGGGTGATCATTACACCCCGGTTAAGAAGCGAGAGATGGATGCACTTTTCCAAGCTGTCATGGAAGGCTGCTTCCGCTTCGCGGCCGGTGCGCGGCGGTTTTGCAGCGAATTGGAACTCCGTCCGTGCGCCGATTTGGGTAACCGACCAGGGTAAATGATGCTTTGCGATCAAGGATCGGAGATTGGCGCTGAGGCGTTCGGCCAGCGGGATCATGTGGGCGTAGGCGGCGTCCGTCATCACGGCGTTCAAGTTCGCGCGCATGGCATGCATGGCGAAGGCGTTCGCGGATAGTGTCGTGCCCATGCCAGAGTGGCCGTGGCCGCCGCTCGCCGCTCTCGCGCGGGCTTGCTCCATGCGCTTGGCGACATCGGAAGTGACGCCGAAGACGGCGCAGGGAATACCGCCCGCGACGGGTTTGCCGAGGACGAAGATGTCGGGCTCAAGCTTGTGCGCGCGGGTGTAACCGCCCACGCCCGTTGAGATCGTGTGCGTCTCGTCGATGATGAGAAGCGTGCCGTGCTCGCGCGAAACCTTGCGCAGTGCGTCGTGATACCCGGGATCGGGGAGCACCATGCCGATGTTCGTCATCGCCGGTTCAGCGAGGACGGCGGCGATGTCGCCGGCGCCAAGCGCCGCCTCGAGCGCGGCGAGATCGTTGAACTCTACGACGCGGGTGGTGTGCGCGACGTCGAGCACGTTGCCGAGTTGGCCGGCGCGCGGGACGGTCTTGCCGCTTTCCAAGCGCACCATCGTCTCTTCGACCGTGCCGTGATAGCAGCCGTCGAACACCAGGATCTTGTCACGGCCGGTGACGGCGCGAGCCCAGCGGAGTGCGTAGCGGTTGGCGTCGGTTGCGGTCGCGGCGACTTGCCAGAACGGGAGACCGAAGCGGCGGGCGAGTTCGTTCCCCACCCAGACGGCATCTTCGCCGGGGAGCATCGTCGTCAAACCCCTGCCCGCCTGCTCGCGGATCGCCTCCGCGATGGGGGCCGGCGAATGGCCGAACATCGTGCCGGTGTCGCCCAGGCAGAAGTCGACATAGGTGTTGCCGTCGACGTCTTTGAAACGCTCACCGTTCGCTTCCGCGACGAACAGCGGATAGGGCGTCGGCCAGTCGGCCATCCAATGCATCGGCACCCCACCGAAGAGCGAGGCCTTGGCTTGCTCGGCAAGCGTCTTCGATTTCGGCGTGCTGGCGGCGAAGCGATCGCGCTCGCGGGCCGTCACCCGCGCGATCGCGTCTTCGGTGAAGGAGCCGGCGTTTAAGGTCATTGCGACATCATGCTTCCGCGGCGCGTTTCAAGCCGTCGCTCATGAAGCGGCCGGCGCGCCAGTAGTGATACGCCGCCCAGATGTTGAAGAACACGAAGATGAGCAACGCGTATCTGAGCGAATCCGCGCCGTAGGCCGGACGCAGCGCATCGCTCGCCATGCCGACGGCAACGGAGCCAATCCCCATGCCGACCAAGTTGATGACGAAGAGGAACAGCGCGGAGGCCACTGTGCGCATGCGTAGACCGACGAGATTCTGGATCATCGCCAGGCTCGGCCCCAGATACATGCCGCCGATCGCCGCTGGAATGCCGATGATCAAGAACACGAGCGCCGAGTTACTGACCACGTAAAGCGCGATGCCGAACGGCATGCCTATGAGAATGGCTATGGCCACGACTTGCGGCATCAGCTTGACGTCGCGGCGGCCGAAATAGTCGGAGAGAAATCCGCCGAGGAAGATGCCGAAGCCTGTTCCAAGCCCGAACACGAGCGACAGGAACAATTTCATCTGATCGGGGCTCAGACCGTGCGAGCGCGTGATGAACGACGGCCACCACTGCACGCCGGTGTAGCCGACGAGCGTGGCAAGCGTTCCGCCGATGAAGATATGTACGAGCGCCGGCTGAGACCTCATGAAGCGGATGGTTTCGGAGAACGGCGGCACTTTGGCTTCGGCGCGCCCTTCCGATGTGCCGCGCTTGGGCTCCTTGACCGTAAGCACCGTGAGCAGGGCGATCAATAACCCCGGCAAGCCCAGCCAGATGAAGGCCGCGCGCCAGCCGTAGTGTGTCGCGATCTCAGCGCCGACATAAAGGCCGACCACGATGCCCAACGAGACGCCTTGCGAGAAAATGGCCAGTGCCGTCGCGCGCGACTTGATCGAGAAGAGGTCGCTGATGATCGAATGCGACGGCGGATTGGACCCCGCCTCGCCGACGCCGACACCGATGCGGGCGGCGACGAGCTGCCAATAGTTCTGCGCGAAGCCACAGGCCGCGGTCATCAGCGACCAAAGCGCGGTTGCGCCCGCGATGACGTAAACCCGGTTTGCCCTGTCGGCGTAGATCGCGATCGGGATGCCGAGAGTCGCATAGAAGATTGCGAACATGGTTCCGGACAGGAAGCCGAGAGCGCTGTCCGACAACTGGAATTCGGCTTTGATCGCCTCTTGCAGGATCCCTAAGAGCATCCGGTCGGCGTAGTTCGTGATGTACACCAACAGCAGAACGATCAGGATGTAGACTTTGTAGTTCGTCGAATATGCGGTCTCTTGGGCGCGCGGCAGGGTGGCGCTATCGGCGCTCATGATCGATCAACCTCTATTCTTGCGTTTCCTCAAGGGGGAGATTGACCGATCGCATGGTCCTAAGCAATCTCGCGGCGCAGCATGAGAAGGGAGCGAGGATGCGTGCAGCAGCAGTTTTGGCGCTTGGCGGTTTGGCATTGCTTGGCGGGTGCGGGCCGTCTTCATCGGAGGATCCGGTGAAGCGCGGGGAGTATCTCGTTTCGCAGATGTCGTGCGGGGACTGCCATACGCCGGGGTACTTCCTGGGCAAGCCCGACATGAACAAGGCACTTGCCGGGAGCGATGTCGGGTTCGAAGTGCCCGGGCTTGGGTTTTTCTGGGGGCCGAACCTCACACCGGACAAGGAGACGGGGCTCGGCAATTGGAGCGAGGCGCAGATTCTGTTGGCGCTGCGCGAGGGAACGCGGCCGGACGGGCGGAAGCTCGCGCCGACGATGCCGTGGATGGCTTATGCGAAGTTGCGCGATGAGGATGCGAAAGCGATTGTCGCTTACTTGAAGAGTCTGGCGCCGATCGCGAACAAAGCTCCGGGTCCGTTCGGTCCGAGCGAGACGCCGACTGCGCCCTATCAGAAGATCATCTTCCCGGCGTCTCCCGCACCGGCGGCACCTGCAGAGCAGCCGGCCGCTCCAACGCCGCCGCAGTAGTTTACCTCCCCAGCGTTCGCACGTAGGGTCGCGCCGCAACATGATCGAGGCGGCTTATGGCGGCGCGGCGAAAGTTTTACGGCTGGGGGACTGAGGATCAAGTCGTTGGCGAGGAAGAGGCCGTCTTCCTCGCGCGACTGTTCGGGCAGAAGTTCGGCGCGACACTGAAGCCGCCGCAAGCCGCGCCGAAGGTCGAAGACTTTGCGTTGCGCGCGCCGCGGGTCGAGCCCAAGGGCGCCGTTGCGCGGCTCTGCACCAGCGATCCGCATGAGCGTTTGGTGCACGCCTACGGGAAGTCGTTTCCCGACTATGTGCGGATGTTTCAGCGCCAAGTGCCCTGCCCGCCCGACGTCGTCGCGTTTCCACAGAACGAGGCGGACGTTGCCGCAGTGCTGGCTTGGGCTTCCGGTGCGAACGTCGCTGTGGTGCCGTTCGGCGGCGGGTCGAGCGTTTGCGGCGGGGTCGAGTGCGACGTGGGCGAGG
>CAYXQB010000160.1:0-7880 GCA_964466435.1 uncultured Flavobacteriaceae bacterium | reverse complement strand
ATTCCGTTCGAGACGCAGGATTTGCAGATCGCCGACCTCGTGGAACGCGAGGGGCGGGCGATGGTCGTCGCCGTCAACAAGTGGGACCTCGTCGAAGACAAGGCGAAGCGCCTCAAGATTTTGCGTGGGCGGGTGGACGAGTTGCTGCCGCAGTGGAAGGGCGTGCCGATCGTGGCGATCTCCGCGCTCTCCGGCGAAGGCCTAGACCGGTTGATGCCTGCGATCCTCAAGCAGCACGAGATTTGGAACAAGCGCGTTGCAACGAACAAGCTGAACGATTGGCTCGCGATGATGATCGAGCGGCACTCGCCGCCGGCGCCCAAGGGGCGGCGCATCAAGATCCGCTACATTACTCAGGCGCGCACGCGGCCGCCGACGTTCGCGATTTCGTCGAGCCAGGCGGGCGAGTTGCCCGGCGACTATGGGCGCTATCTCATCAACGGATTGCGCGAACATTTCGGCTTCACGGGCGTGCCCATACGCATGAAGGTGAAGGCGGGCTCGAACCCGTTCGACAAGGGGCGCAGGTCTTGAGCGAACGGCCGGTGTGGCCAATTGCTGCGTGTAGGCTACAACCGTCTTTTCCTTAGCTGACAACGGCACGTTTTTGGTTTTAGGCTGGCCTGGTGTTTGTTGCTTTGAGGATCAGCCCCATGACCGTTCGTGCTGCTGCGTTGATGACGACCGCTTTGTTCTTGGCGCCGGTGGCGCTTGGCGATGTTGTTCCGCCGAAGTCTGAACCTGCAGCGCCGGCGACGGCTCCCGCGGTGCCGGCCGCTCCCGCGACGGCGCCTGCTGTCGGTGGTGAGGGTGGCGGTGGGCAGGGTGCGCCGGGGACTGCGGCGGATCCCGCGACGGCGCCGACTGAGCCCGCGGCGGCAGCCGAACCGCCGAGCCCGCGCGAGATTGCGGCGAACAGCTTGGTGCAACGCGACGGCACGCATGATTTGGGAAGTAAGGCGCGCATCGTCATTGCCGAAGGATTTGCGTATCTGGATGCGGCCGACACGAAAAAGCTTCTGACCGAGGTGTGGGGCAATCCGCCGGACGTCGGCGCGCACGCGCTTGGCGCGATCGTGCCCAAGGGCGTGAGCCCGCTCGCGGAGGACAGTTGGGCCGCGATCATCACCTATGAAGACGAAGGTCACGTCGCTGACGATGATGCGGCGTCGATCAACTACACCGATCTGCTGAAGGAGATGCAGGACGGCACGGCGGAGGAAAACAAGGAACGCGAGAAGGCCGGCTATGGAACGGTCACGCTCGTCGGTTGGGCGCAGGAACCGAAGTACGATAAGGCCGAGCACAAGCTCTTTTGGGCGAAGCAATTGAAGTTCAGCGGCGAGCAGGCCGACACGCTGAACTACTCGATTCGCGCCCTAGGCCGCGAAGGCGTGCTGCAGGTGAACGTGATCGGCGGCATGAATCAGCTGAAGGACATCAACGCGAAGGTGCCCGCCATGCTATCGATGGTGTCGTTCACCGAGGGCAATCGCTATGCGGACTACAAAGAGGGCGACAAACTTGCGGCGTACGGCATTGCCGGTTTGATCGCGGGCGGTGTTGCTGCGAAAGCGGGGTTGTTCAAGCTTTTGCTGGGTGCTTGGAAACTGATCGCGGTCGGCGTCGTGGCGCTCGGCGGTGCCGTCTGGCGGCTGTTCGGTGCGCGGAAGGCGGATGGCCCGACGGCCGAAAGCTAGCGGCAGCGGCGGTACGGCAATGATCACGGGTGGATGCCATTGCGGCGCTATTCGCTATCAGGCGGAGGGCGAGGCGCTGACGCACGCGCTCTGTCACTGCGTCGATTGCCGGCGGCACGCGGGCGCGCCGATGGTGGGATGGACGATGTATCCCGAGACCGCGGTCAAGGTGACGAAGGGTACGCCGAAGGTCTACAAGTCTTCGGAGCACGGGCGGCGGCATTTCTGTGCCGATTGCGGGACGGGACTGTTCTACGTGAATGCGCAGATGCTACCCGGCATCGTCGACATTCAAAGCGCGACATATGACGATCCAGCCGCCGTGCCCGCGCAGGCGCATATTCAAGTCGCGGATCGAATTCCGTGGATGGCGCACGTGCACGAACTGCCGATGTTCGACCGGTATCCACCGCAGGAATGACAGCGCTTAGCGCTTAAACGCGACGCCTTCGCCGTTGCGGGTTTCGGTGGGCATCGCGAGCTCGATCAGTTGGGCAGCGACGGCCTCGGGCGTCGGGAGCGTTTCGGGGTCTTCGCCGGGGACGGCTTTGGCGCGCATCAGCGTGCGCGTGGGGCCTGGGTTGAAGAGATTCACACGGACAGGCGTCGAGGCGCATTCCGCGGCATAGGTGAGCACGAGCGCGTCCAGGGCCGCTTTGCTCGCGGCATAAGTGCCCCAATAGGCCCGGGGATTTCTGGCGACGCCCGAGGTCACGAAGATCGCCCGGCCGGCGTCGCTGGCCTTTAGCAGCGGGTCGAAGAACTGGATCAGGCGCAAGTTCGCGTTGACGTTGACATCGAACGCCTCGAGCCAGTGTTTCGGATTGATGTTCGTGACGGGCGAGAGGCCGTGCAAGACGGCAGCGTTGCCGATCATGACGTCGAGCTTCTTCCAGCGTTCGGCGACAGCGCCGGCGAGCCGTGGGAAGGCGGCACCGTCTCTGAGATCGAGCGGCACCAGCGTGGCGGCGCCGCCAGCCGTTTTGATTTCGTCGTCGAGCTCTTCGAGCCCGCCGACGGTGCGCGCGACGGCGACGACGTGGGCACCTTCCTTGGCGAGGGCGAGCGCCGTGGCGCGGCCGATGCCGCGCGAGGCGCCGGTGACGAGGGCGATCCTATCCTTCAAGTGCATGGCAGCAATCGGTGCGTTAGACGGCGAGGAGCGAGAGTTGCTTGTTTTCGACCGTGCTGTCGCGGTCGGTCAGCGCCGTGGGATACTCGCCCGTGAAGCAGGCGTCGCAGTAACGGGTCGTGGTTCCGTCGCGGCGGTTCTGACGCAGCGCACGATAGAGGCCGTTGATCGAGATGAAATGAAGCGAGTCCGCACCGATGAAGCGACACATCTCGGCGACCGTGTAGTTCGCGGCAAGCAGGTTCTTTTTTTCCGGCGTATCCACACCGTAGAAGCAGCTGTCCGTCGTGGGCGGGCTTGCGATACGCATGTGCACCTCGGCGGCGCCGGCGTCGCGAACCATTTTGATGATCTTCTTCGAGGTCGTTCCACGGACGATAGAGTCGTCCACCAGAACCACCCGCTTGCCCTTCAGACGAGCGCGGTTCGCATTGTGCTTCAGTTTCACACCCAAGTTGCGGATGTGGTCGGTCGGCTCGATGAACGTCCGGCCGACATAGTGGTTGCGAATGATGCCGAGTTCGAACGGGATCTTGGATGCTTCGGCGTAGCCGATCGAGGCGGGGACGCCGGAATCGGGGACTGGCACGACCATGTCTGCGTCGACTGGGGCTTCGCGGGCGAGTTCCGAGCCGATCGATTTGCGCACCTCGTACACGCCGAGGCCGTCGATCATGCTGTCGGGGCGCGCGAAGTAGACGTATTCGAAGATGCAGAACCGTTGGCGCTGTTGCGGGAAGGGCATGTAGGATTCGATGCCCTCATCCGAGATGACGACCACTTCGCCAGGTTTGACGTCGCGGACGAATTCGGCACCGATGATGTCGAGTGCGCAGGTCTCTGACGCGAGCACATGCGCGCCATCGACCTTGCCGAGGACAAGCGGGCGCACGCCCAAGGGGTCGCGCACGCCGATCAATTTCTTTCGCGTGAGGCAGACGAGGGAATAGGCGCCTTCGATTTGCTTCAACGCATCAACGAGGCGATCTACGATTTTGTCGTATTTCGACGTTGCGATCAGATGGACGATGCACTCCGTGTCGGACGTCGAGTAGAAGATCGAGCCCTTTTGTACGAGCTGCCTGCGCAGTGCGAGTGCGTTCGTGAGGTTGCCATTGTGCGCGACGGCAATGCCGCCGTTCGCAACGTCGGCGAAGAAGGGCTGGATATTGTTGTTTAGCGTGCCGCCGGCGGTCGAGTAGCGGTTGTGGCCGATCGCGTTCTGACCCTTCAGCTTCGGGACGGGGCCGCCGACTGCGAATTGGTCGCCGACCAGGCCCTCGCGCCGCTCGCGGTAGAAATGGTCGCCGTCGCTGGAGACGATGCCGGCCGCTTCCTGGCCGCGATGCTGTAGGGCGTGGAGGCCAAGCACCACGAAGGCTGCCGCATCGGGTTTGCCCCAGATGCCGAAGACCCCACATTCTTCATGCAGCTTGTCGTCGTCGAAGGGATTCGTCGAGATTTCGTTGTCCATCACTCTTTCGAGGTGGATTTCACGAGCTCATCCAAGGCGCGGCGCTGACCTGCGCTGTAAGACTTGCTCTTGTTCCCACCACCGCCTTCGGTTGAGTTGCCGGTGTTTTCGTCAGCCGCCGGCGTTGGTTGTTGTGCCGGTTCCGCGCTGGTGTTGTCTGCGTGTTGCGTTCCTTCCGCAACGGCTTCTTCCGCCGGTGCGTCATTCTGCTTTTGCTTTTTGTCGCCGAGTGAAACGATTACGTCGGCCGTACCTTTGACAACCGGAAGGAGGCGCGCCTCGCGAACCCAATCGGGATGGTTCTCTTCGGAGGCGAGCGACGTAAAGACGACGTAGCCGAGGCCGACGACCAAAAGGCCGCGGGCCAGGCCGAAGACGAAACCAAGCGAGCGGTCGAGCGGTCCCGCGCTGCTTTCGCGCACGAGTTCCGAGAGGCGGAAGCTCACGAACGAGGCTGGGATCAGGATCAGAAAGAAAACGCCGACCAAGGCCAGTATGTCAGCGAGAATCTGGGGTTCGAGAAGCGCGCGCGCGAAGGGCTTCGTGACCGGCCAGAAGAAAACGGCGGCAAGCGCTGCGACGAGCCAGCTGCTGACGGAGAGCGTTTCTTTGAGAAAGCCGCGATACGCCGCGATCAGGCCGGAGATCAAAAGAACCCCCAGCACAACGTAATCGACGATCGTCAGCTCGCTCTCCATGGGCTCCGGACACCTATCACCAATGGTGTCGACCTTTTGGGTTAATGAAGCGTTTTCAACAGGGCAATCAGTGCGGCAACGGTCGGTACGGGCGTGACTTCTAGTCCCTTCGGCGGCGAAACGCCCGGCGGCACAAAAGCGCGCTTGAAGCCCAGCTTTTGCGCCTCTTTCAGGCGGTTGTCGGCCTGGCCGACGGCGCGGACAGTACCGGAGAGGCCGATCTCCCCGAAGAACACACAGTCGTGCGGGACGATCACGCCGAAATGCGAGGAAACCAGCGCGCCAGCGACCGCCAGGTCCGCGGCCGGCTCGCCAATGCGCAGGCCACCCGCGACGTTGAGATAGACGTCCTGTGCCGAAATTCCAATTTCAGCACGTGCGTCCAGGACGGCGAGGATCATGGCGAGCCTGGCCGAATCCCAACCGACAACGGCGCGCCGAGGGGCGCCGTAGGAGGCCTCGGCGACGAGCGCCTGGATTTCCACGAGGAGCGGGCGGGTGCCTTCGATTCCGGCGAACACAGCGGCGCCGGAGGCGCGCGATTCTTTTGGGCCGAGGAATAGGGCAGAGGGGTTCGCGACTTCGGAGAGGCCTTCTTCGCGCATTTCGAACACGCCAATTTCGTCGGTCGGGCCGAAGCGGTTCTTGACTGCGCGCAGGATGCGGAATTGGTGGCCGCGCTCGCCTTCGAAATAGAGGACGGCGTCGACCATGTGTTCGACGACGCGGGGGCCTGCGATCTGGCCGTCCTTCGTGACGTGGCCAATCAGGATCAGCGCGGTGCCTTTGCGCTTCGCATAACGGATGAGTTCTTGTGCGCAGGCGCGGACCTGGCTGACGGTGCCAGGGGCCGCTTCGATCGCGTCGGACCATAACGTTTGGATCGAGTCGACAACGAGGGCGGCTGGCGGGGCGCTCGAATCGAGCGTGGACAGAATATCGCGCAGGCTGGTTTCGGCAGCGAGTTTGACTTGGCTATCCTCGAGCCCGAGGCGTTTGGCGCGCAGGCGCGTTTGGTCGATGCCTTCTTCGCCCGAGATGTAGACGGTGGGCCTGCCGCCTTTGGCGAGCGCCGTCATCGCCTGCAGCAGAAGCGTCGATTTGCCGATGCCGGGGTCGCCGCCGACAAGAAGCGCTGAGCCCGCGACCAGGCCGCCACCGCAGACCCGGTCGAATTCGGCGATGCCGGTCAGCATGCGCGGCGGGGCAGGGGAGTTGCCTTTCACGGGTTCGAGCGCGATGACCCGCCCGCCGCGTCCACCGGCCTTTGCGCCGGGGATTGCGGTCGTTTCGGCTTCTTCGGTCAGCGAATTCCACGAGCCGCAAGATTCGCAGCGCCCGCTCCATTTCGGATACGCAGCACCACAGGATTGGCAGACAAAACGGGGGACGGGGCGGGCCATGGCGCGCGGAATGTAGGGGCGCCAAGCGATTCGGACAACCGGCCTAATCCCGCGCGGAAAGACAGGCTGGGTGCATTTCTTTCAGCATAACGAGCGTCAGCAAGTAGAGCGAGGCGGAGTAGTAGTCGTCGTGCTGGCTCAGGCGCAGATCGGCGGGAATGGGGTAGCCGGTGAGCGCGCAATCGACGGCACGTTCGATTGTGCGGAAACCGGTGCCGTTGTTGCGGGCTTTGACGGTGCCGTCGTCGAGGTTGAAGACGATGCCGATCTCGCGGCCTTTGCGGCTTTTCGTCCAGGCTTCGGCGAACGGACGCATAAACTCTTCGTCCGCAAGGTTCGCCCACATGAGGTAGAGCGGGATGCGGATGGCCTCGTAACCGGCAACGCGGTCGTAGTTCTTCTCCGGCAATGCGAACGCGCCATCGTCTTTTGCGATCAGCCAATCGGGCGGCAACCGGTGCGGGCCGAAGCGCGCGGCTTCGAGCATGCGGAGCCCGGAATGCGTGAGTTGGCCCCAGAGCCAGTTGGGGTCGATCACGTCGAGATCGCGAAACGCAGGGAAGATGATGTAAGACGGATTCACGACGATGCCCGCGCCGTGTTCGGGCTGGCTGACGTCGGGGGCGAGGTAGAATTTTTGTTTGATCTCGCGGGCGAGCGTGTCGAACCTGCGCATTGATTTCGCGCGTCGGATTGCTTCGTCGATGAGAGCGTGGTCGTTCCATTTCTGTCCAGCACGGACGAGCGCCCAAGCGATAAGCAAATCGCCGTCTGTCGCGTTCACCGTGCCGGGCGAAGGCTTTTCGTCGGGCTTCCACGTCCAGATGAACAGGCCGTCTTGGCGCTTGCCGAGATTTTCCTTCGTCCAGCGCCAGAGTTTGTCGAAGGCGATGCGGTCGTTGTATGCGGCGGCCAAGAGCATTCCAAAGCCCTGGCCCTCGCTGGTCGAGATGCCGCCGCGGCCTTCATCGACAATGCGGCCTTCGGTGCTCATGAATCGGTCGCGGTAGCGTACCCACTCGGCATCGAGCGGCGCGCCGCCGCCGCGCCAATAGAGCCAACCGACGGCGAGGGCTGCAAACAAAACGGCGGCGGCAATGATTGCCGCCGCCGAGTTTTTGACGTGAACCGCCATAAGCCTCGAGCTTAGTAGCCGAGGCCGATTTCGATGCCGACATAGGCGCCGTCGTCGCCACGCCCGTCGCGGACCGCATAGCCCAACTTGGCGCCGAGCGATATCGTATCGGTCGCGACGTAGCGAACGAAGCCGCCGTATTCCTGCGTGTCGTACTCGTCTGAGCCGTGTAGTGCGATTTCGGGGCCCACCACGACGTCCGCCAGGCGGAAGCCAGCGCGCACGCGGCCGTAGTAGCTTTCGGCGTTGTCGAAGTAGCTGCCGAGCGCGGAGAGATCGAAGACGTCGTTGTCGTAGTAGCCTTCGATTTGGCCCTTGAATGCCGTGTTCTCACCATT
>CAYXQB010000159.1:0-7949 GCA_964466435.1 uncultured Flavobacteriaceae bacterium | reverse complement strand
TGCACTTTCGAGGCGGCGATATCTTGGGCATAAAGGCGCCGGTCGAAGTCGATGGAAGCGTTGATCTCCTCCATGATGGCGGCTGGTCCTTGGGCGAAACGCCCGCCCCACATTTCGTTCGTCGTCATCGTGTCTCGCGAAAGGCGTTGAATGTCACTGCAGCGAATACTGGTCTTCGTGCTTGTCGCGGCCATTGTGGCTGCCGCCGCGCTCGGCGTCTACATGCTCGCAAGGCTTAACGAAGAGCCGCAGCCCAAGAAGCTGGGCGGCATCGAGAACTTCATACCCGCGCGCGAAGTGCTGCCCTCACCCAAGTCGGCGTTTCTGGACGAGCACGGTGTGATGGTGAATCTCGACCGCTTCCGCGGCAAGGTCGTGGTGCTGAATTTGTGGGCCACCTGGTGCACGCCCTGCGTCGCCGAAATGCCGATGCTCGACCGTCTGCAGCAGCAACTGAAAGACGTGGACGTCGTGGTCGTGGCTCTCTCTCTGGACCGTGGCGGCCCGAATGTTGTGAAGGCGTTCTACCAAGAGCACGGCATCGAGCACTTGGGCGTTTACGTCGATCCCTCGATGCGCGCACAAAGCGACTTCAAGGTCATCGGCCTACCCACCACGATCCTGATCGACCGCGAAGGCCGCGACCGCGGCCGCATCGTCGGCCCCGCCGAATGGGACGACGCGAAGGCGGCCGACCTTGTGTTGAGCGCAAGCGTGCCCGTACGCTAACCGATGGCCGCAGGCGTCACGCAATCCATCTTCGACGTTACCAGCGCCGCCGGTGCGCAGTTCTTCGCCATGATCATCGGCGCGTTCTTGGCCAGCGCCGGCGGCTTCCTTGTCGCCTGGCTCTTGGACCGCATGGAACGCAAGCGTCAGGAACGGTCGATCGCGCTCGTCTGCCTCGATCTCCTGTCCTCGCTCAGCGTTCTCTCCAACCTCGCCAAGGACGCCCGCGCGCGCGGCAACCCGTACGGCCCCTACACAATCCGTCTCGTGCGCAGCTGTATGCGCGATCTCGACGTCTACGAACGAAACCGCGAGCGCATCGCCGACATCGCCGACCCGAACGTCCGCGCCGAACTCTATACGTGCATGGCGCGCATGACGCTCGCAGTTGATGGAATCTTGGCCGAGACCGACGTGATCGCCCGAACGAACGACGAAATCGAAGTCGCGCGCTCGAGGAATGACACCGCGAGGGTGCAAGAACTTCAGCAGGACCGGAGCGAACGCGAAACCCGCCGCGACATCTCATTCGACTTCATGCTGGGAACGACGCAAGAACTGTGCGGGCCGCTTTCGATCAAGTTGCGCGCCATCGCAAAGTCGGACCCGCAGAACCTTGCCGCCATCGTCGCGGCCAACGCCCAATCCGCCGCGGCAGTACCGAAAAAGCTCGACGATTGACCCCTGCTCGAGATTACACGCGAGCGCGATCTGCCGGGCCGCTGTAAGCGCGAAGAAACACGTCGACCGCCTCTTTCACGGCGCGATCGATCGCCGCGTTGGGTGGCGTGTCGATCAATCCGCACAATTGATGGAGATGAAACGGCGCTTTCACGATCGACATGAACAGAAACGCGGCGCCCGCCGGATCAACGACCTTGAGCTTCCCTTCGGCAGTTGCCTGTCTGAGATACTCGGTAAGCTTTGCGATGTGCCGCTGTGGCCCATTCTCAAAGAAGATGCGCCCGATCTCGGGCAAACGCTCGACCTCGCGGAAGATCACCCGTTGCATGGCCACCGCGCGTGGTGAAGTGATCATCCGCACAAACACGCGCCCGAACTCGGTCAGCACTTTGTGTGGGTCGTGACCGGCCGCGTGCTCGGGTAACGCTATGCCGCCCATGGTGTTGCAGTGCGCGATCAGGATGGCCGAGAACAACGCCGTCTTGCTGTCGAAGTAGCTATAGACCGTGCGCTTCGACACGTCGGCCTTGGATGCGATTGAATCCATGCTGACGGGTTCATACCCGTGCTCGAGAAACAGCTCCGCCGCCGCCAAAAGTATGGCGTTGCGCTTGGGGTTTTCGCGATCGAGCGGCTCGGCGAAAAGATCGTGCCGCGAATGCGAGCTTGCTGTGGCTTGACTCCGGGCCATGATTTTTTAAACTACACTGTGTAGTTTACTGAAGTCTTGTCGCGCTTGTAAAGGGCGCAAGTGGGGGCAAATGTCGGAACAGCCGATCGCGATGACCGCGACCGATCGCTTCGCGCTCGGCGTCGCGCGCATTCTGGTGTTCCTCCGCTGGCCGGTCGTTCTTCTCGGGATCGCATCGGTCGTCGCTGCCGGTTACGGCGGCCAGTTCCTGAGCTTCTCGAACAACTACCGCTATTTCTTCGCCCCCGAAAACCCGCAGTACAAGGCGTTCACCGAACTCCAAAACGTCTACTCGAAGCGCGACAACCTGGTGTTCGTGCTACGCCCGAAAGACGGCAACGTCTTCACGCGCGAAACGCTGACCGCGGTGCGCTGGCTGACCGACGAAGGCTGGAAGCTTCCTTTCGTGATGCGCGCGGACTCGGTCACGAACTATCAGCACACGCAGGCTGAAGGCGACGACTTGAGTGTCGCGGACTTGGTCAAGGACCCATCTGCTCTCGATCAAGCAGGCCTGGAGCGCGTACGCGCGATCGCGACAAACGAGCCCCTGCTCAAAGACCGCATCGTTGCGCCGGACGGTCACGCGACCGGCGTCGTGCTCACAATGGTGATGCCGGATAAATCCCCGATCGAAGCGTCGACCGCGATGGCTGCCACGCGCGCCGTGGTCGATCGCTTCCGCACCCAGTTCCCGGGCATCGAAATCCGCCTCACTGGGTCGGTGGCTCTGTCGAACGCCTTCAGCGAAGCGACGCAGGCCGACATCACGACTCTTGTACCGTTGATGTACCTGGTCGTGGCGCTGACCTCGCTGGTGCTCCTGCGCTCGCTCGGCGCGATGTTCTGCGTCATGATTGTGCTCACCATGGCGACAGTCGCCGCCATGGGCCTCGCCGGTTGGCTTGGCATGACGCTAACGCCGCCTTCTGCGCTGTCGCCGGTCATCATCTTGACGCTCGCGATCGCCGAAAGCGTGCACGTGATCCACAACTTCCTGCACGAGCTGCGAGGCGGCCGAACGCGGTTCGAGGCGGTGATCGAATCGACGCGTGTCAATTTCGGTGCGATCACGTTGACCAGCGTGACGAACGCCATCGGCTTTCTGTCGCTCAACGCCGCCGACGCCCCGCCATTCCGCGACTTGGGCAACATTGTCTCGCTGGGTGTGCTGACGACATGGGTCTATGCCCTGTTGTTTTTGCCAGCCCTCCTCGCGATCCTGCCGATCGGCAAGCGCGGGAACGTCGTCAGCGACGAAGGCGGCGGCTTCATGCGCTTCCTCGCGAACTTTGTCATCAAGCTGCGCATCCCGCTCGCGGTGACCCTTTCCGCTCTCACGATCTGGCTGGGCATGCAGATTCCGAAGATCGAGCTCAACGATCAGTTCGTGAACTGGTTCGACCGCTCGATCGAGTTCCGGCGGGATACCGACTTTATGATCGAGCACCTGACCGGCATCTACACGGTCGACTATTCGATCAAGGCAGGCGAATCGAACGGCATCACGAACCCCGCATTCCTGAACAAGGTCGAAGATTTCGCGAACTGGGCGCGCCAGCAGCCGAACGTGCTGCACGTCTTCACGCTCACCGACATCATGAAGCGGCTGAACAAGAACCTGAACGCCGACGACCCGGCCTTCTACAAAGTGCCCGACGACCGACAGCTTGCCGCGCAGTATCTGCTGCTCTACGAGCTCTCGTTGCCGCTCGGTCTCGACTTGAACGATACGATCAACGTCGACAAATCCGCGACCCGCGTCATCGTCACGCTGAAAGGTGTCGTCTCCGCAGTCGATACGCGCGCGTTCAAGGCCAAGGCCGATGCTTGGATCGCAGCCAACATCCCGTCCAGCGCCGGCGTCGAAGGCGCAAGCCCCGCGATCATGTTCTCGTTCATCGCGCAGCGGAACATCGACGCGAACTTGTTCGGCACCGGCTGGGCGATGGTCGCAATCTCGTTCTTCTTGATTGTTCCGTTCCGCTCGCTCCGGCTCGGGCTGATCAGTATGATACCGAACTTCGTGCCGATCATCATGACGTTCGGTGTCTGGTACTTCCTGGTCGGCCGCTTGGGGATGGCCTCCTCGATCGTTACCGCGACCAGCCTCGGCATCGTCGTCGACTCGACGATCCACCTGCTGTCGAAATACATCCGTGGCCGGCGCGAGCTTCAGCTCACGCCTGAGGACGCGGTCCGCTACTCGTTCTCGACCGTCGGACCCGCGCTATGGATCCTGACAGCCGCCCTGCTGCTAGGCTTCCTCGTGTTGTCGCTCTCGCCGTTCGAGGTGAACCGTGCGATGGGCCTGCTGACCGCGATCTGCATCGCTTTCGCAATCATCGCCGACTTCTTCCTGTTACCGCCGCTCTTAATGTTCGTCGACCGCCGCAACCGCGACCGCGCAGCGGTCCCCGCTCCAGCCGAATGAGGACACTCATGCAAAAGACCATCGCTGCCGCTCTCTTGGTGCTCGCCCTACCGGCGCTCGCTCACGCCGAAACGCCCGAGCAAAAGGGCCTCGCCATCGCCGTGGAATCGCAAAAGCGCAACACCGGCTGGGTCGATTCCAAAGTCGACGCCAAAATGATCCTGGAGAACAAGCAAGGCGAAAAGAGCGAGCGCAACATGCGCCTGCGCGCGCTTGAAGTCGTCTCCGACACGGACGGCGACAAGTCGCTGACCTACTTCTTGTCGCCGGCGGACGTGCAAGGCACAGCGCTGTTGTCGTTCACGCATTTCAAGACGCCGGACGATCAATGGCTGTTCCTGCCGGCTTTGAAGCGCGTGAAGCGCATCGCCTCGGCGAACAAGTCCGGCTCGTTTGTCGGAAGCGAATTCGCGTTCGAAGACCTGCTCGCCCAAGAGGTCGAACGCTTCACCTACAAATACCTGCGCGAAGAGCCTTGCCCGACGGACGAAGCGAAAGGGCTTGTCTGCTTCGTCAGCGAGCGGTTTCCGGCCTATGAAAACTCAGGCTACACACGCCAGGTCAGCTGGGTCGACAAGAAGGACTATCAGGTCCGCAAGCTGGAGTTCTTCGACCGCAAGGCGGAGCATTCGAAAACACTGTTGTTCACGGGCTACAGGCAATACCAAGGCAAGTTCTGGCGCTCGCACACGCTCGTGATGGAAAACCATCAAACGGGTAAGAAAACGACGCTCTCTTTGGGTAACTTTGAGCTGAACGCGAAGGTCGATCAAACTGAGTTCGATCCGGACGCGCTCGCCAGGCTGCGCTAGGTTGAGGCGCACGAAGGGGGCGGGATGCGGCGTTTTTGGCTGATAGGTTTGATCGGGGCGTGTGCGGCTGTCGCGCGCGCTGAGCCTATTGACCTGTCCGGTTACGTCGCCGGCGAAGTCCGCATCTTTCCCGCGGAGCCCAAGTTCCCCGCGCAACACGAAAACACGTTCAGCCCGTCGCTAGCGCTGCAGCCGGAGCTGCGCTGGAAGCTCGACGAAGAAAACACGCTCACCCTGATCCCCTTCGGCCGGATCGACGCGGACGACGACGAGCGCACGCACTGGGATATTCGCGAGGCGAACTGGCTCTACAACGCCGGCGACTGGGACCTTCGCGTCGGCCTCGGGAAGGTGTTTTGGGGCGTCGCGGAGTCGCGCCATCTCGTCGACATCGTCAACCAGACCGATCTCGTCGAGTCGCTCGACGAAGAGGACAAGCTCGGCCAACCGATGGTGAACCTGAACGTCATCACCGGCTTCGGCACGTGGAGCGCGTTTGTCCTGCCCTATTTCCGCGAACGCACATTCGCGGGTCCCGAAGGCCGCCCCGGCCTGCCGTTGCGTGTCGCTGAGGATCTCGCGGTGTTCGAGTCGGGCGACGAGGAACGCCACATCGACTTCGCGCTACGCTGGCAGGAGAGGGTGGGCAACTTCGACATCGGTCTCTCGCACTTCCACGGCACGGGCCGGGAACCGCGCCTGGTGCCAACGCTGGTGCCCGGCGGACCCGTCTTCGTCCCGCACTACGACCAGATCGACCAAACCGGCCTCGACGTTCAGGCGACGTTCGACGCCTGGCTCCTAAAGCTCGAAGCGATCCGGCGCGAGGGTCAGGGAGAACCGTTCTTCGCGGCGACCGCCGGATTCGAATACACGCTCTACCAAGTGTTCGAGTCGTCCGCGGACCTCGGCCTCATTGCCGAGTACCATCACGACGGCCGCGACGACTTCGCACCTTTCACGATCTTCAACAACGACGTGATGGTCGGCGCAAGACTCGCCCTCAACGACCAAGACGACACCAGCCTGCTCGGCGGCGCGATCGTCGACGTCGAAACCCAAACGACGTTCGCGACGGTCGAATTCGCAACCCGCATCGCCGAAGGCTGGAAACTGGAAGTCGAAGGCCGCTTCTTGCCCTACGTGGCGAACGGCACCCTGGAGTCGAACTTCGAACGCGACCACGCACTCGAAATCCGCGTCCTGCGCTACTTCTGAGATATCACGCCACGTTCATCGCTGTATCGAGCGTGTCCCAGATCGCTGCGCAATCGACGACCTGTCCCATCGCCTGTGCCTTGTCGATCGCCATGACGGTCAAGCCCGCTTCGATCGCCTGAAAGGGCGTCACCGGAAACTCGGTCTCGTCTTTGAGTGCCGCAATCAGATCGCGCGCCATCGCGACGTCTGCGCCGTTGTGGTCGTGGTCGGAGATCGGAAATTGCCGCCGGAATGGCGCCGTGCGCTCGAGATGCCGCCGCCACATGATCGTGTTGCGGTCGAGATCGGCGATCAGCGTGCCGTCGGCTCCTGCCACATACCAACGCCGCTCGCGCAGGGCGCTGCAGCTGTTAGCGTGAAAGGCAAGCTGAACGCCGTTGACGTATTCGATGAGCGCGGTCTGATGATCCGTCACGTCCATGTCGCTCGCAAACGCATCGGTCTGCGCTTCCCAGCCGCCCGGCCACGATTCGAACGCAGGCGATCCGTCGGAATAGTTGCGCGACGCTGGCTCGCGATCCGGCCTGAAAATGCCGCGCCCGCCGAAGCTGACGATGCGTTGCGGCCGGGCGCCCGCGATCTCGCCCAAGATGTCGAAGTCGTGACACACCTTGTCGAGTAGGAACGAACCGCCCCATTCGCGCTTGCGCCGCCAGTTGCGCGCAAGATAAGCGCCATGCTCCGGCGGCAGATGCTCCGTCGCGTCGATCGAGACGATCTGCCCCAGATGCCCTTCGCGCACGATCGACATAATTTCGCGCGCAATCGGCGACGAACGGAGCACGAGGCCGACGAACAAGGGCGGTGTTTCCTCGGTCGAAAGCCGCTGCGCCAGCGCGTATGATTCGTTCTCGGTGCGCACGATCGGCTTTTCGACGAAGACCGGCTTCGAACCGTAAAGCGCAAGCATCAAGTGCTCGGCGTGCAGATGATTGGGCGAGCCGATCAACACCAGATCGTGCTCGCCCTCATTCAGTAACTCCTCGGGGCTCTTCAGAGCTTTGCCGACGGCAATGCCCTCGTCTTTGAGACGGTCGAGTCCGACCGGTGCCGGGTCTACATACGCCGAAACTTCGACCGGTGCGCCAGCCGCCTTCAACGCCGACACGACGGCGGAAATGCGCTGCCCGAGACCGATGACGCCGACCTTCATCCGTGGATCACATTTCGATGCGCGGGCATCCCACCCGGAGCATGTTGCCGTTGCAGTCGACCAACACGAATTCGGGCACGCCCCACGGTTTCTTTTCGATCGGCATTAGCTTGCCCACTTTGGCCGCAGCAAACGCGTTGTAGGTCGCGTCGAGATCGTCGACGTAGATGTAGCACGTATGGTCGCGGATCGTGCCGTCGATGCCCGGTGCTTCGAAAAACTGCA
>CAYXQB010000158.1:0-7969 GCA_964466435.1 uncultured Flavobacteriaceae bacterium | reverse complement strand
AGAGAACAACAGCGCCCAATGCAATGAACACCTTGCCCACGGCAGCGTCCGGTAGTTTGCTTGCTGGCTCATTCATCGACGGATACCGGCCGCTTGGCCCACCGCGCCCTCGCGGTAGAACGTGTTGGAGGTGTCGAAGGGGTAGATTTTGCCGTCGGGTTCTACGAAGTGGACGCAGCTTCGTTTTACGCCGCCGAGGTCGAAGTTGTAGCGGTCCATGAATTGCACGATGACGACGCGGAACGTGTGATCGTAGGCGATCTCTTGCGGCACCGCCGCTTCGGGTAGGCAGCAGAGGACGGCTGCGAGCTTTTCCGACGTGTCTGCGGCGGCGGTCGAAAGCGAGAGCAGGTCGAACATGCGTTTGCGCAGTTCGGGGAAGTTCTCGAACGTCACGGTGTTTGGGGCGGCTTCGACCAACACTTCGCGCGGGATCATCGACGTGATTGGCGCCACCTGCTTTCCGTTGCGCAGCCCGTAGCCGATCGAGATGGCGTCGGGATTGCACGGCATTGGGATCATGTCTTCGAGGGAGAAGACGCCGGCCTTTGCCGCCTCGCGGCGGACGTCGGAGAGCAGGACGCGGTTCTTGCGCGGGTCGAAGTTGTCGTTGCGGCCGGCGTCCTGCACCGGCTGCAGCGTCACGCCGCGCACACAGCGCCATTCCAGCGCGTGGCGGATGATGTCGGGCACCTCTTCGTCGTTCACGCCTTTCTTTACGGTGACGACGAGTGTGGTCGAGATGTTGTTTTTCTCCAACGCTTCGAGGGCTTGTTGGCGCACGCTGCGCAGGTCGGCGCCGCGCAGGTTCATCAGCGCGTCGCGCTTCAGCGAGTCGAACTGCAGGTAGACTTCGAAGCGCGGCATGTAGGTCGCAAGGCGTGCCGCGAACTCAGGCTCGCGCGCGATGCGGATGCCGTTCGTGTTGATCATCAGGTGGCGGATCGGGCGGCGCTTGGCGGCGTCGAGAATCTCGAAGAACTGCGGATGGATCGTGGGCTCACCGCCGGAGATCTGCACGAGGTCGGGCTCGCCTTCGCTCTGCACCAGCGTGTCCATCATCGCTTCGATGGTGGCGAGATCGCGGTGGCCAGTGCGCTTTACCGATGAATCGGCGAAGCAAACGGGGCAGGAGAGGTTGCAGGCTTCGTTCACCTCCAGGATCGCGAGGCACGAGTGCTGTTCGTGATCGGGGCAGAGGCCGCAGTCATAGGGGCAACCGCGCTCGGTGTGCGTTTGAGGTGCTAGCGGGCGGTCGCCGGGTTTCAAGTAGTCTTTGCAGCTCTTCCAGTACGTCGCGTCGCTCGAGATCAGCGTCTTCTGCACGCCGTGTTCGGTGCAACGCTTTTGGTAGAAGACGTCATCACCCTCGATCAGGATTTTTGCGGGCACGAGTTTGAGGCAGGTCTCGCAGAGGCTCGTCGTCTGCGCGTGGAAGAGGTAGGGCGCCGACTTGCGGATGGGGAGGGCGGTGGTGGCGGTGAGATCGAGGGGCTTGTTCATGCGTTGATTGTAGCAGTTCCCCGGGTAGTGCAGGCGTTCGCGGCTGTGAGGCTATGACCACGCGGGACCGCGGCGGACGCGGAGATTGGCGGAAACACGTCTCCTACTTGGCCCTGTGGGCGAAGGGTGGGGGATACCCCGGCGTGATTTGGGCGAACAACCCCATGTACCCTGGCGTCAAGCGCCGAAGCGAGCTGGCGCGCTTCGCGGACGAGCCCGCGCAAGGCGTCCGCTTCGCGCAACCAAGCGCTGCCCCGGGTGCCGTGCTTCCATGCGTTGCGATTGCCCCCGCGAGCTCCGCCGCGCGCGCCGTGAAAGCGGCAAACGCGATAGCCCCGAACGGCCGGGGCCTGGCACGGCCGCTGCGTTCGCTTCGAGCGGGCATGGCAACGCGGTGCTGCTTGGAGCCTTCTTACGTTTGAGCACATGTCCGTTTTCCTTTCGTGGCGGCGAGGCGCATCTGCTTAGTTTGTCATAAGCTGAAAGAATATAGAACTAAAAGAGAACTTATGCAAGTGCAACAGTAGACCTGGTCGCGGTGCCCTAGGTGGTGCTCCTCGATCGACGGATCATGAAGATGCCATAGATCACGAGGGCCAAACACATCAGGTGGAAATGGTTCAGCGGGCCCAAAAGCGGCGGATACGGCTTGAGAAATTCCCAGCCAAAGCGCTGGGCGCCGTAGGCGATAGCGAGCCAATAGAATCCGTGGCGCATGGCCCAAGCTTGGCGGCTGCGCAGGCCCCAGATGAATGCGGCGAGAAAGAGGGTCATTGAGAGCGACTCGTAGACCTGCACCGGGTGGCGGCCGATGCTGTCGCCGAGGTTGACGGCCCAAGGCTGTGTCGTGGGGGTGCCGAACGTCTGGTCGGGGAGGCCTGCGAACAGGCAGCCCCAGCGACCGACCGCGACGCCTGCCGCGAACGGGCCGGCGAAGACGATGCCGGTCGACATGCGGATGCCGCGGGCGAGCTTGTAGAGTTCCACGCCGGCGATAGCGCCGACGAGTGTGCCCGCGACTGAGTGTGCGAGGGCGAAGACAGCTTGCCCGATGAACGTGAACGTGCCGGCGAGATACGCGCCCGCAATGGCGCCGATGGCGAGGCAGGCGAAGTAGCCGCCGTCCGCGACGCGCGCGACCTCAGCGGTGACTTCGCGCAAACGCCAACGGTAGAGCGCGACGCCTACCGCCATGCCGGTTCCCCACGCGAGTGCGTCGAAGGCGAGGTGGTAGGCGGGGTCAGTGGGGATGTGGATCATCAGATGGTGCCGGCGCTCTTCGCGTTCAGAGCTTTCGCGCGGCCGGGTCTTTTTCGAGCAAAAAGTAGAACGGGGAGTTCTCGTGGCTTCGGTCGCGATACTTGCGGTCGATGAAGTACTCGATGACGTCGAAGGGGCGCTTCGTAAAGCTCTCAAGCCTCAGTTTGACCGCATCCTCGAAGAGCCCGGCGATATTCGAAGCCACGAAGCGCACGTTGCTCAACACAGTCTTCGTGCGCGTTTTCGAGATAGTCTTTTTGTACTCGTCGTACTGATCCAGAATTTCACTTACGACGTAGTACGGCGGTGCCTGACCTTCGCCGACGAGTTCGCCCGCGAGTTGACGAAAACGGCCGATGCTGGCGCGCACCTTTTTGTCGTTTCTGAAGTCTATGAATTCGTCCGGGGGCATGTCGATCGGAAAGGGCACCGCTTTGAGTACGAGAGAAAACGTGCGTAGCTCTTCGCCTGACCGAATTGGAACCGTTGGGGCATCGGGTACGTGCGCGATTGGGATTCGTCCCGCGCGGATCGCTTCCCTTAACGCCTCTGTGTTCGGGGCCGTCCACTCGTCTTGCATCGGCCGTCCGTCGTCGATCTCGTAACCAGAGCAACCGAATGACGTTTTGCACAGTAGCGATGTGTACTCGCTTAGGGTCCGAGCTCGGCTGGACGACAGTCGGAAGTGTTCCGCGTCTAATTCGGGCGGTATGAACACTTGATCGCCCTTGCTGGCTCGAATCGTATCTAGAAATTTGTTGTACGCCGCCGTCGCCTGTTCCGTGGCATTGTTGGCCTGATGGAGTGCTGAGAGCGCGTGAGCGGCTTTATCTGCGCTGCCATAGCCAACGGTCAGCACTTCGCGGTCGAGCACAGGAGCCAAATTTCTGGCGGCGGACTGCCCATCCAAGGCGATACCATGATCCCTCATGCGCTGAAAAGTTTTGAGCATTGTCGGGCTGTGATGGTCATCACTGGGCGAGTGCGCCGCGATACACCAATCAAGGTCTGCCACAGCGACAAAGTCGTAGAAAAGCGATGCGGTAGCGTAAGAGCAGAACTGCCAATAGACGCGTCCTGGGTGCGCTTGAAAGAGGCAGCCATATTTTCCCGGAATTCGCGATGCTGTGTTTTTCTGCATGATCTAAGTTCTGCACGACTCGGGATTGGAGGGAACGCTGCTTCGTATTGAGCCTATCGCACTCAATCTATACCGGCTTTAGAGGTTCGTGCAGAGCCGGACGATCAATTCGTATGTCGGCGCCAACGTGCACGTCTCCGGTCGCGATCACGACGCCCATCACGCCCGCTTTGCGGATCACGGCGCCGGCCGTGCGTTCGATCACGGCTTCCATCAGACCGGGGTGGATTCCATCGAGTTGCGTGCAGGGATTGCGCAGGCCGGTGATCTCGACAATGGCGCTGGAGCCGATGTGGAGGCGCGTGGCTTTCGACAATGCGAGGACGTCGAGGCCGCGCGTGGTGATGTTCTCGCCCATCTGGCCCGGCGCGATGGCGAAGCCCTTCGCGCGCAGTTCGTCGAATAGTTCGGCGTGGATTAGGTGGACTTGGCGTAGGTTCGGGGCGCCCGGGTCCACGCGCACGCGGGAGCGGTGTTTTACAGTCGTTCCCATGTGCGCGTCGCCTTCGACGCCGTGACCTTCGATCAGGCGGATGCGACCCTGCACGGGTTTCGACATCGTGTGCGTGGGGCTGACGGCGACGGCGATGACGCGCGCTGTCATGAGCCCGGCAGCCGGTAGAGTTTCGCCCGCGCGTCGCGGTCGACGATCTTGGCCTTGCGCGCGTCGAGTTCGCCCATGATCGCGCGGCGGCGCTCGGGTGGGAGCGAACTCCAACCTCCGATCTCAGCCATCGACCGGCCGCAACCCAGGCACCAACCTGTCGTAGCGTCAATGGCGCAGACCTTAATGCAGGGGCTTTCGATGGCGGCAGGCATGCCCCTCTGGTAACGCGACCTCAGCGCGCTCACAAGCTGCTTTGAAACTGGGCGAGCGGGCCGTTATCATCAGGCTCGAACCTTCTAAGGATTGCAGCCATGAATCTCGACCTGAACCCCACCGACGAAGCCTTTCGCAAGGAAGTTCGCGCGTTCATCGCCGCCTCGATCCCCAAGCAGCTCAAAGGTAAATCGCGCCGCGAGTACGAGGGCAAGCACGATTTCTTGGCATGGCACAAAGCGCTCTACGAGAAGGGTTGGGTGGCGCCTTCGTGGCCGAAGGAGTATGGGGGCACCGGTTGGACCTCGACGCAGAAGTACATCTTCAGCGAAGAATGCGCGTCGGCGGACACGCCGGCGACATTGCCGTTCGGGCTCGCGATGGTCGGCCCTGTGATCTACACGTTCGGCAACGAAGAGCAGAAGAAAGAGCACCTGCCCAAGATTCTCTCGGGCGAGCGCTGGTGGTGTCAAGGCTATTCGGAGCCCGGCTCGGGTTCGGACTTGGCGTCGCTGAAGACGACCGCGGTCCGCGAAGGCGACCACTACATCGTCAACGGCCAGAAGACGTGGACGACCCTGGCGCAGTACGCCGACTGGATCTTCTGCCTCGTCCGCACGGACCCCAAGGCAAAGCAGCAAGAGGGCATCTCGTTCCTGCTGATCGATATGAAGACGCCGGGCGTGACGGTGCGTCCGATCATCACCATGGACGGCGCGCACGAGGTGAACGAGGTCTTCCTCGACAACGTGAAAGTTCCGGTGAAGAACCTGATCGGCAAGGAGAACGAGGGCTGGACCTACGCGAAGTTCCTGCTTGGCCACGAACGTGCGGGGATCGCGGGCGTTGCACGCTCGAAGCGTGGGGTCGAGCGGCTCAAGAAGCTCGCCGGCGCGGAGCAGGACGGCGCGGGCAAGAAGCTGATCGACGATCCGATGTTCGCGCGGCACATCTGCGAGCTTGAGATCGACCTTCTGTCGCTCGAGTTCACGGAGCTGCGTACGCTGGCGCGGGAGTCCAAGGGCGGGCATGGGCCCGAGGCCTCGATCCTGAAGATCAAGGGCACCGACATTCAGCAGCGGCTGACCGAGCTTACGATGGAAGCGATCGCCTATTACGGCAATCCGTACCAGCCGTTCGCTCACGACAAGATGACAAACGAATACGTGCCCGGTCCGGACTACTCGCACGGCGCTTCGCAGAACTACTTTTTGACGCGGCGCACGACGATCTACGGCGGATCGAGCGAGATTCAGCGCAACATCATCGCGAAGATGGTGTTGGGGCTGTAATTGCGCCCCTGCGCCTAATTCGCTATCAGCATCGCAACTCAGACATACGGAAGCGGCCCAAATGGATTTTTCCTTCACCGAAGAACAGACGCTGCTGCGCAATAGCGTGCAGAAGTTCGTGCAGAACGGTTACACGTTCGACATGCGCCGCGGAATCGCGAAGAGCGAGACGGGCTGGAAACGCGAGAACTGGAAGCAGTTTGCGGAGCTCGGACTGCTCGGGGCACCGTTTGCGGAGGATTTCGGCGGGCTTGGCGGTGGCCCGGTCGAGACGATGATCATCATGGAAGAGTTCGGCCGCGGGCTAGTGATCGAACCCTATCTGGGTACGGTCGTGCTGGCGGGCGGGTTCCTTACCCATGGCGGCTCGAAGGCGCAGAAAGAGCAGTTCATTCCCGAGATCATCGAGGGCAAGCGTGTGTTCGCGTTTGCGTTCGCCGAACCTCAGGGGCGTTACAACCTCGCCGACCTCGCCGTGACGGCGAAGAAATCGGGCGCGGGCTATACGCTGAACGGGCACAAGGCGGTCGTGATCGGCGCGCCGTGGGCCGATAGCCTGATCGTGACCGCACGCACGGGCGGCGGGCAGCGCGATGAGAAGGGCGTTTCGGTCTTTATAGTCGACAAGAAAGCGAAGGGCGTTTCCTGCCGCGACTACCCGACAGTTGATGGTCTGCGTGCGTCGGAGGTGACGTTTGAAAACGTTACCCTTGGCGCAGACGCGCTCATCGGCCACGAAGGCGACGGGCTGCCGCTGGTCGAACGCGTCGTCGACGAAGGGATCGCGGCGCTGTCGGCTGAAGCCATTGGCGCCATGAAGGTGTTAAACGATACGACCGTCGAGTACTGCAAGACGCGCAAGCAGTTCGGCGTTCCGATCGGCAAGTTCCAGGTGCTTCAGCATCGGATGGTCGACATGTTCATGAACTACGAACAGTCGGTGTCGATCACGTTCATGGTGACGCTGAAGCTCGGCGAAAGCGACAAGGAACGCAAGAAGGCCGCTTCGGCCGCGAAGGTCCAGATCGGCAAGGCTGGCCGCTTTATCGGCCAGAACGCGGTGCAGCTGCATGGCGGCATGGGCATGACGGACGAGCTCAACGTCGGCCATTTCTTCAAGCGCCTGACGATGATCGACACGATGTTCGGGAACGTCGACCACCACCTGAAGCGCTACGCCGCGCTGGACTGAGTGTCGGGCTTGCAAGGAGGTGTTGGCGCTGTCGCCAACACTGTTCCTTTGCCACTATTCTCCTAGAGAACAGTCGCCAATCTGATTGGGACCGGCTGCGGGGCGCTTAGGCGCTCGCGCGGGAACGTGCAGGTGACCGTTGTTCCTCTACCGAGAACGCTGTCGAGTTTGACTTTGCCGCCGTGAGCTTCGACGAGCCCGCGGACGATGGAAAGGCCCAAGCCCGTACCTTTTTCCCGAAGCGCCACGTCAGGGCGGCTTTGACCGAAGGCCTCGAACACGGTTGCGATGTCGGCAGGATCGATGCCGGCGCCTGTATCGGTGACGCCGATCTCCATGCCGCCGCCGGCGGCGCGGCGGGCAAATATCGTCACCGTGCCGCCCGCGGACGTGAACTTGACGGCGTTCGAAATCAAGTTGATCAGGATCTGGCGGCAGGCGCGTTCGTCGGCGAGCAGAAGAGGGAGTGCCGGGTCGATCTCGGTCTTCAGCGTAATGCCCGTCGCAGACGTGCGCAGTTCGAACATTGCGATCACTGTCTTGACCGCGGCGGGAACATCGATCTCTTCCGCGCGAACGACGAAACGTCCGGCTTCGATGCGCGCGAGGTCTAGCACATCGTTGATAAGGCCCAAGAGGTGCTCGCCGCTCTTGTGAATGTCGTTTGCGTAGCCGATGTACTGGCGCGAACCCAGCTTACCGAACGCCTCGTCCTTCATGACCTCCGAGAAGCCCAGAATCGCGTTCAGCGGCGTGCGAAG
>CAYXQB010000157.1:0-7974 GCA_964466435.1 uncultured Flavobacteriaceae bacterium | reverse complement strand
TTAGAGTGGTTGAGTGTCAGAAAGTGCCGGCTAGAAGCCGGCGCTCCCAGGCAGATCACTCCTTGAACCACCCGTTCAGCCACGACCGCAAATTCTTTGCCGCCTGCGACGGGTTGGTCGAATCCCAATCGCCCTTATTGTCGAACATCACCTGCGAATACGTGCGCGAGCCTGCATCATACGTGTAGCAATAGGTCAGCGTCTGTCCCATGTCCGCACCGTGCGGAGAAGGCTGCGTCGGCGTCGCCTGAGCCGCGTCGCCAATCAACGGGCGCACCTTATCGACCTCAGGCTGCGGCACCTTCTTACCTGACACGACCATCGCGCCTTCGTAGCGCATCTTCAAATCCGCTTCGGTAAGGCGCGTCACGTCGGTGACGTTCCACGGCCGCGCGCCGGCACCCTTGACCTCATACGTCCAAATGTTGCCCGACACATCGAGCACCATCCCGCGCCGCTGATACCCCCATGCGTGATTCACATACTCGCGCCCGCAAAGCCACGTCTGCTGCGAAGGCGCAGATGTCGTAGGTGTGGGATTGGACGGTGTTGTCGCATCAACAGCCTCGCAGGCTGCAAGTGTGACGAGCGACACAGCGGCAAGAAGCGTACGATTGAGCACGAGAGGTTCCTTTCAAACGCCGCAAACAGGTGGAGCCCGATTGTGGCGCAATCTGGTCTACCGCGCGCGCCAATTCGGCGCACGCATCACAAGCCCGTGTCTGTGGTCAGGACTCCTTGAGACCTGCGATGAACTTCAGCGCGTGAGCGATGTTGTAGGCAAGCTCTTTCGACGTTGCGAGCAACCGGTCTTCCGATTTCGGGCACGTGATTTCGCCCACTTCGAGCAGGCCCTCAAGATGGGATGCCTCGATCTTCTTGAACATGTAGTACTCGGCCGAGTTGGTGGTGTAGCCGTCTTTCCGGAAGTCCTTGTACTTGTAGCCGAACGCGGTCGCGAGGCTGAGCCCGATCGCATGCATCGCCAGAAGCGAGCGATCACTTTCGTAGGCGAGGCTCGGGCCGGTCGCACACTTTTTCGCTGCTCCATCCGCGTGGATGGAAAGGAAAATCTTCGTCTTCAGCCCTCGCGTCACGCCGTCGGCCGGCACGATGAGAACGCGAAGTCCGCTGTCCGACAATTCCTGGGCGATGCCCTTCACGAGGTGCGCGGTTAGTGCGCGTTCCGCGACGCGCGCGCCGGTCGCCCCGGTGAACCCTTTTTTGCGGCCATAGTGACCTGGCTGAAGGATGATGTCGTAACTGTCGCCGGCCTTGCCGACGGAAATGCCTTCGATGGGGATCTCTTTCTTAATGGTGGCGACGGCCGCCTTCACCTCGCCGTCCGACAGTGCGCCAAGACCCCTTGTCTCAAGATTGTCGGCGAAGCCCTTGGACAGCTCGACCATCGCGGCGTCAGCGCCCGCCTCGAACGCCTCCGAGCTTTTGGTGAGGTGCGCCGCGTCATCGACTTCGTCGTCGGCAACGGCAACGGCAGCGAAGCTGAATGCGGCAACAGAGACCGCGCATGCAAGACGACGGATCATTGATTCTCTCCCAGTTTTTTCACGACGGCATCGGATAGGCGGCCCACAAGGTTGTCAACCAACGTGCGGCCGCTCTTGGCGCTGCAACTCTCCGCCCCAATGGCGAATACGCCTAAACCGCCATAGTCGCTTCCGGACACATCTGCTGGCGTGCTCATAAGAAACACGGCGACACCGCCGCCGCGATTGGCGCAGGGGACGTCTTCGCTCACCAGGACGCTAATGCTACCAACACGAACGTCACGTGCACGGCCAGGGCTAGCGCGCGTCATCATTTGGCGGAAGGCATCGGTCGACAAACCGCGCGCCGCGAGTTCGCTATCAGGCACGCGATCAAAGCCGTCGGCTTCAGCACTCTGCACTGCGGCATCCATCCACGATCTTAACAAGGTTGCTTTGTTGCTGGCGTCGCGCGACGAATTGCTGGTTGATCTGAAATTGAGTGAGATGCCGTTTGCGTATGCGAAAGCGCCAGAATCGAGGACTGCACTGTTGAGCGCGCGCATTTGCTCCCGCATATTGTCGGTGGAGACCCGCCACTCTGTGGCGCCGACAGGCGTGCTCACCTCCGCTGGAGGCGGCTCCTTGTTTGAGAAGGCGCTGAAATACTCGACGGCTCCACCTTTACCGTTGTTGGCGGCAGGCACGATCCGTGCGAATCCATGGGTCGCCATACCTTGGGCGGGGTGCGGCAGTTTCAAAATGGAGCCAAAGCCGAAGTCGAAGGTCGCGATCGCGGCAAGCGAGCCGTCCATCGCCGAAGCGACAACTTCACTCGTGTCTCCACGAGCGGAGGAGCAAGAGCGCGCCGCTGTCAGATACGCCTTCTGCTGCGAAGCATACACTGTGCGATAGTCGCGCTTGTAGCTATCGAGCAAGTCGGCGCCGACTTCGCGGAAGCAGTTGAGAGATGCGGATTTGCCGATTTTGGTCGCAAGCACGCACGAGAACCCCGCTAGCATCGGTGCAGGCTCCTTCGGCAAGAGGCACACGTCAAAGCCACCGTAGCGCGGCGGCGGGTAAGTGCCGGTCACACGCCGCTCCAAGGCGCCGCGCGGTGTTCGACACTCCAGCGCACCACTCGCGATGCCTTCGTTCAAACGCCGCACGACCAGCGTCAGGTCGTTGCAGGCGTCGAGCTTGTCGAAGCGCAAATCTTCGGCGGCGGCCGTTACGGCGAGACCAGCAGCCAGGATCGCGACAATGGTTGCGCGCAAGGGGATCACCTACCTCGGATCTTGGGATAATAGTCGCGTCTGAAAGTGTCGTAAGCGTCCTGAAGTTGGCTTCCGCTCTCTGCTCGAAAGAAGAAGCCGAAGCGAAACGCGGTGGTACGATCTTCAGGCTTGCCGTGGGAATCCAGGTCATCGGCGGCGTAGTCGCCGAGAAGTTCGAGGCTAGTGTGGAAAGCACTCGGGTTTGGGGCCTTGAGCTCCGTCTTGTAGAGATGACCAGCGAGAAAGTCCGCGCCAAGTTCGACCTCGACGCGCGGTTCTGACGTGAGCTTGTCCCAACTGCCGAAGCGCTCGGCCTGGAACACGTGCGCAATCTCGTGCGACAGCGGCAGAACGTAGTCCGCGGCCGAATAGCGCCCGTTGATGACATAAGTGATTTTGTAACTGCCGTCCTCGGCATTGAGGTTGGGTTTCGTCTGATAGCGACCCGCGTCGCACCCTACGAAATCGATCCGGGCGCTGCTTAGTCCGTAAGCCGCAATAAGCGCCTTCATCGCGGGCAACTTGCCAAGCTCCAGCGGATCCGGCCGGCAGTTCTTTGCCGGGCGAGCCGGATCATCTTGTGCAAACAGGCAATCCTGCACGCGGGCCTCGCCGGCCGATGCCGTCGCGACGAGGCATACGTAGACGAACGCGGTGAGCGGAGTTCGCGGCAACGGAATCATTGCAGGGATTATACCAAGACGATGCGGGCTGGATATCACGCCGTCTGGTCGTCACCAAGGCACACGCGGATGAGCGCGCGCAAAATTATTTCGACTGAGGCTTAGCCGACATCATGTCACGCGACCACGCCGCGCTGAGGAACCAGGTGTTGCAGAAAGCTCACTTCATCTTTGCGTATGCGCCGGGGGCGTCTTCGATCACGCTCAACTCACCGTCGCCAGGAACCCGCGCGGCGACCTTCTTGCCGGACTGCTTCGATAGCCACTTGTCCCAATGCGGCCACCACGAACCCGGCGTCTCGGTCGCGCCCGCGATCCAGTCTTCGACCTTCTCAGGCAGCTTGTCGTTCGTCCAATGCTGATACTTGTTTGCGTCCGGGTGGTTGATGACGCCGGCGATATGGCCCGAGCCCGCCATCATGAACGTGATCGGCCCCTTGAACAGCTTCGTCGATTTGTAGACCGAGCGGTACGGCGCGATGTGGTCTTCCTTCGACGACTGCAGATAGATCGGAATCTTCACCTTCGACAGGTCCAGCTTCTCGCCGCCCAGCATCATCTTGCCCTTGGCCAGATTGTTCTGCCGGTAGCATTCGCGCAGATAGAACATGTGCATCTGGATCGGCATCCGCGTGGAGTCCGCGTTCCAGTAGAGCAGGTCGAACCGCATCGGATCGCGGCCCATCAGGTAGTTGTTGACCACGAAGCTCCAGATCAAATCGTTCGAGCGCAGCATGTTGAACGTCGTCGCCATCTTGGCGCCGTCCAAATAGCCGCCTTGCGCCTTCATCGTCTCTTCCATCGAGCGCAGCTGCTCGTCGTCGATGAAGACCTGCAGGTCGCCCGCTTCCGAGAAGTCGGCCTGCGCCGCAAAGAACGTCGCCGACTTGATGCGGTTGTCGCCCTTCGCCGCCATGTAGGCGAGCGTGGCGGAGAGCAGCGTGCCGCCGATGCAGTAACCGATCGCATTGACTTCGCGCGTGCCCGTTGCCTTCTCGATCGCATCCAGCGCGTCGAAAATGCCTTCGCGCATGTAGTCTTCGAACGTCTTCTGCGCGAGCTTCGCGTCCGGGTTGACCCACGACACGACGAACACCGTGTAGCCCTTGGCCGTCGCCCATTTCACGAACGAGTTCTTCTCGCCCAAATCGAGGATGTAATACTTGTTGATCCACGGCGGGAAGATCACGAGCGGCCGCTCGTACTGTTGTTCCGTCGTCGGCATGTACTGGATCAGCTGCATCAGATCGTTCTGATAGACGACCTTCGCAGGCGTCAGCGCTAGGTTCCGCCCGACCTCGAAGAAGTCCATGTCCGTCTGACGGATCGCGAGCTGGCCTTTGCCGCGCTCAAGATCCTTCAGCATGTTGTTCAGACCCTTCACCAGGTTCTCGCCGTTCGACTTGAACGTCTCGCGCAGAACTTCCGGGTTCGTGAAAACGAAGTTCGTCGGTGACAGCGCGTCTGCGAACTGCTTCGTATAGAAATCGATCTTCTTGCGCGTCTTCGGGTCGAGGCCTTGAACCTCGCCCATCGACTGCTGCAGCCAGCGCGCGGAGAGCAGATACGACTGCTTGATGAAGTCGAAAATCTGGTTCTCCGACCAGTCCTTATCCTTGAAGCGCTTGTCGCCGGCGGAGGGCTCGATGACCGGCGGCGTGTCCTCGCCCATCAGGCGGCGTGCCGTGTGATGCCAAAGGTTCAGGTAGTCGTGCCAAAGCTTGAAGTTCGCCTCGACGAAGTGCCCAGGGTTGCGCATCGCATGGCCGAGGAAATCGACAAACGTCTGTCCGAGATTCAGCGGATCGCGCGACCCGCCGGACGCACCGTTCCCATTCTTCATCTGGCCCTTCAGAAAGTCCGTGACCAGCCGCTGGCTCTGCGCCGCGACCTTGACCATGTTGCGCGAGAACTCCGCAGGGTCGTTCACACGGTATTCGTTGGCGCTTTGTTGCAACTTCTTTGGCTCGACCATCGTGTTTCCTATCGGCAGGGCCAGCGGCCCGTGCCTCGGCTGCTGCTTTGCAGCAATCCATGCCCCGGCGGCATTGGCTGCGGCAAGTGTCACAGTGTGAGGCCTGAAGCCTTACATGACAAAGATTAGAGTGGCGTGACGCCCCCGGAATGCTGCAAAATCTGCCACTTTCCGAGCGCGGGGGCCTCGGATATACCCCAGCGTCTTAAGACGGAGTTTCGCCCGATGTCTCGTTTGGTTTTGCGCGTGTTGCCGGTGGTCGCCGTTGCCGGTCTCCTTGCCGCCTGTTCGTCCATGCCGGAATGGACGAAGCCCTCGACTTGGTACGATGGCGTTACGGAAAAGAAGGCCCCGGTGGAGCAAAAGGCCGAAGCGAAGCCTGCCGAAGTGACAAAAACGGCGGCCCCGGCGCAGGGTGGCCTAGCCCCCGTGGTCGACCCGCTGGACCCGGAGACCGAAAAGACAAAGCCGGTTATCCAACCGTCCGAGAAGCCGACGGAATTTCCGAATCTCGCGACCCAGCCCGCGCCGCGCCAGCCCACGACGACCGAGGCTCAGCGCCGGGAAATCCGCGATAGCCTGGTCGCCGACCGCGATAACGCCCAACACTCGGCCGATGAACTGCGCGGCGGTACAGTCCCTGCGGCAGCGCCGCCGACCCCGGCGACGGCTGCCGGCACGGACAAGAAGGCGCCTGAAGACAAGCCCAAGGACGAATAGCCGCCGTTCATACCGAATTGTCATGGCCGGGTTTGACCCGGCCACCCAGGGTCGCAGGCTCAAATGGTTGAGCGCGTTGCCCCTGGCCGGGTCAGGCCCGGCCATTACGACAAATGGGAGCATTGGACGGCCAATCGACTAGTATAGATGTGAGATTCTGCCGCCTGGAGCCATTTCGTGAATACCGACTTTCACCGCATCAAGCGCTTGCCGCCCTACGTTTTCGAGGAAGTGAACCGCCTAAAGGCGAAAGCGCGCGCGGCCGGTGACGACATCATCGACTTCGGCATGGGCAATCCGGACATGCCCACGCCGAAGCACATCATCGACAAGCTGGTCGAGACGACGACGGATCCGCGCGCGAACCGCTACTCGGCATCCCGCGGCATTCCTGGCCTGCGCAAGGCGATGGCGGCTTACTACGGCCGCCGCTTCGGCGTAAAAATCGACCCCGACAAGGAAGTGATCGCGACTCTGGGTTCGAAGGAAGGGTTCGCGAACCTGGCGCAAGCGATCACCGCGCCTGGCGACACGATCTTGGTGCCGAACCCTGCGTACCCAATTCACGCGTTCGGTTTCATCTTGGCCGGCGCTTCTATCCGCAATGTCGAGGCCTCGAGCCCGGAACAATTCCTGCGCGGCCTCGAACGCGCCGTGCGCCACGCCGTACCGCCGCCGACCGCGGTCGTGGTGAGTTATCCTTCGAACCCCACCGCGCAAGTCGTCGATCTCGATTTCTACAAAGACGTCGTCGCCTTCGCGAAGGCGAAGGGATTGTGGGTGCTTTCGGATCTCGCTTATGCGGAAATTTACTTCGGCGACAAAGCGCCGCCGTCGATGCTGCAGGTGCCGGGTGCGAAGGATATCGTCGTCGAGTTCAACTCGCTCTCGAAGACTTATGCCATGCCCGGCTGGCGCATGGGCTTCGCGGCCGGCAACGAGAAACTGATTCACGCCCTGGGGCGCATCAAGTCGTACCTCGACTATGGTGCGTTCACGCCGATCCAAGTGGCAGCCGCCGCCGCGCTGAACGGCCCGCAAGATTGCGTCGATGAGATGCGCGCGATCTACAAGGGCCGCCGCGACGCGCTGGTCGAGAGCTTTGCCCGCGCCGGCTGGGCCGTTCCGTCACCGGAGGCGTCGATGTTCGCGTGGGTGCCGATCCCCGAAGCCTTCCGCCACTTGGGTTCGCTGACTTTTTCGAAGCTTTTGATCGAACACGCGAAGATCGCGGTTGCCCCCGGGATCGGTTTTGGCGAGTACGGCGACGGTCACGTGCGTATCGCGCTCGTGGAAAACGAGCAGCGGATTCGCCAAGCGGCCCGCAACGTGAAGAAATTCATCGCCGCCGGTCCTGCAATCGCTGAGGCGCGCGCCGCTCGCGACGCGGCGCAATGACGGCGCTTCGTGTTGGCATTGCGGGGTTGGGCACGGTCGGTGCCGCAGTCGCCCGCAATATCGTCGAGAACGGTGTTGCGCTCGCTGCTCGCTGCGGCCGTACGCTCGAACTCACGGCGGTGAGTGCGCGCAACAAGCACAAGGACCGCGGCATCCCGATGGGCAGGGCCGAATGGTACGACGACCCGGTCAGGCTAGCGCAATCGGCCCCGATCGACGTCTTTATCGAACTGATGGGCGGGGAGGGCGGCCCCGCAAAGGCCTCGGTTGAAGCCGCACTCGCGCGAGGGCTTCCTGTCGTCACGGCGAACAAGGCGCTGCTTGCCCATCACGGCGCGGCGCTCGCCAAGACGGCGGAAGGCAAGAACCTGGCGCTCAATTTCGAAGCCGCGGTCGCAGGCGGTATCCCGATTATCAAGGCTCTGCGCGAGGGC
>CAYXQB010000156.1:0-7991 GCA_964466435.1 uncultured Flavobacteriaceae bacterium | reverse complement strand
CCTTCGCGGGCCCTCTAATGGCAATAGTCCCGGCCGTCGCCCCAACTTGGAACTCAACCGTGAGCGAATTTCCGCCCTGCCCAAAATGCAGCTCTGCCTTTACGTATCAGGATGGAGCGCTGCTCATCTGCCCTGAATGCGCCCACGAATGGTCGCCCACCCAAGAAACGGCGGAAGCGGACGCGGACGCCGTCATCCGTGACGCAAATGGCAATGCACTTTCCGACGGCGACACGGTGACGGTCATCAAGGATTTGAAAGTCAAAGGGTCGTCGCAAGTCGTCAAAGTCGGCACGAAAGTGAAGAACATCCGCCTCGTCGGCGGCGATCACGACATCGACTGCCGCATCGACGGCATCGGCGCGATGAAACTCAAATCGGCCTTCGTGAAAAAAAGTTAGCCCGCCGAAGCCTTGGCGTAGGGGGGGCTCGCCGCTCTTTCGCGGCGGTTGCGCGTAGGCGGAAAAACGGGGGCACCACCCAGCCGCAAACGAACGCGGCGGCCGATCGAATGGCCGCCGCGCAAGAGTTTAGCCGGTTCGTTCAGCGCAAGAACGCCCACGCGCCGTCCGGTTGGCGGCACGCATAACCGTCCGCTTGCCGCCGGCGATCGGACCAAACCGTGTGGCGGTACCGCGCACAGCGGAAGCCGTCGTTGTCGTAGTAGTAACTGCGCACGACAAACGCGCCGCGGTGGTTGGACTGCGGATTGCGCCAGGCATAGACCCGGCCCGCGCGTCCGCCGTTAAACGCATCGTAGTAGCTGTGATACGCATAACTGCGGTCGTCGCAGTCTAGATCGCGCGTCAGCGCCGCACCGAGCGCGCCGCCGATGATGATGCCGGCAAACGTAGGACCTGCACGTTCGTCGCCGATTGAACGGCCGATCAGGCCGCCGATCAATCCGCCGACCAGAATGCCCGCCGGGTCCGAACGACCGCGGCATTCGCGGTAGTAAAGGTCGTCGTTGTAGCTGTAAGAGCGCGAATAGCGCCGGCGCCAATTGTTGTCGCGATCGTCGCGCCGGTAGGTCCGGCTGACATAGCCGTTGTTCATCTGCACGAGAAAGCAGTTGCCGCGCTCATAGCACATCCAGCGCGTGCCGCGTGACGGCGGCGGCAAGTTGTTCCGCTGCCAATCCTGAATGTAATACTGATCCTGGCGATACTGTTGCGGCACGCGTTCGCCGCGCGACCAACGTGCGCCACCGGGCGGTGGACCATACTGTCCCTGCGGACCGGCTTGCGGACCGCCCGGACTTTGCGGCTGTCCTTGCTGGCCGGGCTGCCGGCCATCGCGACCTTGGTTGCCTTGACCTGGCGGACCACCGGCTGGCGGACCGGGCGGTTGACCGGGCGCGCCGGCGCCGGGCGGACCTGGCGGTTGACCTGGCGGGCCACCGGCAGGCGGACCGGGCGGTTGACCTGGCGGGCCACCGGCAGGCGGACCAGGCGGTTGAGTTTGCTCATCGCCGGGATTCTTACCTTTGCCCTTCTTCTTGTCCTTTTGTTCGCCCGATACTTGTTCCGGCGCGCACGCCGGCTGATCGGCCTTGCCGCACGCAGGCGGCCCCTGCGCGCCTTGCCCTTGACCGTTGGGCTGCGCGAACGCCGCCGTCCCGCCCATCAGCGACACGGCGAAAATCATCATCATTGTTCGGTTCATTGAGTGCTCCTCTCCCCGTTGCCTAATGGCTTGTTGGGGGCGTGCTTTAGCGGTCGAACGAGGTTGACGCGCGACTGCTGCACCAACACAACGCGCGACGCGGTCGCTTGTTCCGCGCACTAAGCGCCATTGTTTCAAAAAATTCGACTTCGTTGGGCTGTCGCTTAAGCAGGACGCCGGGGACAGAACGGGCCAGCTTGCGCTGGGCGGCGGCGGAGCGCATCGTTCGCGGCCGGAACAAACGGACGCCGACCTAAGGAGAAATCAACGCATGCGCAACGCCACGCCGCTCCGCCGCAAGGCGATCGTGATCAGATGCATCGCGGCAATCGCTGCGTCGGCAGTGTTGACCGGGTGCGCGATGCACCAGGACGGCCGGAAAATGCAGATGGATGCGATGCACGAAAGCCCGATGCACCAGATGATGAAAGACATGGGCTGCGCGCACGACCCATCGCAGATGCAGACGATGGAAAAGATGTCGAAGGAAGAAAAGCACGCGCACATGAAAGCGCACATGCAGGCCTGCATGTCCAAGATGCGCCAACGCGCGGCCGATGAAGAGAGGACGCGGATTGAGACCTGCATCGAAGCGCGCATGAACAATCGCGCCCACAAACGCACCGGCGCGAACAAGATGCGGGCGATGATGATGGCGGACTTGCGCGCCTGCGCGAGGCAAACCCTGCCGGCTGAAGCGGCACCCGCAAAGCCAAGCACTCACGACGGGCACTGACGGCGCCGGCACTTCGGATGGCCGCCGCACAGGCACCCGAAAGCGGAACTTCCCGCTGATCCGGGCGTTGGGTTGAACAACGCAAGCCGTCCGTACCGGACGGGTTGTGTGCGCGCCCGAGCGGTGGAAAACCGCGTGAGTCCGCGATGAAAAGAGGAGGAACGCATGTCGTACTATCTCGCAAGAACACTCGCTGTCGCCTTCGACGACGCCATCGCCCGGACGATCGACGCGTTGAAGCAAGAGGGCTTCGGCGTCCTCACCGACATCGACGTCAGCGAGACGCTGAAGAAAAAGATCGGGGTCGAGTTCCCGAACTACAGAATACTTGGCGCGTGCAATCCGGCCTTGGCTTTTGAGGCCCTGAGCCTTGAGAACAAGGTCGGAACCATGCTGCCGTGCAACGTCGTGGTCCGTGACGCTGGCAACGGGCAGACGGAAGTGGCCGCGATCGATCCCGTCGCATCCATGCAGGCGATCGACAATCCGGCGCTCAAGCGAGCCGCCGAGCAGGTCCGCGCGAAACTAGAACGCGCGGTCGCGGCGTTGTAGCCCGAATTCGTACGGTGCGAGGTCAGGTGAATAGGTATGATGTCCCCGTATAGACTTGGGGACACCATTACCTGTCGCCGTATTCCCCTCACAAGGCGGGCGGCGACGCGGCTCCGCTACGGTGGGCTCGGCGACGGGGCAGGCAACGGTCGCTAAGACGTGCATTTGTCAGCGTCAGTGGGAGGGAATGATTCCGAAAGGGCGGGGCGCTGTGTCCCCAGTCTCCGATCCTTTAGGAAAATCGCACAGTGAATCGGGCACCCTCACCACGCTCGCCGCGATCTATCCGCAGTTCGCCGCCTAATTGTGCGACGAAGGCTCTGACAATCCGCATGCCAAGCCCCTTGCTGCCTGTCGTATCGAAGTCTTGCGGTAGCGGCGGCCCGCTATTCGTCACGGAAAGCGCGTAACGGTTTCCCGGAACGGCCTCGAGTTTCACGGTAATCCTGCCGCTGCCGTGCTTGGCCGCGTTTGTGATCAACTCGTTGACGATGTAACCCAGCGGAACGGCCTTCACGATCGGCAGAGTTACGTCGATCGACTCGACCTGGACGTGCTCTACCGCACACTCCTTGGAACAAACCAAGTCAGAAAAATCGTGACACAGATCTTCAAGATACCGTTTGAACGCGGTCGTCTGTTCGCCGTCCTGACAATGAAGGCGCCTGTGCAAGCGCACGATCATTGCCACGCGATCCGCGGCTGCAGCGAGCTGCGCCGCTGCTTCGGCATTCGTCGATGCGCGGCTTTGCATGGAAATGATACTAGAGACCAATTGCAATCCGTTCATAAGCCGATGATCCGACTCTTTCGCCAAAACCTTCAGTTGCTCGATCAGGGCATCCTTCTCGCGAACCTGAGTTTCCTCGGTGGCGAGCGCACCTCGCAATTGGCGTTCGGTGTCGCGTCGCATCTTGAGCTCGCACTCATAGCTTTCGGCAGAACGGGCTTCCCGGCCGCAGGATACGAAGCGCTCGCCGCGTGGGAGTTGTGCGCTCATGCCGATCTCCAACATCATTGGCGCCGGGATGTGCCCCCGGCACTCTTACGTCTGGAGCGAAAGTCTCACCGATCGGTCGCTGTTCCATTGATGCACGTCAAGTGTGTCTGATACCGGACATTGCGCGCGGCTGGGCTAGCAGTCTTCGTTTGTGTCGCCCTCACGACACAAACATCTCACTTCCCGCAACAAAGGCGTAGCCGTTGCTTGATCAGTGAACGAGCACGGCGGCCGATCGAGGTTTTCATCGAACACGTCTACAATCGCTTACATTCGGCCCTCGACTATCGCTCGCCGCTGGAGTTCGAAGCGGCATTGCATCAAGGAACACCGCTGCTAAAAACACTCAACCGACAAATCCCGGCACAATCCCGTGCCGGTCAACCTGTCCTCTAATTTCCTGTCTCGCAGATGCGGTGCAGTCCATAATGGTGTCCCCATGAGGCACCGCTGCCGTTCAGCCGCCGCAAGAGCGGGCGAGGGCGCCCGCAGGCTCGGAAATTGCCCGCTCTCAAGAGCCGTTGCCTATTGCCACAGAGAAATCTCCCATTCCAACGCCGCCATCCTTAGCGGAACCGCACAAAAGGGCCACTTTTCAGTTGAAATGTTCATGAAATGTTCTAATCTGCTCGCGACTGAAACAGCCATCCGGCCATCCCAGATGTCGGCACGGAAATCCCTCGCATTCGCCGTGCCCCCACCAGCGGCGAACGCAACCTTGCTCACCCGCGCGCGCACCTTCCTCGCGCACTACCTCGCAGAACCGCCAGCCGCGCTCGACACGCTCGCCCTGTGGGCCCTGCACACCCACGCGCATGCACGTTTTGAAGTGTCCCCGCGTCTCATATTGCACGCCCGCGATGCGAGCGCCGATCACGCCCGGGCGCTGCGCATCTTGCGATGGCTCACGCCCGCGCCGCGCCTCGTCGCGCGCGCGACGGCGGCCCACGTGCTCGACCTGCTCGCGCACGAGCAGGCGACGTTGCTTCTCGACGATGCGGCGAACGCCACGCTTGCGCGCCGCGACATGCGCGCGTTGATTGCGGCGGGCGCGCACGGCGATGGCGCGCTGCTCCACCGCCGCACGCGAACCGCACCGCCGACGCTTCGTCGTTGCGCCGCGCCGCTCGCACTCGCGACGGACGCAAGTCTAAGTGACGACATCATCGCGCACGCGATCGTGCTGTCCATGGCGCCCGCCCTGACGGAGGCGGGCAGGGCGAGGCTGCCTCTCACCGATGCGCCCGACGCAGCGCGCGCGCTCCGCGAAGAATTCGCAAGCCTCGGCACCACGCTTCTGCTCGCCAACGAACTGCCCGAACCCGCGCTCCCGGCGTTCCTCAGTCCGGCCGCCGCAGAAACATGGTCACCGCTCTTCATCTGCGCCGAAGTGCTGGGCGAGGACGCCATCGCCGCCGCCCGTGTCGCGGCCAGCCAATTCGCGCACCCCGATCACCTCGAGCCGCCGACATCGCCCCGCGCGCTACTGCGCGACATCCGCCGCATCGAAGGCATAAGCGACACCCACGCCTCAAGCACGCAGCTCGTCGACGCCCTGACGCGCGATCCCGACAGTCCGTGGAACGCCTGCGACTACGGCGCGAAACTCACACCCCGCGGCCTTGCCAAGCGCTTGGCGCGCTTCGATGTGAGGCCGCAGATCATTTTCCCGCCGCATGCCCCGGCGTTTCGCGGCTACAAGGCGGACGCGTTGCTCACCGCTTACGCGCGTTATCTGGCTGATCCAGTTGCGCGCACTTTGCTCGGAGGTGAATCATGATTGATCTAACGCAAGGCAAACGCATTTCTAACGCCTATCTAACGGCAAGAGCCGCAGACTTGAGCCAATCTAACGCTTCTAACGGATTCGATTTTGCATCTCAGCCGCAACCCCCGGTCGAACGCGCCGCACATCAAGCCCTTGCAAGCGAAAAAACGCTCCCCAAATGCATTCTCACGACGACCCCAACGACCATCATGGCCGGGCCTGGGTCGGTCATCCGGTGCGCGCGGAAACGAGAACGCTTTCGTGCGCGCGAGAGACGGCAAAGCGGGGGCCGCGCAAGCGGAACGCAACTGTCTCTCTCCCGCGCCTGTGCGCGGCCGCTGGGTGATCGACCCAAGCCTGGCCATGATAATGAGCAACGCGCGAATCCACGCCTCGCCCTTCCCACCTCGGGCAGGGAGAGGGGCAAGAAATGCGATGAACTAAGAGACCCGAATATGGACCCCGAAAAATTCACCGAACGCAGCCGAGCATTCCTCCAAAACGCGCAAGGCCTCGCCCAACGCACAGGCCACCAGCGCGTGACGCCGGAGCATCTGCTCAAAGTCCTGCTCGACGACGAGGAAGGTCTCGCTGCGGGCCTCATCAAACGCGCCGGCGGCAATCCTGGGCTCGCGCTCGAGCAAACGGAAGCCGCTCTCGCCAAACATCCCCGCGTCGAAGGCTCCGGCGCCGGTCAGGTCTACGCCTCGCCGGAATTCGCGCGCGTCCTCGACGAAGCCGAACAGATCGCCAAGAAAGCTGGCGACAGCTTCGTCACCGTCGAACGCATCTTGCTCGCGCTCGCCATGGGCACCGCGCCGGAAAGCGCGCGCATTCTGAAAGCTGGCGGCGTAACCCCGCAGAAGCTGAACGAAGCGATCAACGACCTGCGCAAGGGCCGCACCGCCGACACCGCCTCCGCCGAACAAGGCTACGACGCGCTGAAAAAATTCGCCCGCGACCTGACCGAAGCGGCGCGCGCCGGCAAGCTCGACCCCGTCATCGGCCGCGACGAGGAAATCCGCCGCACGATCCAGGTGCTCTCGCGCCGCACGAAGAACAACCCCGTCCTCATCGGCGAACCGGGCGTCGGCAAGACCGCGATCGTCGAAGGTCTGGCGCTGCGCATCGTCAACGGCGACGTGCCGGAATCGCTGAAAGACAAGAAGCTGATGGCGCTCGACATGGGCTCGCTGATCGCCGGCGCGAAGTACCGCGGCGAGTTCGAAGAGCGTCTGAAGTCGGTCTTGACCGAAGTGACCGCCGCCGCAGGCTCGATCATCCTCTTCATCGACGAAATGCACACGCTCGTCGGCGCCGGCAAAGCCGAAGGCGCGATGGACGCCTCGAACCTGCTCAAACCCGCGCTCGCCCGCGGCGAATTGCACTGTGTCGGCGCCACCACGCTCGACGAATACAGAAAGCACGTGGAGAAAGACGCGGCTCTCGCCCGCCGCTTCCAGTCCGTCTTCGTCAGCGAACCGACCGTCGAAGACACGATCTCGATCCTGCGCGGCTTGAAGGAGAAATACGAACTGCACCACGGCGTGCGCATCACGGACTCCGCGATCGTCGCCGCGGCTCAACTCTCGAACCGCTACATCACCGACCGCTTCCTGCCGGATAAGGCGATCGACCTCGTTGACGAGTCGGCGAGCCGCCTGCGCATGCAGGTGGACTCGAAGCCCGAAGAACTCGACGAACTCGACCGCCGCGTGATGCAGCTCAAGATCGAGCGCGAGGCGCTGAAGAAGGAAACCGACGGCGCCTCGAAGGACCGCCTGAAGAAGCTTGAGAAGGAACTCGCCGACCTCGAAGAGAAATCGTCCTCGCTCACCAGCCGCTGGAAGCAGGAGAAGGCCAAGCTCGGCCAGGCGCAGGCGATCAAAGAAAAACTCGAGAAGGCGCGCCACGACCTCGAACTCGCGCAGCGCAAGGGCGACCTCGCGAAAGCAGGCGAGATCGCCTACGGCGTGATCCCGACGCTCGAGAAGGACCTGAAAAAGATCGAGGAAAGCCAAGCGACGCAGCTCGTCACCGAAGCGGTGACGGAGGAGCACATTGCGCAGGTCATCTCGCGCTGGACCGGCATCCCGGTCGACAAGATGCTCGAAGGCGAACGCGAAAAACTGCTCACGATGGAGAAATCCCTGGGCGCCCGCGTCGTCGGCCAGGAAGAAGCGGTGCACGCTGTCTCCGCCGCCGTGCGCCGCGCGCGGGCCGGCCTGCAAGACCCGAACCGCCCGATAGGCTCGTTCTTGTTCTTGGGC
>CAYXQB010000155.1:0-8007 GCA_964466435.1 uncultured Flavobacteriaceae bacterium | reverse complement strand
ACCTCGTGGTCGGACGTATCGACGCCAGCCGAATTGTCGATCGCATCCGTGTTAAGCCGCCCACCGGTCTTCGCATACTCGATGCGTCCCGCCTGCGTGCAGCCGAGATTTGCGCCCTCGCCGATAACCTTCGCCTTGATGTCGCGTCCGTCGATGCGCAGCGCATCGTTCGCCTTGTCTCCCGCATCGGCGTTCGTTTCGGCCGACGATTTGACGAATGTGCCGATGCCGCCGAACCACAAGAGATCGACCGGCGCTTTCAGCAACGCCCGCATCAGCTCCGCAGGCTCCGCTTGGTCGGCGGTGAGCCCGGTCAGCGCCTTGACTTCGGGCGACAGCGGAATTTTTTTCATCGACCGCGAATAGACGCCGCCGCCTTTGGAGATCTTTGACTGGTCGTAGTCCGCCCACGACGAGCGCGGCAGGTCGAAGATGCGCCTGCGCTCCGCCCAGCCGACCGCAGGATCGGGATTCGGGTCGAGAAAGATGTCCCTGTGGTCGAACGCGGCGACGAGCTTCGTCGCTTGGGAGAGAAGCATCCCGTTGCCGAACACGTCGCCCGACAGGTCGCCGACGCCAACCACCGTGAACGGCGATGTCTGGATGTCGGTGCCGATCTCGCGGAAGTGCCGTTTGACCGCTTCCCACGCACCCTTGGCCGTGATGCCCATCTTCTTGTGGTCGTAACCGACCGAGCCGCCGCTCGCGAACGCGTCGGCAAGCCAGAACCCGTACTCTTTCGAGATCCCGTTCGCGATGTCGGAAAACGTCGCCGTCCCCTTGTCGGCCGCGACGACGAGATAAGGGTCGTCCGCGTCGTGCCGCACGACGTCCTTGGGCGGCACGATCTTGCCGTCGGCTGCGATGTTGTCGGTCATGTCGAGCAGCGATGCGACGAACGTCTTGTAAGCAGCGATCCCGCCTGCAAGCCAAGCTTCGCGGTTCGAAGAAGGCGGCAGCTTCTTCGGATAGAACCCGCCCTTCGAACCGACAGGCACGATGACGGCGTTCTTCACTTGCTGCGCTTTGACGAGGCCCAAAACCTCGGTGCGGAAGTCTTCGCGCCGGTCCGACCAACGAAGGCCGCCGCGCGCAACTTTGCCGAAGCGCAAGTGCACGCCCTCGACATCGGGCGAGTAGACGAATATCTCGACCATCGGCCGTGGCAGCGGCAAATCCTCGATTCTCGATGAGTCGACTTTGAAGGCGATCGACGGCTTGTTCCTCTGGAAGAAATTGGTCCGAAGCATCGATTGAATGACGTTCCGGAACCGGCGGACGATCCGGTCGTCGTCGAGGCTCGGCACCTTGGCCAGCGCCTCGTCGATCTCGCGGTTGGCCTTGGCCTCAAGCGCCGAGCGGTCATCGACCTCCAATTCGAACCGCGCCTTGAACAGACGCACGAGTGCGGCTGCAATGCGCGGATTGCGCCCCAACGCTTCTTCAATCAACGCTTGGCTGGCCCCGAACGCCGCTTGCCGCAGGTATTTGGCAAGCGCCCGCAACATCGCGACGTCGCGCCACGGTAGCTCCGCCTGCAAGGTCAAGCGGTTGAACTTGTCGCTCTCCGCGCCGCCCCGCCACACCGTCATAAACGCCTCTTCGAAAAGCTGCATCGCGGCTTCCCGTTCCGGCGTGAGCTGCCCGCGCAGTTTCAGGTCGTGTATTGTAACCTGCGTGCCGGCGCGTTTGACCGGATAGTTGACCTCTTCGATCACCCGCAGACCGAAATCTTCGAGTACCGGCAGCAAGTCGGAAAGCTCGATCACGCCGCCCGCGTGATAGATCTTAAAGTGGATCACCCCATCCATCGGATCGGCGCCGCCGGACGAACGCAGCGCCAGGGCTCCTGCGCCCGCCTGCGCCACCTCCTCGGCTTTGCCGATGTCGAGGATGGCCTCCGCGGGGCTGAACGCCTCGCGATAGGCTTCGGAGAATGCACCAGAGTAGCGGGCAAACAGCGCGTCCGCCTGCTCCGGCGCCATCGACTGACCAAGCGCGTCGGCGAAGTCGTCGCTCCACAGCCGCACCGCGCGCGTGAGCCGCGCCTTGACGTCGGCGTGGTCGTAGGGCTTCGGCCGTTCTTCCGAGAAGATGACGGTGAAGTGGATGCGCGCCATCTGGCCTTCTTCGGTGTGCGGATAAGCGCTCGCCACCTGGCCGCCCAAGGTCTCAGTCAGAATGGCGCCGAGCGATCGGATCAAACCGCCGCGAAATTTGTCGGCCGGAAAGTAAACATGTACCGACGCAAACCGTTCGAATGTGTCGAAGCGGATGAACACGTTCGTGTCCGGCCGGTCGCCGAGATAAGCAAGCGCCGGCCCCATCTTGAGCAAATCGGCTTCCGACACTTGGAAAAGCTCGTCGCGGGGCAGGTTTGCCAGCACGACCGCCAACGCCTTCGCGTTGTGGCTCCCCTTCGGAAACCCCGACTGCACCATTACGTTCGCAACCTTGCGCCGAAGGAACGGAATGTCGCGCGGGCTGTCTTGATAGGCGGCCGAGGTGAATAGGCCGATGAACCGCCGTTCGCCGATCAGTTTGCCGTTCTTGAAGCGCTTCACCCCGATATAGTCTTCCTGGACGCGCCGGTGCACCGGCGACTTCTCAAGCGACTTCGTCACGATCAAGGGTGAGGGCTGCATCATGAACGCCCGAACTTCGGGCGTCATGGTCGCGCGATCTGTGCCTCGCCTGATCACGCGCCGTTCCGGGTCGCGCAAGAGCCCAAGCCCCGTCTCCGGCAGCGGCGTCAACTGCCCGTCGCCCTTGGGCTCGAACGCATAGTCGCGCACGCCCAAGAACGTGAAGTGGTTCTGCTTCAGCCACTGCAGGAACTCGAGTGACTCCTGGATCTCCTCGGCCGGTGCGGGCGGAGGATTTTTCCCGATGTCGGCGACCGACTCGTCGAGCGCGGCGAGCATCGCCCGCCAATCGGAAACGGCGACCGTAACGTCGCGCAGAACTTGGCCCACGCCGCGTTCGATAGCGGCGGCCTGATCGCCTGTGCCCACGCGCGCGATCGCAACGCAAATCATGCTCTCGAGCGCACCGTCGTTGCCGTCGAACACGAAGCTGCGAAACGAGCCCGTCGCGTCGCGCTTCACTTTGAAGATCGGGTGGAACACGGCTTTGATCTTCACGCCGCGCTCGCCGAGTTCGCTCAAAATCGAATCGACGAGAAACGGCTTGTCGTCGTTGATCGTGACGAGGAGCGTGTACGGTGCCGTAAATCCGTCACGCTGGGTCTCCGGCGTGAGCGTGCGCAAGAATGTCGTGCCTGGCTTGCGCTCCGCTGCCGCCCGCCAGAACAGCTGTGCGATGCCCGACTGAATGTCCTTGGGGAAGGTCGCAAGGTCTTCGGGCGCGGCGCCTGCGAAGAAGTGTTGAACGAACTGCGGTAACCCTTGCACGTCGGCTTCAAGAGCTGCGGTCATTGTCCAGCCAGATGAGTGTGGTGGCCGCACAGGGCGCGCGGCGGCGGTTGTAAGCGGCGCGGATATAGCCACAAAATTTGGCGCCCGTCGCTCTCTTTGGGGCGTCACTTGCGCGCGCGTTTCGCATGTGCGAACTGGATCGTGATGTCCAAGGAAGTGGTCGTCTTTGATACCGAGTTCACGGCCTGGCGCGGTTCGATGGAGCGCGGCTGGCAAGGTCCCGGTGAGTTTCGCGAGATCGTCCAGATCGGTGCCGTCAGGATAGATGCGACGACCCTTGCGGAGACAGCCTCATTCTCGGTTCTGATACGTCCGATCGTGAACCCCATCCTTTCGGATTATTTCGTCGCGCTGACCCGCATCACGAACGAACGCATGGCAGGCGAAGGCGTCGACTTCGCGGCCGGCACATCGGCCTTCGCGTCCTTCGTCGGATCTCGGCGGATGTTTTGCTACGGTCGCGACGACCGCATCATTGCGGCAAACGCCGAACGCCTGCGAAAGCCAGAACTGTGGACGAATACGACAGCGGTCAACCTCAGACAGTGGTTGGTCGAGGTTGGCATCGCGCTTGCCGGCGTGTCGTCGGGCGCGCTGGCCAAGCACGTAGGCTCCGTCTCGCAAGGCATCGCACACGACGCGCTTGTCGACGCTCGCTCACTCGCCGAAGCCGTGCGTTATCTCGTTAAGAGGGGCGCGCCGAACCCGCTTGGTGGTGATACCGGTAGTGCCCGGTGATCGTGAGCCCGAACAACATGTCCTCGATCTGCGGCCCGAAGCCGATGTTATGCATCACCAGCGGCCGTTTGCCGTCGCTGGAGCGCCTTTCCGTCACCATGCCGATATGCGGTCGCCCGTCGGCAAGCGCCCACGCCACCACATCGCCGGGCTTGTAGTGGTCGCCGTTCTGAGAAATTGGCAGCGACGTCCCGTGCCGCCCAAAGTAAGTCGCCAGGTTTGGCACGCGCCTGTGATCGATGTTCGTGTCGGGCGCGTTTAGGCCCCAGCGTTTCGGATACGCGCCGAATGCGCGGCGCATGTCCTCGTGGACGAGCTTCTGCAGGTCGATCCCAAGCAACCGATAGGCGCGCACGATCTCGTCCGAACACACGCCGCGATCGGGCGCGACGTCGCCACCGGGATAAGGGATGCGCTGATACGCGGCGTCGTAAACGACGGCGTGGGTCGCCCGTTCCTCGGCGGCCGCCGAGAGTCGTAGGCCAACGGCAAGGTCGCGGCTCTTCCAATCGCGGTTGACCCTCGGCGTCGCGTCCGGCAGCCGCGCAACGACCCCCGCAGGTTGGTCGACCCCCGCAGTTTGGTCTGCGGCAGGCCGGTTTGGCGCAGCATCGCAGCCCCCAAAAACAACGAAACAGGCCAAAACGCCTGCAATCCGGGCCAAAGCGGTCATGGTTGTCATGCCGACGCATGGTGACCAAGAAAGTGGCACCAGTGCGGCGCGAAATCGCGCAACCCAAGGCAGAGCCTCGCCAAATTCGGCAATATTTTGCACCACGGACCGTGTCGAATCTGCCGCACTTGGGTACAACCTGTGGCTGGTTGGCCATTCCTTCGTTGACTTGTGCACCCTCCGCGTGTGCTCCTAAGGCGGGGAGCTAATGATGGGGGGCAAGGGCATGAAACTGCCCGCATTTCCTCCGTCCTTGGCTGTGAATTCAAAGTAGTTGGTAGGGGGAAATACAATCATGTCGAAGTTTAAAGTCGTTCGCGCCGGTCTACTGGGTTCTGCGGCGGCATTCGCACTCGTTGGAACCGCGAACGCGGTAGAAGCCGAATTCGGCGACGTCCAAATCACCTTCGACACGACCGTGTCGATGGGCGCCTCGATGCTCACCGAAGACAGGAACAACCAGTTCCTTCCCGAAGCGAACGGTGGCCCGGTCGACCCGCGCAACAACGCAGCGCTCGGCGGCGTCAACCTGGGCAACGGCATTCTCGTTGCGCCGTTCAGCGGCGTGTTCGGCGGTGCGAACGCCTACTCCGGCAACGCGAAGAACAACAACGACGGCTCGATGCAGACCGATGACGGTCGCTTGAACTTCGACAAGGGCGATCTGATCGGCGCCAACGTCAAAGCCAACCACGACCTCGTGATCAAATGGCATAACTACCAAATCTTCGCGCGCGCGGTCGGCTTCTACGACGTGATCATGAACGACGAAGATGTCGGCGCTCGTTCCAAGCTCACGGACGACGCGCTCGGCGACGTAGGCCGCAACTACGAACTTCTCGATGCCTTCATCTCGGCCGATTACACGCTCGGCGACATTCCGGTGAACCTCCGCGCCGGTAAGCAAGTGATCAACTGGGGCGAAAGCACGTTCATCCTCAACGGCCTGAACGTCTTCAACCCGATCGACGTAGCGTCGTTCCGCCGTCCCGGTTCGGAAATCAAAGAGGCTCTCGTTCCGGTGAACGCGATTTACGGTTCGGTGTCCCTGCCGGCCGATATCTCGCTCTCGGGTTACTACGCACTCGACTGGCAGCCGTTTGAGATCGACCCCTCGGGCACACCGTTCTCGGGCGCCGACGTGGTCGCTTACGGCACCGGTGTAGGCGGCAACTTCTCGCAAGGCGAGCTGGTGAGCTTCCTGACCTCGAGCCCATACTCTGGCCTCCGCCGCAACTGTACCGCGGCAGCCGGTTCCGGTACGCAATTCGTGCAGCTCAACGGCCTGGTCAACAACCCGCTGCTCAGCGCGGCCGGTCCGGACGGCAACGGCTTGGTCGAATGTAACGACAGCGCGTTCGTCAGCCATCTCAATCCGTTCCCGATCGGCGAGCATGAGCGCTTCCGCCTTGGCCAGATCGACGGCAGCGGCGGCCAGCCGAACCTTTCCGGCGACGGCTTTACACGGTCCTCGACCGGCGTTCTCGAGCGCGGCCAAGACATCGAAGCGTCGGATGGCGGCCAGTACGGCTTCAAGCTGACGATGTTCGCCGAAGAACTGGGCGGCACCGAATTCGGCTTCTACTACCAGAACTACCACAGCCGCCTTCCGTTCGTGAACATCGGGGCCGACCCGACGGACACGGCGGCCGACCTCGGCTTCTTCGTGAACGGGTTTGTTTCCAATATCGTTCCCACGGATGTCGCGGGCAGCGTCCAGTCTCGTCAGCTGAACAACGCCGGTTGCGGTCTCACCAACCCGGCGCAAATCGGTACGATCGCTGCTGCCGGCCTCTTGATCCTCGACACCGACCCCATCACGCCGGGCAACCAGTCGGTCTTCACGGCCTCGTCGACGATCGGCGGACTTGCTACTACGCCTGGCCCGCTGGGCAACCCGCTGACGGCCGGCACGGCGGCCAATCAAATGGCCAACACGCCCGTCCTCGATCCGGGCAACGTGTTGCCGACAGCTGCGGCGGCGGTGGCAGCGCTGACGGGTGGTACCTTGGCACTGAATCCGACCAACGGCTTCAAGAACCAACTCGCGATCGCGCAGCTGAACTGCGTGCTCACTTACTTCCAATCCGGTCTGGTAGTACCGGGACTGAGCGTTGCACCGACGGTGCAGTCGTTTGACGGCGCCGAGTTCCTCCTGGCTGGCGGCGATGGCGAACTGCTGCTGAGCTACCCCGAAAACATCGAGGTGTTCGGCTTCTCGTTCAACTCGACGATCGCGGGTTGGGGCGTCCAGGGTGAAGTCAGCTACCGTCCGGAAGCACCGTTCCAGGTCGACACGGACGCGCTGACGATCAATGCGTTGGTCGCCGGTTGTACGTTCCACCAACTCTACGCTGGTGCCGGCGGGGCGCTTCAGGCTAGCGCGCAGCCTGACGGTGAAGGCCAGAGGGCGGTTTGCGGGGCGGGCGACCGCTTCCAGAGCGGCGTCATGCATAACGAAATGTTCACGGCCCAAGTCGGCACCACCGCGACATTCACAGGCTCTGACTGGTTCGTGGATGCTCTCGGCGCCGACCTCGGCGTACTCGTGACGGAAGTCGGCATGGTCTACGTGCCGGGCGTTGAAGAGACGTGGGTCGACAATCTGCCGACGCGTCCTGCGGGCGTCGTGGGCGGTCGCTTCAAGGACTCGGTCACGCAGTACGCGAACACGGGTTGCCAGGGTACCGATCTGCCGCTCGCCGGCGCTTTGGGCCTCGACAAGAAGCTCAGCCGCGACTGCCGTCCGGACGACTTCTCAGCCGGTCTCGTGCTGTTGCTCCGCATGGAATACAACAACTTCATGGACACGGGCTTCGTGGTTGCGCCGACGATCGTCTACAGCTGGGATATGGAAGGTACGACCGCTGCGCCGTACTCGAACTTCCTCGAAGATCGCCAAGCGATCAACGTCGGTGTGTCGGGTACGCTGAACAACAACTTCCGCGTCGGCGTGAACTACTCCAACTTCTTCAGCGGCCACGTGAACAACAAGAGCCGCGACAAGGACTTCGCTTCGGTGAGCGCGAGCTACACGTTCTAAGCGACACGCAGCACACGCCCCGGGACAAATCCCGGGGCGTTCTCGTTTAAAAAATGAGTTTTGGAGGAAATGCAGTGACGAAGAAGCTGATGTTACTGACGGCATGCGCGTTTGCG
>CAYXQB010000154.1:0-8038 GCA_964466435.1 uncultured Flavobacteriaceae bacterium | reverse complement strand
CGGCATCAACATCAGGTCTTCGACACGGCCCTCGCGATAGGCCGAGACGAGATAGGTGAGAAGCCCGAGCTTCGGCGGCAACAATTTGCCGGTGCGCGAACGGCCGCCCTCGATGTACCACTCCAAACTGAAGCGCTTCTCGACGAGATAGCCCAGGTACTCGCGCAGCACGAATTTGTAGACGGGGTTGTTCTTCACGTCGCGCCGGATGAACACGCGCCCCGCTTTGCGCGCGATCGTACCCATCGGCCAGAACGCCATGTTGATGCCGCCGAACGTCGTCGGCGTCGCGAGCCGATTGTCCGCAAACGCCACGGACGTCACCGCGGAATCGAGGTTCGACTTGTGGCTGGGCAGAATGATCCCCGGCGCGCGCTCCAGCGCGGCGCGCGTCCGCTCGATCTGCGCCTGGTCGTAGTCCACCTGTGCGCCGTAGCCGCGCGAAAACAGCCCGCGCGCAATGTGCATCATAACGTCGACCCAGAACGGGCTGTGCGCGGTCCGGAGTTCGTGCAGATATTTCAACGCCTCTTTCATCACCGAGTCGCTGGAGCGATGCAGTTTGGCCGCGACCTCGTTCACGCCCTCGCGGAATCGCCGTGACGCTGCGATCTGCTCGGCGACAAGCCTCGGCAACTTGTAGCGCCGCCCGATCAGCCGGTACTCGGCCCGCTCGAGCGCAAGCCGCGCTTGGCGGGTGACGAACTCGGCGAAGGCCTGGCCGTCGCTCGAATCCGCATCGCCCGTCGCCTTCGCGCGCGCATCAAGCTCGGCGACGCTCGCCGGTTGCGCGGCGACGACGCGGCAACGGTCGGGCTCGATCTGAACGACCCGCTTCTGTTCCTTCTCGGTCGGCTTGCGCGGGTCGCGCAGCATGATGAGGTCGGACAGGCGCGCCGAGCGCTCGCCTTTGTGCTCCCGCGGAAGCCACGCGATCCGCACCGGCGCAAGCAGCGTGTCGGGCGCTTCGTTCACCAGTGTGGCGATGCGCTCCACGAACGGCCGCATGTCGTCGAACTTCGCGGGGATCGCAAGGAAAGCCACCTGATCCGCGTTCGTGCCCTGCGGCCGGGATTGCGTCACCCAGCGTTCGACGATCTCGCGTTCGGTCGCTGTTTTGCAGTCGGTGATGAAGACGACGCGCTTGCCCTCGGCCGCTGGCCACTGGGGCAGGGGCTCACCCGTCACATTCGAAGCTGAAACCGTCTCGTTCATCCCGGATCCGCTTCCGCACCGGCGGCGCGCTTCAGCAGTCCGCGGAAAGCCTCCTGCGCCGTGCGTCCGTCGTTGACGACGCCGTTCACTTCCGTCGCGATCGGCATCTCGCACTCGTACTCTTCGCCGAGCTGCAGCACCGTCTTTGCCGACTTCACGCCCTCTGCCACTTGCCGCATGCCTGAAAGTATCTCTGCAATCTTGCGCCCTTTGCCGAGCTCGAAGCCGACGGTGCGGTTGCGGCTCTGCGGACTCGTGCACGTCGCGATCAAATCGCCAATGCCGGCAAGCCCGGCAAACGTCTCGGTCTTGCCGCCCATCCGAACGCCCAGCCGCGTGATCTCGTTCAGCGCGCGCGATATGACGGCCGAACGCGTATTCTCGCCGGCACCCGCGCCGTCGCCCATGCCGGTCGCGATCGCCATCACGTTCTTCAGCGCGCCGCCAAGCTCGCACCCGGCAACGTCGGTATTCGTGTAGACGCGAAACAGCCCCGTCTTGAAGATCGCCTGCAGTTCCTGAACGATGACCTCGTCTTCCATCGCGATCACGCTCGCCGCCGCGTAGCCCGACATCACCTCGCGCGCGAGATTGGGTCCGGAGAGCACGCCCGCCGGATGCCCCGGCAGCTCTTGTTCGATCACCTGCGTCATGCGCAGCTTCGTGCCCAGCTCAAGCCCCTTGGACAGGCTGATCACCGGCACCCACGCGCGAATATGCTTTCCGACCTCTTTGACCGTGTCGCGCATCGCCTGAGAGGGCACACCCATCACGACGACATCCGCGCTGCGCACGGCTTCTTCGATCGATGTCGTCGCCCGCAACGCGGGCGTCAGCCGCGCACCCGGCAGGTAGCGCTCGTTCGTATGCTTGGTGTTGATCTCGTCGACCGTCTCGGTCGAGCGCGCCCAAATCGTTGCAGGCACGTTCTTGGCGACGAGCGACGCAACCGTCGTCCCCCAAGATCCGCCGCCCAATATCGCCGCCCTGATCCGCATCCCATCCCTATACGTTTTCTCTAGTTTGTCATGGTCCACGGGCGCGGGCCAGCGCCCATACGTTAACCGCCAAGCGCCTTGGCCAAGATCGGGAGGCTCACATCCATCCGGTAGTCCACGGACGAGTGGTCGTCGGGAAACTCCTCATACGTGTGCGGCACGCCTTGCGTGGTGAGCAGCCTATGCATCCGCCGCGCCCCGTACACCAGGTTGTACTGATCCACATCCCCGCAATCGATGTAGAGCGCCTTCAGCTTCTTCAACCCCGCCCCCATCGTCTCCGCCATGACAAGCGGATCCCATTTCATGAAGTTCGCCCACCGCTCCGGGATGACCTCGCAGGTGTACCCGTCGACCGGCAACCTCACGCCCCAATACGCGCTTGGATCGGGATCGTACGACGCGCACATCGCAAACATCATCAGTGTGTGGATGTCCTTGTCCTTCGTTTTCTTTTGCGCATAGAAGGCGTCGAGCCACGCCTTGATGTCGTTGTTGAAGGGTTTCAACGCGCGCAGCACACCCGGAAACTCTGGCAGATGGCAAAGCTCATGCCCCATGTCCCCGGAATGCGATGCGGCCCCGCTCCAAAAGTCCGGATGCAGCAACGCATGCACCATCGCGCCGTACCCGCCGGAACTCTTGCCGAAGATGCCGCGCTTGCCCTTGCCGCCGCAGCCAAAGGTTCCCTCAACAAACGGCACCGCCTCTTGCAGCAGGAAATCGTCCCACCGCCCCATCGCGACCGAGTTGATGTATTGGTTTCCACCGAGCTTCGTGAAGCAATCGGGCAGGGCGCAAACCACAGGCGGCATCGCTCCCGAAGCGATCAACCGGTCCAGCCGCTCGGGCAAATTCTCGCCGAAGTTCTTCCAGTTCGTGTGCGCAGGGCCTCCGGCCGTGAAACCCACCACATCGACGAGCAGCGGCAATCCTTGCCCGGTATGCCCGCGGGGCACATAGACGTCGATTATCCGCCGCGCCGGATCGCCCAGCATGTTCGAACGCAGGACCTCGCTTTCGATCCAAAACCGGGTGACGGTCCCCGCCGGTGTCGCCTGATCGCGCCGCATCGTTCTCTCCCTCAAGTTGGGGGCAGATGACCCGATTGCCCGCGCGGAGACAAGCCCGCGCTAACTGCGCCGGCGCTTCGGCGCCGCCTCGCCGTATCGCTCGTTCAGCTTGCGGAAGCCTAGTGGCTTAAGCTGTGTGAGGCTGAGCGCTCCCAGTGCAGTTGTCGGGCCCCGCCTCGCGGGCTCCGCCTCGGTCAACAGGATCTCGCCGTAGAGCGCGTTGTATTGCAGGCACGACATGAGCGTGCTGTTGCTCCAGAGTGCTTGATGCACGCCGGACACGTCTTGCGATAGCAAAGCATGCAGGAACTGATCGCCGTCGATGGCAACGCTCAGCTGTTGCCCGGGCCACGTGGCAAGCACATGCTCGCTGTTTGGCGCCGTCAAAATCGTGACGCCTTTGAGCGCGGTGGGCACATAGCACCGCGCCGCAACCTTCACCCCGCGCCGCACGGCAGCCTCAAGATCGCCGCTCAAGAAGGGGGCGCATTTCGGAAAGAGATCGAGCAACGCCGCTTGCTTCGCTTGCGCCAGCATTGCCCGGGCCCGCTCGATCACCTGTTCGACTGAGGTGAGGTAATAGACGCGGTCGTCGCCCGCAGCTTGCTTGATCTTCGCAAGTTCGTCCGCGGCCGTCTTCTTGTGCGTGTCGAACGCGCGCCCCAGTCGCTCGAGCAGTTCCCCCGGCGGCACCGCGCGGCACAGCCGGTTGTCGCTATCGTCGATGATGATCGCGCCGCGCAGGGCAAGCGCCGCGATCGCCTTGTAGGTGTTGGCCGTAGGCTTTCCGATCGCATGGCTCACCCGATAGCCCGTTGCAGGGCTCTCCTGCAGCAGGAACGTGTAGATCAGGGCCTCGATCTCCGAGAACCCCAAAAATGTGAGCGCCGCCGCCGCTTGATTCTTCATAGTAGTAGTATTAGCTACTAGCAAGATGTTTGCAAAGAGCGAAGGCATCCCCATGCGCACATTTTTGGCTTTTGTGTTCGTTGTATTGACCGGCCCCGTGGCCGTCATGGCGGCCCCCGGCGCGGGGCCTGATCCGCGGGCGGCAGAGATACTCGCGCGCGCGAAGCAGGCCGCGGGCGGCAACGCTTGGGACAGCGTCCGATTCATCCGCACGAAGATGCACGTCGAGACCATGGGCCTTAAAGGCCCCGCCGAAAGCTTCGAAGATGCGCGCACGGGCGCCTATTCGGACAACTACAAGCTTGGCGCTTTCACGGGTGCGTCCGGCTATGACGGCAAAACGGTGTGGGAGCAGGACTCCTCAGGCCAAGTTGCCATCCAAGGGGCGGACGATCAACGCCAAGGAGCCGTCAACGAAGCCTACCGGCGCGCCCGTGCGTTCTGGTACCCGGACCGCGCGAAGGCGACTGTCGCGTATGGCGGCGACACGGCCGACGCTGGCCGCAAACTCCACGTCGTCAAGATCTCGCCGGAAGGCGGCCGCCCGTTCGAACTCTGGATCGACGCGCAAACGTTCATGATCGACCGCGTGGCCGAGCGCAATGCGCGCGAACTCCGCACGACGTACCTGTCCGACTACCGCAGCATCCAAGGCCGCAAACTGCCCTTCGCCGCGCGGTCAACGAACGGCGACCCGAAAGCGGACTCGATCGTCAAGATTGAGAGCGTTGCGTTCGAAGACGAAGGTTCGCAATCGGCTTTTGCGCCACCCGCAGCTCCAAAACGCGACTACGGCTTCGCGAGCGGCAAAAGCGCAACGTTCCCCTTCCGCCTCGTCAACAACCACATCTATCTGCAAGTGCGCCTGAACGGCCGCCCTTACGAGTTGTTGTTCGACACCGGCGGTATGAACGTCATCACACCGACAGTTGCGCGCGAACTCGGCCTCACCTCCGAAGGCAAGCTGCAAGCCCGCGGCGTCGGCGAGAAGTCCGTGGAGGCAAGCCTGACCACCATCAATCGGATGGACATCGGTGGTGCGTTCCTCGACCACCAACGCTTCGTGGTGCTGCCGCTCGAATCCTTCAGCGACGTCGAAGGCGTGGCCATCACCGGCATCGTCGGCTACGAGATATTCAAGCGATTCGTCGTCGTGACCGACTACGAGAATTCGCGCGTCACTTTGATCGAGCCTGAAGGCTTCGCCTACAGCGGTTCCGGCACGCGCGTAGAGATGAAACTAAACGACCGCATCCCCGAAGTCGCCGGCACGATCGATGGCGTCCCAGGTCAGTTCACGCTCGACACTGGCGCGCGCAATACGCTCACGCTCTCGACGCCGTTCGTCGAGAAGAACAACCTCGTCGCGCGCTATCGCCCGCAAGTCGCCGCCGTGACCGGTTGGGGCGTCGGCGGCCCGTCCCGCGGCTGGCTCGTGCGCGGCAGGACGTTCGCGATGGGCGCCGCCGCCGTCGATGCCCCGGTCGTCGAACTCAGCACGCAAAAGGGTGGGGCGCATGCCGACACCTATGTCGCCGGCAACGTCGGCGCGGGCATCTTGAAGAAGTTCAACATCGTTTGGGACTATTCGAGGCACCAGCTGTTCTTCGAGAAGAACAAGAACTATGGCGAGCGCGACGTCCATGACCGGGCCGGTTTCTGGGCCAATGCGGACCGAGACGCTTTTCTCGTCATCGACGTGACGAAGGGCGGCCCTGCCGACCAAGCAGGCCTCAAAGCCGGCGACCGCATCCTCGCTGTAAACGGCAAGCGCGCGATCACCGAGCGCTCTCTCCCCGACCTGCGCCTGCTCAAAAAAGCGCCACCCGGCACGAACATGATCCTGGAGGTCGTCCGCGGCGCCGAGCGCCTGACGATCAACATCTTGCTGAAGGACCTGGTCTAAAGCCGCCTAGCCGAACCGCTTGGTCCGCCCTATATCTACCCGCGCGGGTCCCGCTTTTGGGGCCCGCGTGCGCGTTGGAGAGAGTGGGCATGCGATTGGTCTTGAGTGCGGTGGCGGTGTTGGCTCTTGCAGGCGCGGCCATAGCGCACGAAGTCAAGGAAGGCGCGATCAAGATCGAGCACCCGCGCGCAGCCCCCACGCCCGCGGGCGCGAAGACCGGTGCCGCCTACATGGAAATCGTGAACAACGGGAAGGAGCCGCTCGAGATCAAAGCGCTCTCGTCAACGGCCGCCGAGAAGGTCGAAGTTCACACGGTCACCATGACCGGCGACGTCATGCGCATGCGCCCCGTCGAGTTGCCGCTCACGGTCGCACCGGGCGAGACATTGAAGTTGGTCAAAGACCGCCACGTCATGCTGATCGGCCTGAAAAAGCCGCTGGTCGAAGAGGACATGGTCCCCTTCAAGATCGAGTTCGCCGACGGCAAGTCGATGGAATTCGACCTCTACGTCGAAGGTGCGCACGAAGGCCACGACGAGCACGACCACTAACTCTGCCGGCGCCCGGATAACCCCATGAGCACGCGCGAACTCGCGCAGATCAACATTGCGCGCTTCATGTTACCCAAGGAGCACCCCACGAACGCACCGTTCATGGCCGCGCTCGATGCGGTGAACGCGCAGGCCGAAGCCTCGCCCGGCTTCGTGTGGCGGCTTAAGGGCGACGCCAACAATGCGACCGACATCGAAGCGGTGCCAGGCGATACACGTCTCGTCGTCAACATGTCGGTGTGGCGTGACATTGCGGCGCTCGCGGCTTCGCCTACCGCCAAACCGACCACGTTGCCGTGATGCGGCGGCGGCGCGAGTGGTTCGAGCCGATAGAACCGGCGCTCGCGCTCTGGTGGGTTCGGGCAGGCCATCGCCCGACGGTGGATGAAGGCCTGGCCAAGCTCGCAGCACTAGCGGCAAACGGCCCCACGCCAGAAGCGTTCACCTTCCGCGCGCCGTTCGCAGCCCCGGACGGCACCGGCACGTAGCTTCACCGCCCGGGCCGGTACGCGCGCTTCAAGTTCTTCTTGAGCTCCGCCTCATCCAGCCAAATCGGCTTGACGCTTTCCTTCAAGAATATCTCGGCCTGGTCCGCGTAATGCGGCGACGCCTCGTCCAGCGTCGCCGAGCCGAACTGGTGAATGCCCGTGGCACTCACGCGGCCCGCTTTGTCCCATTCGACGAAGTAGTAGAGCGTGTCGCCCTTGCGCGCTTCGAACTTGCCGTCGGCTTGCGGCACGATGTCGGACTCAAAGTCGCGCAGCACGTCCGGCCCGCCGCTCGCAGGCGCGTCGATCTTTCCCCGCCGGAAGCGGTTGACCTCGCCCCATGCCGGATCGAGCCGCCCATAGTGCTCCGTCAGCGTCGCGATGGCGGCGCGCATCGCGGCCGGAATGTCGCCTTCGGGCTTGCCCTGAAAGGTCGGCACGACGACGGGCAGGCCCACCATGATCGCAAGCGCCGCCCCGCGGTTCGCCGCATCCGTCGAAAGATCGTACGAAGCAAGCAGCGCCTGCACCTTTTGCAAGTCCACCGCGTCCGCTTCCTTCGAGAAGTCCATCGTCTTGATCCGCGCAATCAGCTTCGCCAGCTCCGATCGCGTCGAGTACCGCTTGTCGTACTTGATCGCGGCGAACTCTTCGCGCGTGATCGACGTATCGGCGTCGAGTAGCTCGAACAACCGCAAGCACCGGTTCGTCTCGCGCGTCTCGATCCCTTGGCTAGGCGAGAAATCGGCCGCCTTCAAATTTTCGGAAAGCGCCGTCGCCGAGAACGGGGTGTTGTTCGCGTTGTAGACGAACCCCGCCTTGGGGTTGACCACCCGCGGCACGGAACTCTCGAACGGAAGATACCCCTCCCACAGCGCGCGCGACGTATCGCCCGGCA
>CAYXQB010000153.1:0-8064 GCA_964466435.1 uncultured Flavobacteriaceae bacterium | reverse complement strand
TCAGCTCGACCGCGAAGTACTCGCTGAAGATCTCCGCGTCGTACCGCAGGCTCTGCCCATCGAGCGTGTGCAGCATCGCATGACCGGTGCGGTCGGCCGCCGCGCACGTGCGCTGGATCGACGACTTGCCGAAGTCCTTCGTCATGCCGCCGAACGCGCGCTGATAGATCTTGCCTTCTTCGGTGCGGCTGAACGGCACGCCGAAATGCTCAAGCTCGTAAACCGCTTCCGGCGCGTTCAGGCAGAGATACTCGATCGCGTCTTGATCACCGAGCCAGTCCGACCCCTTCACGGTGTCGTACATATGCCAGCGCCAATCGTCGGGCTCCATGTTGCCGAGCGCCGCCGAGATGCCGCCCTGCGCCGCCACGGTGTGGCTGCGCGTCGGAAACACCTTTGTGATGTTGGCAACTTTGAGCCCGTGCCGCGCCGCCTCGAGCGTCGCGCGCAACCCCGCGCCGCCGGCGCCAACGACAACGACATCGAACGTGTGATCGGTGATCGGATAGGAACCCATCGATTAGAACCTAATAGCGATACGCAGCACGGCAACCGCTGAAACCATCGCGATCGCAAACGCCGCAAAATTGACCAGGAAAAGCAACGCGAACTTGGTGCCCTTTGCCGTGATGTAGTCCTCCACCACGACGCGCAAACCAAGCGCCATATGATAGAGGCCCGCAACGACGAACAGCAGCATCAGTGCCGCGTTCATCGGATGCCCAAGCGCAGCCACCACATCCGCATGCGGCGCCCCGGCAAAGCGCGCGACGATCCACACGAACCAAAATGTAAGCGGCAACAGCGCGGCTGCCGTGAGACGTTGATGCCAGAAATGCTCGGTACCGCTCTTCGCGGAACCAAGGCCGCGCACGCGGCCGAGAGGCGTTTGGATGCTCATCAGAACGCCCCCATGGAATCATAGGCTGCGATCCACACGACCAACGTCAGCACCAACGTCGCGCCATAGGTGATCAGTCCGGACATGTTCGCGGTATCGACCTTGAACCCGTAACCGAAGTCCCAAACCAAGTGCCGCACGCCGTTCAAGGCGTGATAGACGAGCGCAAGTGTGAACCCGAACAACACGATCCGCCCAAACCAATGGAAGGCCGCCGTCTCGAACACGGCATAGGCATCCGGCCCAAGCGACGCCGCGACCAACCACCACGCGAGCAAGAGCGTCCCGATCGCCAAACCCACACCGGTGACGCGATGCAGGATCGACGTACCCATCGTGACCGGCCACTTGTAGATTTGCAGATGCGGCGACATCGGCCGTTTCGAACGGGCCTCTGGCATGAAGGATTCCTTGAAGAACGAGACAGGCTGGAGAATAGGCGTCCGCGCCGAACTTTTCACAAGGGACATAGGGCCGCAAGATGCTATGTCCAACGCTCATGAACAGCGGAAAAAGCGATGTTTGAGGCAGTGATTTTCGACTTCGGCGGCGTCATCACCGAGAGCCCGTTCGAGGCCTTCAATAAGCTGGAGTCCGCGCGTGGCCTGCCCAAAGATTTGATCCGCCGGATCAACGCGACAAACCCGCATGACAATGCCTGGGCGAAGTTCGAACGCGCCGAAATCAACCCGGATGCGTTCGATGCAGCGTTCGCCGAAGAAGCCCGTGCGCAAGGCTTCGAACTCGGCGGCCGCGACGTCATCGCCTGCTTGGCTGGCGCCATCCGCCCGTCGATGCTCGAAGCACTCCGCCGCATCTCGGCACGCTTTAAGACAGGCTGCATCACGAACAACGTCAAATCGGACAACAAGCATGGCGGCATGTGGAACAACCGCGCGGTCGACGAAGCGATGGGCCTATTTCGGCACATCGTCGAATCTTCGAAAGTCGGCATCCGCAAACCCGACCCGCGCATCTACCGCATGATGACCGATGCACTCGCCGTCGAGCCGCAGCGCTGCATCTATCTCGACGACCTCGGGATCAATCTAAAGCCTGCCCGCGAGATGGGCATGACGACGATAAAAGTCGAAACGGCAGCCCCCGCGATCGCAGCTCTCGAAGGCCACCTTGGGCTAACTCTTTCTTAACCCTAACGTGGTATTAACAGACGGCTCGCCCGTTAATCCTTTGCAAAGACCATGCGGTCGTCGGCGAAGGCTTTGAACTCCAGGGCATTGCCCGACGGGTCGGCCACGAACAGCGTTAATTGCTCACCGGGAAGCCCCTGAAATCGGGTTACGGGCTCGATCAAAAATCGTGCGCCTGCAACCCTTAGGTTTTCGGCGATTTCCTTGAATTTTGAAGGGGTTACGATGACACCGAAGTGCCTCACGGGAACTTCTTTTCCATCAACCTCGTTTAGCCCTTCCAATGCGGGTTGGGAGGGGGTCAAATGAGCGACGATCTGGTGCCCGAAGAAGTCGAAATCGACCCATTCGTCGCTGGATCGACCTTCCGGACAACCGAGCACACCGCCGTAAAAGGCGCGCGCCCCGTGCAGGTCGTGAACGGGAAAGGCCAAGTGAAAACGCGGTCGATCCGTCATGGGCTGATGCTGGGTTGAGGGTGAGGTGTCTGTGGGCAGTGTAGCGAGTTTCGAGCGAGGGGTCTAAGCGGTGAAAAGGCGTTCGCGGGACGAAACGTTGAAGATCGGCGGCAGGTCCGTACCCGTGAAGGTACGTCTGAACCCGCGCGCGCGCCGCCTCATCGTCAAAGTGCACCCGTCGACCGGTGAAGTCGCAGTCGTCGCCCCCAGCGAACGCTCGGTCCACAAGGCGCTCGACTTCGCCCGCCAGGAAGGGGACTGGATCGCCGGCCGCCTCGCCAAGGTGCCGGAGCCCGTCTACCTGGAACCCGGCGACACGGTTCTCTTCAAAGGAACGCTTCATCGGCTGCGCCTCAGCACCGAACGCGGCGGCGTTTGGGTCGACAACGATGCGCAGCGCCCGACGATCCGCATCTCAGGCCGGCGTGAGCACGCCCCGCGCCGCGTCGAAGATTGGCTGAAACGCCAAGCCCGGACCCACATCACGCGTCGCGTCACCGCGCTAACAGCCGAACTGGGCGTCGAGGCAACGCGCATCACGTTTCGTGACGCCGCAAGCCGTTGGGGCTCGTGCTCCACGACCGGTGCGATCTCGCTCTCTTGGCGCCTGATCATGGCGCCGAACGCCGTGCTGAACTACGTGGTCGCGCATGAAGTGGCGCACTTGCGGGAAATGAACCACGGCACGCGCTTCTGGCGCCTGGTCGATCGCCTGGTTGGCGAGAATGAGGCTGAAGCCGCACAGGCCTGGCTGCGTGAGAACGGCACCGAACTCCACCGCTACAGCGCGCAGCGCCCGAAGCGCCGCCGCGCGTCCTAGTCCCGCTTGTCTTCGAAGAGGCCGGCAAGCAGATCGTCGAACGCCGACCCTTGGTCTTCCGCGGGCTCGTCCACGACGTCGCTGCCCGGCAGCGGTATGATGGGCTCACCCGCCATCGCGTTTTCCATAAACGCTTTCCAAATCAGCGCCGGCAACGTGCCGCCGCGATGTTCTTTGTCCATCGGACGGTTCGCGTCGTTGCCCGTCCAAACGCCGGCAACGACCTGACGCGTATAGCCGACGAACCAGGCATCCTTGAAGTCTTGCGACGTCCCGGTCTTGCCAGCCGACGGATGCAATTGCAGCGCCGCCGCCTTACCGGTGCCCTCGTGGATCGCCTTCATCAGCATCCGGTTCATCGCGCCCGCTGCATCGGCAGAGACGGCATTGCCCAGACCCGAACCTGAGCGCTCGTAGAGAACGTCGCCCTTAATCGTCGCCACGCGCTTGACGCCATGCGCAATCGCTTTGCGTCCGCCAGATGCAAACGGGACGTACGCGCTCACGAGTTCGGAAAGCGTCACTTCGGAGGTCCCAAGCGCCAAAGACGGCACAGGCGCCAAATCCGAAACGATGCCCATCCGCCGCGCAACGCGAGCGACCGTTTCGGGGCCGACTTCCAAGCAGAGCTTCACGGCGACCGTGTTGACCGACCGCGATAACGCATCGGCCATCGTCATCTCGCCCTCGGTCTTTTGCGAGAAATTGGCTGGCGTCCAACCCCGATAGGTCACCGGCGCGTCGACCACTTTCGTTGCCGGCGTCCGCCCCGCCTCTAGCGCCGCCAAAAACACGAACGGCTTGAACGCCGACCCGGGTTGACGCTTCGCTTGCGTCGCCCGGTTGAATTCCGAGCTTACGTACGAGCGTCCGCCAACCATCGCTTTGACGGCGCCATCCGTCGTCATCGCGATTAGAGCGCCTTGCACGGTAGGCCGCGCCTTCGTGCGCAACGTCTTAAGCACCGCATCTTCCGCCAAACGCTGCATCTCGAGATCGAGCGTCGTCTGCACGACCAGATCGACATTCGGCCGCCCGACCAATCCCGGCAGCCGCTCCATAACCCAATCGACGAAGTACTGATTGCCTTGCGTCTCTGCACTCGTTGCAAGCTTGGGCCGGGTGCGCAACGCATCTTCGCGCTGCGCGGCCGTGATGACGTTGGTTTCGACCATCGCATACAGCACGATGCTCGCACGTTCCTGCGCAAGCTCGATCCCGTTGACAGGCGAATATCGCGTCGGCGCTTTCAGCAGACCCGCGAGGATCGCACCCTCGACTAGCGACAGCTTTGCCGCCGGCTTGTTGAAGTAACGGCGCGCCGCAGCATCGATTCCATAGGCGCCGGCGCCGAAGTAAACCCGGTTGAGATAAAGCGAGAGGATTTCATCCTTCGAGTACGACATCTCCAGATAGAGGGCGAGAAGTGCCTCCTGAATCTTGCGGCCGTAAGTTCGTTCAGGCTTCAAGAACAAGTTCTTCGCGAGCTGCTGTGTGATCGTCGAGCCGCCTTGGACGACCCGGCCAGCATTCATGTTGACCCAGGCGGCACGCCCCAGCCCCCAAAAGTCCAATCCGAAATGCGAATAGAAGCGGCGGTCTTCGCTGGCGAGCACAGCCTGTGGAACGTAAGGCGGTAGATCGCGCAACGTGACCGGCAGTCCGGAGTCGATACCCCGCCGAGCGATCACGCGCCCGTTGACGTCGAGCAGCGTTACCGCGTGCGTGCGCTCCTCGCGCCAAAGCCCCTCGGTCGACGGCAGATCGGCGGCAAAGTAAGCGAGCACGGCCGCAACACCGACCGCACACCAAACCCCGGCGATCGAGAGAAAATAGAGAATCCGCCAACGCCGCGGCGGACCGCCGTTGTCGCTGTGCCCGGGTTCCAGACGCGCGCGACGGCCGGACGAGCGCGGCGCAGAACGCCGTTTGCCACCCTTGCTCATCTGCCGCCGGTATCCTTTCGTCCGAAGTGACCTTCCTTACTTGAAGAGCGATTAACGCCCGCTAAACCCTTGGCCGGACCTATTCAATCCCTGGCGGAGCCTGTTAGTATTTGGCGACAAAGTTCGAGTGCATCCCATGCGTATTACGTCGCTCCGTCCCCTCAAGATCGTCGGCACGCTTGCCCTCGTGTTTGGCTGCACCGTTGCAGGCTTGAACACCGCCCATGCGAAGCTCGATCTCTTCGGCGACCTGCCGATCATCGAAGCTGTGCGCGACAACTCGTTGGAATCAACCAAGACCGCCATCATTGATGGAGCGTCGGTGCATTCGCGCACGGACGATGGCACGCCCGTGATCGTGCTAGCCGCCGCCGCCCGCAACCTCGACATCGTAAAACTGCTGATCGAAAACGGCGCCCGTCCGGACGATCGCTCCAAAAAAGACGACGCATCGGCACTCACGCTTGCCGCCGCAAACGGCGACCTCGAAATCGTTGCCCATTTGCTGGATCACAAGGCGGACATCGACCTTCCAGGAGCCTTGCGTGAGACGGCCCTGATCAAGGCGACGCGTGGCCGTCACAACAACGTCGTGAAGCTTCTGATCGAACGCGGCGCCAGCGTCGACGAAACGGATGCCTCCGGCACCACCGCGCTTGAGATCGCGCAACGCGGCGGCTGGAAGGACACCGAAGCGCTATTCAAAACGAAGAAGGCGGGCTCAAAATAACGGCTCTTCCACCACGCACGGCGCGCCCTGGCGCCCAACCGAGCACCGAAATCTCACTGCCGATCGGCCTGTTTTCGGCTGAAGGAGGCAAGGTCACCACGAACCTCCGCTTGCGCACGCTCTTGGTTGTGCGAACGCTCGGGGTCGCCGGCCAGTTTGTTGCAATCGTTCTCGTGTTCTTTGGCCTACGGTATCAAATGCCGTTCGTTCAGTGCCTGATGGTCATCGTCGCGACACTGGGGCTGAACGGTATCCTCTATTTCCGCTACCCGCCGGTTCGCGTGATGACCGAGCGCGAGGCCGCCGCCAATCTGGCATTCGATATTCTCCAACTCACATCGATGCTCGCGTTGACCGGCGGCATCGAAAACCCGTTTACGCTGCTCTATCTGGCGCCGATCGTAATCTCCGCCGGCAACCTGAGCCTCGGCGCGACGCTGTCGCTTGCCCTGCTCGCCTTCTTAAGCATTTCGTTCATCTCGGTTTTTCACTGGCCGCTGCCCTGGGATCCGGAGAACCCGTTGGCGCTGCCGGACCTGTATGTCGCTGGCACCTGGATCTCGCTCACGCTCGGCATCGGCTTCTGCCTGATCTACGCTTGGTGGACGGCCGATGAGAGCCGCCGCATGCAAGCGGCACTCGCGGCAGCTCAAGCGGCCTTGACCCGCGAGCAGCGCCTCTCCGATCTGGGCGCGCTGGCCGCCGCGACCGCACACGAACTCGGCACACCCTTAGGCACGATAGCCGTCGTCGCGCGCGAACTCGAACGCGGCATGCTCAAGAATAGCGAGTGGCTCGAAGACGTCCGCCTGCTGCGCAGCCAAGCCGAACGCTGCCGCGAGATTCTGTCGAAGCTCTCGCAGCAAGACACGGACGAAGACACGATCGCCAAACGCTTGCCCCTGCCGGCCCTGATCGACGAAATCGCCGAACCGCATCGCGGCTTCGGTATCGACATCAATGTCACGACGACGGGCACAGGCACGTTCACCGTTCGCCGCACGCCGGAGATCGTGCACGGCCTCGGAAACTTCATCGAGAACGCGGTCGACTTCGCCGAAGGCAAAGTCGACATCGAAGCAACTTGGGACGGCGACACCGTCCACATGACCATCGGCGACGATGGCGCGGGATTCGACCCCGCAATCCTCGCCAAGCTGGGCGAGCCCTATGTCACCTCCCGCGCGGGTATCGACCCGGAGCGCGAGGCAACCGGCAACGCCCATGCCGACGGCCACGCAGGGATGGGCCTGGGCTTCTTCATCGCCAAAACGCTGATCGAACGCATCGGCGGAACCGTTAACTTCGGCAACCGCCCGAAGGGTGGGGCCGTGGTCCGCGTGGACTTCCCGCGCAAGAGCCTTGAGAACCCTGCAGCTTCAAGAGGATAACGGCCAAGACTGCCCTGGCCTCCGACCCCGCACCCCCGTATATTCCGCCCCAATTCAAGCTTTCGAGGGACTTCTCCGTGGCCCTATCCGCCGAAGGACTGCCGGACAAAACACTCCTGATCGTCGATGACGACGCGCCATTCCGCCAACGGCTCGCCCGTGCGATGGAAGTGCGCGGCTTCACCGTGACCGCCGCCGAAACGGCGGAAGAAGCAATCTCGATCGCCCGCAAGACACCACCGGCATTTGCCGTGGTGGATCTGCGCCTCGGCCAAGCCGGCAACGGCCTGGACGTGATCGAAGTTCTGCACCAAGCGCGGCCCGATGCCCGCGTCGTCATGCTCACGGGCTACGGGAACATTGCAACGGCGGTTGCCGCCGTAAAGCACGGCGCGATCGACTACTTGTCAAAGCCCGCCGATGCCGACGACGTCGCAAACGCTTTGCTCGCACGCCCGAATGCAAAGCCTGCCCCACCCGAAAACCCGATGTCGGCCGACCGCGTCCGCTGGGAACACATTCAGCGCGTCTACGAACTGTGCGGTCAAAACGTCTCGGAAACGGCGCGCCGGTTGAACATGCATCGCCGCACACTGCAGCGCATTCTGGCCAAGCGCTCGCCGAAGTAGTTTAGCGCGTCATCCGCGTAATCGTGCCCGGGGTGCTT
>CAYXQB010000152.1:0-8079 GCA_964466435.1 uncultured Flavobacteriaceae bacterium | reverse complement strand
GTGATGCGGATTTCGTTGGCGGGCGACGACACGTGCGAATCTCCATTGGTTAAGGCGTTCGGAAGGGGCGGCAGATTGGTGGGGGGCGCGCCCCTAGTCAAGAAAACCGGCTTGAGTGTGGCGGGGCGTTGTGTCACTGCCCACACCCCATGCACGGACGCGTTTCGCCCGCCCAAACCAGCGAGATTGCTTACCGGCCCGACGTCGACGGGCTGCGCACCATCGCGGTCGGGACCGTCATTCTGTTCCACGGCAAGCTTGGGATTTTTCCAGGCGGGTTCGTGGGCGTGGACGTGTTCTTCGTCATCTCGGGGTTCTTAATCTCCTCGATCCTGCTCGGCGAGATCGGGCATGGCCGATTTTCGCTTGCCGGCTTCTACGAGCGACGCATCCGGCGCATCCTGCCCGCGCTGATCGTGGTGCTTGCCGCCGTGATGGTGGCAGGCGCCCTACTCTATCCGCCGCAGGATTATGTGCTACTCGCGAAGTCTGCGAAGGCCGCAGCGCTGTTCTATGCGAACTTCTTCTTCCATGGGCAGGCGGGGTACTTCGCGCCTGACGCGGAGGCCCAGCCGCTGCTGCACACGTGGTCGCTGGCGGTCGAGGAGCAGTTTTACCTCGTCGCGCCACTGTTCTTGTGGGGGATTGCGGGACTTCAGCGGCGCTGGCAGGTGGCGCTTGTGGCGCTCTCCTTTGTCGCATCGCTCGGGTTCTCGATTGCCGGTGCGACGAACGAAGATTCCGGCGCGTTCTATCTACCGCATTCGCGCGCGTTCGAGTTGATGCTCGGGATGATGCTGGCGATGGGTTTGTTTCCGCGACTCGTGAGCCAGATAACGGCGGAGGCGCTGGGGGCCGCGGGCCTTCTGATGATCGCCGTCGCGGTGCTGTTTTTCTCGGCGAGCACGCCATTTCCAGGCTACGCGGCTCTGCTGCCGTGCCTGGGTGCGGCGTTCATCATCGCGAGCGGTGCAGGCCACGCGACGGTGGTGTCGCGGTTGCTTGCCACGACGCCGATGGTGTTCACGGGGAAAATTTCCTACTCGCTCTATCTTTGGCATTGGCCGATCTTCGTGTTCGCCGAATACCGGTGCGGCGAACTCAGCGTGCTCGATCGCGTCGGACTGATCGTTGCGGCGTATTTGCTGTCCGTTCTGACCTATTGGTTCGTCGAGCAGCCCGCGCGGCGGAAGACGCCGTTTCTCACACGCAATCGCATCTTCGCCGGCGGGGCCGCGGCACTCGTGTTTGCGTTCGGGATGTCGCAGCTCGTTATCGGTACGCGCGGGATGCCGCAGCGGTTGGGACCTGAAATCGCTGCGTTCGACGACGCGGTGCGTAAGAACAAAGGCGTGACGCCCTGCCCCGAGAACGAGGCGTGGATCGCAAGCACCTCCGACTGCGAGATTGGTGCGAAGGGGCCAAGCGAGCGCTCGTTCCTGTTCTGGGGCGACAGCCACGCGCGCGTGCTTTCGTCGACGGTGGCGAAGATTGCCGAGGAGCAAGGCACGAAGGGTCTGGTGGTCTTCCGCGGCGGGTGCCCGCCGTTCTTGGGCATTGACGGCACCGCGTTCGACAAGCGCGATTGCGCGAAGACGGCGGCTCATGTCGACACGCTGCTCAAGGGTGGCGGCTATCAGAACGTCGTGCTGGTCGCGCGGTGGGCGCTTTATGCGGAAGGCGGCGGGTATCGCAACGGGAAGTGGTTCAAGAGCGCGTTCGATCAGGGCGACGTTGCAGCGAACCGGGCCGCATTCGCGGCGGCGTTGACTGCGACGGTCGAGAAGATCGTCGCAACCGGCCGCAGTGTTACGATCTTGGGGCCGGTGCCCGATCTGAAACTGAATCCGCCGGAGACGATGATCAAAGCCATGATGCGCGATGAGAGCGCCGACTTGCGCGCGACGGCCGCCGACTTCCGGTCGCGGCAGGCGCACGTGCTGGCGCTGCTTGCGACGCTTGCGCAGCGGCCGGGCGTTCGTGTCGTCTATCCGCACGAAAGCCTGTGCGACGTCAGCGCCTGCCGGACGGTGGATGGGGCCATGCCGCTCTACACCGACGACAACCATTTGGGCGTGAACGGCGTGGCGCTGATCCGGCGGGAACTTTGGGCGGCGATTGCGCCGGCGGCCAAGACCGATGTATCGGAGGCGCAATGACGAACGCCGCCGAACACAATCCCGATGTTGCCTACCGCCCCGACGTGGACGGCCTGCGCGCGATTGCAGTTGGCATTGTCGTTCTGTTTCACGCGCGGCTTGGGCTGTTTCCGGGCGGCTACACGGGCGTGGACGTGTTCTTCGTCATTTCGGGTTTTCTGATTTCGACGATCATTTGGCGCGAGCTGGGCCAGGGCAAGTTCACGTTCGCGGGGTTCTACGAGCGGCGGATCCGGCGCATCTTTCCGGCGCTTGCCGTCGTCATGCTGGTGACGCTGGTGCTGGGGGCGCTCATGTTCGCGCCGCAGGACTATTCGACGCTGGGCCGGTCGGCGCGGGCGACGGCCGCGTTTTATTCCAACTTCTTCTTCAACAGCCAGTTCGGCTACTTCATGCCGGGCGCGGAGACGCAGCCGCTGCTGCATACGTGGTCGCTGGCGGTTGAGGAGCAGTTCTATCTCGTCGCGCCGTTCTTTCTGATCCTGCTCGCGCGGATGCAGGCGCGGTATCGCATCTTGTTGTTCCTGGCGTTGTTCGCGGCGTCGCTTGCGATCTCGTCCATTGGTGCGTTCGGCGAGAGCAAGGGCGCGTTCTATCTGCCGCATTCGCGCGCGTTCGAGCTGATGTTCGGCATGGCGCTGGTTATCGGGCTCAATCCGCAGTGGCGCAACGACACGGTGCGCGAGGTGGCAGCGTTCGCGGGGCTTGCGATGATCCTGATCGCGGCGCTCGCCTACTCGGACAGCACGCCGTTTCCGGGCATGGCCGCGGTGGTGCCCTGCCTTGGGACGGTGCTTCTCATCAGCACGGCGGCCGAGAAGCAAACGATGGTGTCGCGCGCGCTGTCGGTCGCGCCGATGGTGATGGTGGGCAAGATTTCGTACTCGCTCTACCTCTGGCATTGGCCGCTGTTCGTGTTCGCGGAATACCAGTACGGCGAGCGGTTGCCGGCCGCTTATAGCCTCGGCCTCGTTGCGCTTGCGGTCGCGCTTTCGTTCCTCACCTATACCTTCGTCGAGCAGCCGGCGCGGCGGCGGTCGTTCCTGACGCGGCGCACGGCGATCGGTGCGGGCGTTGCGGCGATGGCCCTGCTTGCCGCCGGCTCGCACGGCATCATCGAGACCAAGGGCTGGCCGGAGCGGTTGGGCCCTGAGGTCGCCGCGTTCGCAAAGACGGCGCAGGACGCAAAGGTGCCGCCGCCGTGCCGCGACAAGGACGAGGAATCGGCGAGCGCGAAGGGTTGCATGATCGGCGCGAAGGGCGACGCGCCGCCAACGTTCCTGCTGTGGGGCGATTCGCATGCGGTCGCGCTGTCGGCGGAGATCGCGAACATCGCGGCCGCCAAAGGCGTCAAAGGCGAGGTCGCGGTCGTCGGCGGCTGCGGGCCGTTCCTCATCGAGGCGGTGAAGAACCCGCTGTTTCTGCGCAGCAAGTGCAAGACGATGTCGGCGCGCGCGGCCGACTTGCTGAAGGACGGCGCGTTCCGGCACGTCGTTATCGCAGGACGCTGGGCGTTTTATGCGGAAGGCGACGCCTACGACAACGGCAAGAGCGAAGTGAACCGCTTCAACACGGGCGATCCGGCACGCAATCGCACGCTGTTCCACGACACGCTGCGGGGCACGGTTGAGCGCATCGTGGCGAGCGGACGGACGGTGACGCTGGTCGGGCCTGTCCCCGAGCTGAAAGGTCATCTGCCGAACGCGATGATCCGCGCGCTCATGCGCAAGGAGACGCGCGACTTCTCCCTACCCTATGCCGTATTCGCCGAGCGCAACAAAGCGGTGCTGATGACGCTCGATGAACTCGACAAGATCGCGGGTGTACGTGTGGTCTATCCGCACAAGGTTCTGTGCAACGCGACGGCCTGCCAAACGACGGCGAACGGGAAACCGTTCTACTACGACGACGATCACCTGGGGCTGTTCGGCACGAAAACGATCGAAGGCGTGCTGGCAGACGCGATCGACGTCAGCGCGCCGTTCGACGCGGCGCAGGCGCGGTAGATTTCAGCCCTTCACCAGGAACCAGCTGGCGTAGCGGTTCTGTTCGTCTTCCGGGTCGTGCTCGCCGCCGACGGTGTGGATTTTGAGGTTGTGCTGGCGGGCGAAGTCGTCCACGGCTTTCACGGTCATGGGCCATTTGTCGGCGTAGTCGTGGCCGGCAAATACGCCACCGTCTTTGATCTTCGGATACCAGTCGTGCAGCGCCGAGCCGCCGTCTTGTCCCTTCGCCGCAAAGCCGTCGATGTAGATGAAGTCGAAGTACTTGTCGGGGAAGAGCGTCAGGGCTTCGTCGAACTTCATCTTCAGGATGCAGTTGCGCTTGCGGTGGGCGACGAGCTGGGCGAGCGCCACCTTGTACTGGTCGACCGTGTGCTTGCGGTCGCCGTACATGTCGATCGAGTAGAGGTAGTCGAGGTTCGACTTCTTCAGGAGCAAGTCGGAGAACACGCCGTTCGCGACGCCGAGTTCGGCCGCGATGCCGTTCGGGCGGACCAGCTTCGTTAGTTCCCAGCGCGACTTCAGCCCGGCGAACTTGTCCTTTTGGTCAAGCACGTTCCACACGGGCGCGGGTTCGGATGGGAAGATCGCGGGGCCTTTGCCTTCGGCCTCGCGCGCCTTGCGGCGCTTCTCGCCCTCGCGCTGCATCAACTTGTAGCGGATGTCTTGGAGAAAACGGATACGCAAGGGGGGGCTCGTCGTTTGTTCGCGCCTGTTCTGCACAGAGGACGTGGTCAACGCAAGCCGCCTTGCCCGGGGTGGGCTGCGCTTGGTACGGTTGGTATCAAGGCTCTGGTTACCTGGAAATCTCGGTATGTCTGCGACAGTTGAGGCGCCCGCCCGCCCGCAAGCCGCCAACCCGGCGCGGCGCGACAAGATCGTCGATCACATGGTGCGCCGTCTGGAAGGCGCCCAGGTCGAGGACGCGCCGTTTCAGCACTTGTACCTGCGGGACGTGTTTCCGGCGGACGTATACGGCGAGGTCATGGCGCAGCTGCCGGATCGCACTGCGTACCGGCCTTTGAACATCAAGCGTTGGCACAACGATCAGGGCGAGTCCACGCGCGATCAGCTGTTCCTGTCGGAGGGCGAGGTTGCCCGGATCGAACCTTCGAAGCGCGATCTGTGGGCGGACCTGACGGCGGCACTCGAAAGCGACGCTTTGCGGCGGGCGGTGTTCGCCAAGCTGAAACACGACGTCGCGATCCGCCTCGGCTGCTCGCCGGACGAGGTGCTGTCGAAGACGATGCACCCGAGCGTGTCGCTGGTGCGCGATTTCAAGGACTACAAGATCAAGCCGCATCCGGATGGCCAGCCGCGCGTCATCACGATGCAGTTCTATCTGCCGCACGACGAGACGCAGACCGATCTCGGCACATCGCTCTACAAGAAGCTGCCGCTGCATTACCGGCTGCTCGGGCGCACGTTCGAAGAGGTGAAGCGCTTTCCGTTCCTACCGAACAGCGCCTATGCGTTCTCGGTCAACGATTGCGACCAGCGGCAGAGCTATCACGGGCGCGAGTTGATCGGTTCGTCTTCGGCTGCGCGTGATTCGATCCTGGTGATGTGGATGTCGAGCCCGATGGCGTTCGCCGCGCGCCACAACAGCGACAAGATGTAGTCTGCTTAAGCCGGCTCGAAGACCGCGTTGAAGGCGCCTTGGCCGTCGGCGGTCAGCTGGTGTTTTTCGGCAAGGCGATAGCCACACGAGGTCATCAGCTTCGTCTGCGCGTCGAGTTCGCCGGGCTGGATTTCGACCAGAAGCGAGCGCGGGCGGTTAGGCCCCTGAAGAATCCCTTTCATGCCTTCGACGATCGGGATTTCGAGGCCGTCGGTGTCGATCTTCACGAGGTTCGGGCTTTTGATCAGGCCCTTCTCGACCATGCTGTCGATGCGCATGGCGGACTTCAGTTCCGTGCCGACGTTTTTCTGCAAATCGATGCCGCCTTCGACGGCGAGCTGGCTGCCGGAGGCGCCTTGGCGCCAGCGCTTGTATTTGAACGGGAAGAAGCCGTCGATGTTCGAGGCGGCAACGGACACCACCGACACGCGGTCGTTCACGCCGTTTGCCGCCACGTTCTGCAGCAGCTGTACGGCCGTCGGCAGATGCGGTTCGCAGGCGTAGACGCGGCCTTCGCTCGACATGTGTTTGGCCGCATAGATCGAGAACGTGCCGACGTTCGCGCCGATGTCGAGCAGCACATCGTTGGGGCGCACGTTCTTCTTCAGCCACTCGATCGTTTTCGGCTCCTTGCTCAGGAACTCTTTCCCGCGCTGGAATGCGTGCAGCGAGTCGGCGTGGAACTTGTAGGTCTGGCCGTCGGCAGGATCGCGCACGCTGACGGCGGAGGTCATGCCTTCGCGCAGGTAGAACCAATAGCGCGCGGGCGCCCAGCGCAGCTGCTTCGTCAGTTTCTGTAGGACGCCCAAGGCGTACGCTCCCCGTTTCGCGCCAAGGCTTTAGGGCATGGGCGTGGGGCGGGTCAACGCGCGATGGCGGCCGCGACGATGTCGGCGAGGCGGTCGAGGTGGTTTTCGGTCATCGGCGTTAGGGCTTCGAGTTTCGCCGCGATTTGTTCGGGCGTGGCGCGCACGGGCAGCACGGCGAGGCGGTTGTCGGCGGCGAGCCCATCGACGGCTTCGTTGTCGCGGAAGGGTTTCGTGATGGCGGGTGCGAGCACAATCACGGGGCGGCGGGCAGCACAGCCTTCCGTGATCATCGACATCGAGTCGCTCGTCGCGAAGATCGCGTCGGCGGCGTAGCCCTCGGCGATCGAGCCTGTGCCCGCTTGGCGGTGGTCGATGAAGCGGTCGACGATGTCTTGGCGAGCGATGATGGAGTCGAGGGCGGTGTAGAACGCATCCGGCGTGCGGCGCGAGGTGACGAGCGTAAAGCGCACGTCGTAGGTGCGTGCCAACGTGCGCATGAGTTCGGCGAGCGCCTGCCAATCCGCATCCTGAAAATCTGCCGACGGGATCGGGCCGCCGATGAAGACCGCAATGCGGAACGGTTTCGCGGGCCAACGCTTTGGCGCCGCAAACGCGGTGGGGTCGAGCGCGCAAGGTTTGAGCGCGTAGGCGGTGTTCGGGAGGGTTGCTTCCGACTTGTACGGCGTGAGCACGAGCGCGAACGATTTGCGATCGACGTGGCGCGGCGTGCCGGTGAAGACGTTTGGGGCGCCGGTCAGCTTCGCCAATGCGATGTTGGCGGCCAGCGTGTTGCCGCCGGCGGAGACGATAAGGTCGGCCTTCGGCACCGTGGTTATGCCGTAGAGCCAGCGCAGCACCAGACGCGGCGGCAACAGCGTTGCGGCGTAGCGCGCGAGACGGCGCGGGAAGATGCGCGGCTTGATGAGTTCGATGCGCTCGACCTTCGTTTCCATGCGGCGGCTAAGGCCTAAGCAGATCGCTTCGCTTTGGCGAAAGTGACCGGGGCGGCCGTCGGAGAGCAGGAGAACGGTCTTGGTTGCCATCAGCGCGATGCCGCCATCACTTCGCGGTAGACGTCGAGCGTGGCGGCGCACATCGTGTCCACGGTGTAGGACTTCAGCACGCGGGCGCGCGCTTTCGTGCGCATCTCTTCGCGCTGCTCGGGCGTCAAGGCGAGCGCCTTCATGATCAGGTTCGCGAGCTTGTCGGCGTCGCCCGGCGGAAACAAGAAGCCCGTCACGCCATCGGCCACCGTTTCGGCCTGCGCGCCGAGGTCGGAGGCGATGAGCACGCGGCCCATCGCTTGCGCTTCGACGGCGGCACGCCCGAAGGCTTCGGGTTCGATCGAGGGCGCGACGACGATGTCGGCGGCCATGAACGCGGCCGGCATGTCGCGGCAGTGGCCGGGGATGCGGACGTTTTGCGAGAGGCCGGCGGCGTCGACGGCGGCGACGAGTTCTTTCACGTAGTCGTCGCGCTGCTGCGGG
>CAYXQB010000151.1:0-8099 GCA_964466435.1 uncultured Flavobacteriaceae bacterium | reverse complement strand
GGGACGGCCGGGGCTTTCGATCAGCCCGTGGGGCACGCTGCCAACGCGGCCGGTGCGCTTGAGCCGTTTCCGCCGGGCGGTCCGATCACGGACAATCCCGCCGTGCTTGGTCCTGCCGGACGCGTGCACGCGACGCTGGACGACGTGCTCAAATACTTAAGCGCGCATTGCTTCCGTTCGTCGTTCTTGAAGCCTGCGAGCTGGCAGATGCTGCATACGCCGCCGTTCGGCGGCGACTATTGCCTTGGGCTGGAGCGGCGTGGGAATGCGCTGTGGCACAACGGCTCGAACACGCTGTGGTACTGTGAGATGCTCGCCGACCCAACGCGTGGGGTCGTGTCGGTTGCAGCTGCCAACGACGGGCGGATCGGAAACATGTCGGTTCCCGTCGGCAAGGCGCTTATGGGCGCTGCGGCCGCCGTCGCTTAAGCGATGCGGTAAATGCGGGGCACGTCGGCCAGCGTCTTGTCGACGAGCGCGAGTTCGTCGCGGTTGAGTGCCGGCCGGTCGAAGAGCGCGCGGCTCTGCGATAGCTCCGCTTGACCGTCAACGTCGACGATCACGCCGCCGATCCAGTCCATCGCGCGCATGTAGGCAAGGCATAGGTCGATCGCGTTTTCGCGTCCTAGTTCGCGCGCGAGGTTTGTAAGGCGCGCGGCGTCGATGCGGCTTGGAGTAGCTGCTGCACGCGCGTGGACCGTGATCCACGGGCGTTCGGCAAGCGCATCCGCGACGGCGGGCGCGCGCCAGCGACGGTCGAACGGTGCGAAGGCGATTTGAATGTGGCGGATGTCAGGGTCGCTAAGCGCGGCCATTGCTTCGTTCGGCTCGCGCACGCAGACGCCCAGATCGTAGAGCGTTCCGTGATCGCGCAAGAGCTTGATCGTGTGCCACACGACGCCCGCGTGCGACGTCATATGGCGCGCGTCGTCGAGTAGCAGCGCGTCGAGGCGATCGGTTCGCAGCTGCGCGCATGAGCGGTAGATGGCGTCGATCAACGCGCGGCGGACGGCGCCGGTGTCGCGGTCGTTGATTGGCGCGATCTTGGTTGCGACGCGCACGCCCTTCATGCCGGGAAGGGCCGCGGCGATCTGCGGCTCGCTCCAGACGTCTGCAGAGGCTGAATCGACCCAACCAACGCCAACGGAAAGCGCGGCGCGAATGGTCTTCATCGCCTCTTCGGGTGCGAGGTGGCCGAGGGCTCCGGTGCCCAGAACGAGTTCTGCGGGTAAGCGTGCGGTGTTCATAGCGAGGGTGAGCATCGCAGCAAAGAGTATGCGGATGCTTAACTGCGCCTCAGACCTTCGGCCATATCTTCCAGACGGCGGCGGCCGTGAATATCGTCCTATCGCCCACCTTGAAGTCGGCGCGCATGAAGACGATCTCGCGCGTTTTGCGCACCACCTCCGGGCGGCAGACGACAAGGTCGCCCACGTTGGCGGGGCTTAAGAAGTTCGACAGCTGGCTTAACGTGACGCGGGGTGCGCGGTCGGTCGCGATCGAGGGCGCGTAGCACAGCGCCGCGTCGGCAAACGTCAGCAGCGCGCCGCCGTGGGCGATACCGGCCGCGTTCGTGTGGCGGTCGTCGACGATAAAGGCGTACTCGTGGGCGCCGTCGACGATGCGGTCAAAATAGGGGCCGAGGAACGCTTCGAAAGGGTCGAACTGCTCGGCGAGCCGCCACCCGGGCGGGGGCACGACATCGCGGGCTGCCTTCAGCGGCGTGAAGTTGTAATCCGCCACTACACGGTTCCCATAATCTTCCAGATGCCAGTCGCGGTCAGGATCGGCTTGTCTTCGACCGTGAGCGTTCCGGAGATGAAGACGATCGAGCGCGTCCGGCGCGTGATCGTCGCAGTTCCGCGGATTCGGTCGCCGAGCTTGGCGGGACCGATGAGGTCGCAGTTCAGCGAGATCGTCATCGCACGCCCACCTTCCAGCGCGTCGTTGACGCTGCGGCCCATCACGATGTCGGCCAATGCCATCGCCATGCCGCCGTGCAGGGTTTGCCCGCCATTCAAATGGATGTCGCGGACGTCGAACAGGAATTCGGTTTTGTCGGGCGACTGCCAGACGGGGCCGACATATTTGTTAAAACCCGTTTCGCCGAATACGGCGGTATAGCCCGCGGGCGCGGGCTTTGCTGCTGTCGTCATCGCGTGCGCTACATCGCCTTGCGGATTTTGGGCAGGTCTTCGTAGACCGGCGTGCGTTTTTCCTGCTTGGCCTTGAAGCTCTCTGCCATGTCGACGTTGGCCGAGAACATGCCGGCTTGCCAGGTCGCGATATAGTCGAGGCCATCGGCGATCGAATGGTCACGGGCGTAGTTGATCATGACCTTCGAGCCGTAGACGGCGAGCGGAGACTTGGTCGCGATTTCGCCGGCTAGGTTCAACACGTGGTCGAGCATCTGTTCTTGGCTGTCGAAGAGTTCGTTCACGAAGCCGAGGTCGTAGGCCTTCTTGGCCGAGAGGCGACGGCCGGAGTACGCGAGTTCGCGCACGAGGCCTTGCGGCAACAGGTGGCAAAGGCGCGGGAACGTGCCGACGTCGGCCGTCATCGCGAGGTTGATTTCCTGGATGACGAAGAACGCGTCCTTTGTGGCGTAACGCATGTCGGCGCAGGTGCCCAAATCGACCGCACCGCCAATGCAGCCGCCTTGGACTGCCAGCAACACGGGCATGCGCGCTTCGTCGAGACAGGAGAACGTGCGCTGCAGGCGCGCCGCTTCGCCGCGGAGGCCCAAGCGCGCACGGGCGGCCTCACGCGCCGCGCCGCCGGAGACGCCCTGCCCGTCCGTAAAGACGGAAAGGTCCATGCCGGCCGAGAAGTGCTTGCCGGTCGATGAAATAACGATGGCGCGGGCCGAGGCGTCGTCATTGATCTTGTTCACGATGTCGGGGAGTTCGTTCCAGAAGGCCCGGTTCATGGAATTGAAAACTTCGGGACGCTTCAGCTGGATGTGCGCGACCTTGTCCTTGGTCTCGACGTTGAAGCAGGTGTAGGCGGTCATCGGCGTTTCCTTGATGCGAATTGAATGACGATGGGCCGTTCATAGCATGCAGCTGCCCACGCCCCAATCGCCGCAGATTTCAGCGGCTGGACAGGCCCAGGGCTATTCCTTATAACCCCGGGCCTTCGCGTCGGGCTGGTTCGGCCCGGCGATGGTTAGCCTGGGTAGCTCAGTTGGTAGAGCAGCGGACTGAAAATCCGCGTGTCGCTGGTTCGATTCCGGCCCCAGGCACCACCCTACGCCGCAGGCGGAGGGTGGTGTCCCCCGTAGCTTTAGCGAAGGGGGACGGTGATTGACATCGCGGCTTCGGGTGGCAGGCCACCCTTCGAACGACATCCAATAGATGTCACATCAACCACTCCACCCACGCCCCATGCGGATGCGCGGTTGCGATTTTCTTCGTTTCGCCGCCTGGCCAAAGGGTGAGGCGGACTTCCGGGAATTGGTCGGGTGCGTATTGCTCCAGCGAGAGCCATGCCAGCGGTGCGGCGGCTGTTGCACGCTCGCCCGTCGCCTTCAGCAGTTCCTCGATGCGGTGGCGGGTTTCTTTGGCGATGTATTGCCAGACGATTGTGTGGGCCACGACCGTTGCCGCGCTCGGAACGCGCGCGGCGAGTTGGCGTTCGAGCCAGTCGCCGGCGTCGGCTTTCTCGAGCGGCGGCTTTTCGCGTTGTGCAAGCGCGATCGCTGCTTCGATACGGGCGAGGCGGGCTTTCTGTTCGGGCCAGACATATGCGATCAAGCGGTCGGCGGCGCCGGGTGCGCTTACATCGAACGGATCGCGGTCACAGCCGCGCTTGGCGACGACTGGCGGCAATCCGTCGACGTTGCACCACGGGCCCCGCCATTCCGCTTCGATCGTGACGGGCGCTTTAGCGTCGCCGATGAAGCGGTCGCCATAGCGATAGGCGAAGCGATCCCAAAGCATGTTCAGGCCCGCGCTCGCGCCGATTTCGAGGATCGACAACGGTAGTCCGGTGCGGCGTGCGATCTGGGCGTAGCCCGGCATCAGCACGGCGGAGCGGCCGGTTTCGTTCGTTTGCGGCGGTCGCGAGAGAATGTCTTTGACGAGGGCGCGGTGCGCGACCACGGCGTCTTCGATCGCGCGGCCGCCGGCGGCCGTGTCCCAAAGGATCTCGCCGTGGCCGGGATAGAAGGCAGCGAGTTTGGGCGCTTTGCCGGCGCGCACCATGAAGTGCAGCGCACCGGTCGCGCGCAGCAGCAATGCGTCAGCGAGCGGGTTGCCGGGCCAGGGTGTCATCAGACCGGCCAGCGCTCCGCCGGAGGTCAGGTTCTCACGGATTGCTTGCAGCACGTGCGCGGTGAACGGGGCGCCGTTCTGCTGGCACCACATGATCTGGATGTCGGCGGCGCGGGCGACTTCTTCGAGCGTGGCTGGAGCTTGGGTCATGCCTCGCCGATACGCTTGGGCGGGCGGTCGATCAAGATTGATCGGCGCAATCAACGTTCGTTCGGTCCGCTAAATCTCGCTTTCGACCGCAACCTTGCCGCGGATCGCTAGGATGCCGACGCCGACGAACGCCGTTAGCGCACCGACAACGATGCGCGTCGTCATCGGTTCTTCCAACACCCAGATGCCGAAGACGACGCCCAGGATTGGCGACAGCAGCGAGAGCGGTGCAATCAGCGACACCTCGTAACGCTGCAGCAAATAGTAGTAGCCGTTGTGGCCAACCAGGCTGGCGCCGAGGGCTGTGAAGAGGAGCGCGCCCCAGCCGATCCAGCTTGCGTTCGCCATCGCGTCGAGTTGGCCGGTTTCGAAGATGATGCTTGCCAGCAACAGCGACGGCGCGGTGATCGCCGCGGTCCAGGATTGCAGCTGAAAGACACCGACGTTGGTGAGCTTGCGCATGTAGATGGCGGCGATCGCGCCCGACATGGCAGCGGCGGCGCCGAAAAGGACGCCGGTCAGCGAGTCGAAAACGTGCGGGTCGAAACTCACGATCGTGACCCCTAAGACCGTCATGGCGATTCCAGCCCAGCGGCGCCACTTCACGGTTTCGCCCAAGAAGACGATCGAGAGCACAGTCGCGAACGGCACGTTGAGCTGTACGATGACAGCCATGACGGAGGCCGCCGTCAGCGCGACGCCGATGAACATCAGGCCAAAATGGATAGCGCCGTTGAACAGTGCGATGATGGCGATGTCGCGCATGCGGCCGGGCGCGATCTTCAGGAAGGGAATGAGAAGCGCAAAGACGACTGCGAAGCGCAGGCCCACGAAAAGCAATGGCGGCATCTCGCCAACGCCCACCTTGGCGGCGACGAAGTTGAAGCCCCAGATCGTGCAGATCAGGATGAGGAACAGAAAATGCTGCGGCGCCATTGCGCGTGTTACTCGGGATTCGAATAGCTTTGCCTGCAGAAGACCCGAACTTGGCGCCTGGCGCCAGTGGCCTGCTTGCATTGCTGTTATGCGCGGTCTGGACAGGGGGCGTTCTTTACGCAACGTTCCGCCCGAAGAGGAGATGCTGAGTGATGCGCTGGGACTTGATCGTGGTCGGCGGGGGAATCGGCGGGGCTGCGCTCGCGACCGTGATGGCACGCAAGGGCAAGTCGGTGCTGATGCTTGAGCAGTCGACTGTCTTTCAGGATCGCGTGCGGGGCGAATGGATCGCACCTTGGGGCGTTGTGGAAACGAAGCGACTCGGACTTTACGACTGCTTGGTGGAAGCGGGCGGGCATCACCTGACGCGCCATGTCAGTTACGACGAACTATTGCCGCCTGAGATGGCCGAAGCGCACGTGCTGCCGCTTGGGATGTTTGCCGAGGGTGTGCCGGGCCCGCTGTGCATCGGGCATCCACATCATTGTCAGACGCTCTTCGACGAAGCCAGCCGCGCCGGCGTTCAGACCGTTCGTCCGGCTCACGTGACGAGCGTGACGTTGGGCGCGCGGTCAAGCGTGACCTACCATACCAATGGTGCCGAGCATGTCGCGGAGGGCGACCTGATCGTGGGCGCAGAGGGTCGCGTCTCCGTCGTGCGCGCGACATCGGGCATGACGCTGCACCAGGATACGCCGCATCATTGGTTTGGCGGCTTGCTTGTTAGCGGCGTCGCCAGCTGGGACGACGACCTTCAGGCGATCGGCACGGAGGCAAATCTCGGCTTTCTCGTGTTCCCACAAGGCAAAGGGCGCGTGCGCGTCTATGGCGGCTATGCGCTTGCGGAGAAGAATCGCTTCTCGGGACCGGAAGGACCACGGCGCTTCCTCGACGCATTTTCGATGCGCTCATGCCCAAGGAACCAACACTTGGTCGAGGGTACACCCGCGGGGCCGCTGTTCAGCTACATCAACAGCGACTCCTGGACGGACGCGCCTTGCGCGGACGGCATGGTTCTGGTTGGCGATGCGGCCGGATGGAACGATCCGATCATCGGGCAAGGGCTTTCGATAACCTATCGCGACATCCGGATCGTGACCGACATCCTGGCCGCGACGCCGGCAGGCGCGAAGCCGGACTTTCGTCCCTACGCCGAAGAGCGCGCGGAACGTATGCGGCGGTTGCGGTTCGTAGCTCAACTGACATCGGTGCTTGACATGGAGTTCGGCGAGGCGCCCGCGGCGCGGCGGCTGAGCTATCATCAGCGGCGGGCAACCGATCCGACGCTCGGGATGCACGGCCTCGCGGCCATGGCGGGCCCTGAGAATACGCCAGCAGAGATATTCACCGAAGCACATCGCACCCGCATTCTGCAGGGCTGATGAAGCATGCTAGACAGGTTGACACTGTAAAGGATTCGCAAGCCCATGGCCAAAGCTCCGACGATGCGCGTCAGGCTTACCGACGAGACGTCGCTTGATCTGCCTGAGAATGAGTTCATCCAAGTCGTTACTGCTGGACCCAGCGAAAAGCAGGAAGAAGGCTTCGTGCGGCTGAACCCGAAGGAGCGCAAGACGGCGCTCTATGGAAAGCTCGCGCGGGTCCGTGCGGCGCAGCTGGTCTCCGGCCAGCACATCGTTACCTATCGCGGGATATTGCAAGTCGATGTCGCGCGGCGGCTCTAAGCCGTCACGTCGTGACCGTAGAGCCAGTCGTTGCGCGTGTGCACGAAGGACGGCATCGCGCGCGCGGCCAACCACATCGCGCCGTAGGTTGCCAACTGAGTGCCAAGACCGCGCTTGTGGTAGAGACCCATCTGACCGCGAGCGCCGATTTGCACTTTCGAGGTGCGCGGCTTGCGTGCTCCCTCGTAAGCCTTGAGCGCCAAGGGAATGTTGGACGCCGTCTTGAGTTGGCGGGATAGAACCCAGGCGTCCTCGATGCCCATCACGGCGCCTTGTGCGAGGAATGGGAGCATCGGGTGGCAGGCGTCGCCCAAAAGCGTGACGCGGCCGCGGCACCATTCTTCGAGCGGATCGCGATCGAACAGCGCCCAGCGATAGCAATCGCCGGCTTGATCGATGATGGCGGCGATCGGCTTCGCGAAGCTCTTGAAATCGGCGGCAAGGTCCGGCTTGTCGCCGCGTTCGGTCCAGCTTTCGTTCTGCCAGCCGGTGCGTTCGACGACGCCGACGAAATTCACCAGTTCGCCGCGGCGCAGGTAGTAGGTCACCGCGTGGCGGCCGGGGCCGACCCAGATGCAGGCCGTGGGCGGCACGAGGTTCTTCGGCAGCTTTGCCGAAGGCACGACGACGCGCCAAGCGACGTTGCCGGTGAAGCGGGCGGGCGTGGCGCCCAGCATTTGCGAACGGATCGCGGAGTGGATGCCGTCCGCGCCGATGAGCACGTCGCCGGTCGTTCGCGTGTTGTCGGCAAACGTGAGCGTGACGTTGTCGCCGATCTGGGCGTAACCCTTTGCTTCCTTGTCCATGTGCACGGCACTCGGCGCGCGCGCGCGGAGCGCTTTGCTCAAGATCGACATCAGGTCGGCGCGGTGGACGTGATAGTACGGCGCACCGTAGCGGCGAACGGCTTCGTCGCGCATCGGGATCGAGAAGATGCGCCTGCCGGTCCGGCCTAAACGCATCTCCAGCGCTTCGGGACGGAAGGCGACTGCGTCGAGTTCGTCGGCGAGGCCGAGGCGCTCTAAGACGTTGACGCCGTTCGGGCTGATCTTCA
>CAYXQB010000150.1:0-8171 GCA_964466435.1 uncultured Flavobacteriaceae bacterium | reverse complement strand
CCTACAACGCAACCAAACATGCCATCGAAGCGATGTCGGATGCGTTGCGCAACGAGCTGCGCCCGTTCGGCATCCATGTCGTGATCATCGAACCGGGCGTAATTGCGACCGGTTTCGCCGAGACCGAACGCAAAGCGATGGAAGGCCACGTCGCGGCTGGCTCGCCTTACGCCGAGCAAATCAACAAGCTCATCGCTTTCCAGCGAGAGACACACACAAGCGCCGCCAAACCCGAGGTCGCAGCCCGTGCCATCGTGCGGGCCGTGGAGGCCGCGAAGCCGCGCGCGCGCTATGTCGTGCCGCTACTTCGCAATCGCGCTTTGATCGCGCTGGCCGAGTTCCTGCCGACCGAAGCGTCCGATGCCCTGCTTCAGGGAATCACCGGCCTGCGCCGCGTTCGACCCACAAACAGCTGAGCGCTAACGCCCGCGGCGCTCGCCTAGCGCAAGCACCCTGAGAGCCGCGGCCGCAACGCCGACAGGCTGCATCAGAACTGCGTCGAAAAACGCCTTCATAATCTTGCACGTCTTGGTCGGATCCCCCGAACCGGAAAGCAACCCCTCGACCTCCTCCGGCGGAATCCCGGTGGCTTGCGAAGCCTCGGCGAACGCCTGCGTCGTCAGTTGCGAGAACTGCTCCTGGGTCATCAGCGGTACTGTGTTATCGCGTGGGGCAGCGAGCACGCGGGCGGTATTGACCGAATTGCGCTCGCTGAGTTCCGGCGTCAGCTTGGGGTCGATGTCTTCCCTGAGCCTACCAAGCGCGAGCGCCGCGCACGTCGCATACTCCCGCCGGTCGGCAAGGTGAGCCAGCGTGTCGCGCAGTGTCGCATAAAGCTCATAAGTTAGATCGTCGGGAAGGTACGGGGTCTTGTCAGCGACATAAGACGCGACCGCCGCCTTCGCGTTCGCCCGAACGACCTCAGGCGAACTCCCGTCCTGTTGATCGCGCAGAATTGATGTCTCAAGCCGCTCGTAGAGCGCAGGCTCCCGCGCCCGAATCTCATTCATGTAAGGCAGAACCTTGGCCACCGGCACCCGCTCGTTCCAAAGCGCCCCGGTGAACCAGTCGCCCACGAGTCCCAAGCCCGTCACGCCGCCGATCAGCGCCCCGGCGATCGCGAACCAATACGACGCCAACGGCAAGCGCCGCCACCACCGCTCAAGGGCCCACGCAATCCCAAAGGGAACCAATGCGCCTATCGCCAAGGCGGCACAGACGATGACAACCGCAGCCAAATCCATGCGCCAGTATAGGCACTGTCCCCGGAAAGGCCAAAATGAGTTCGGGTACAACCCAAAGTCATCAATCGACGGTCAATGAATATGGCGTAAGCTCCACGCTTCGTTTACCCCGGAAGCACAGCCCACCAATGGCGCGCAAGTCATCTAAGCCGCCGCAAGCGACAGGTCGCTCGAAACTGCCGAGCTACGCGTTGCCCGCGCTCGACACCGCGTTCCTCCTCAGCGACTCCATGCGCGGCGTGCGTTTTCTGCTCGAATACGAGAAGGCTGAGGATCACCTGCGGGCGGCCGGCATCCGCTCGACGATCGTCTTGTTCGGCTCCGCCCGCACCAAACCGACGCACCGCTGGTACCGCGCGGCGCGCGAATTCGGCCGCATCGCCTCGATCCGGGGCGGCGCTTGCGACGGGAACGGCAAGGAACGCGACAACGTCATCGCAACCGGTGGTGGTCCGGGCACGATGGAAGCCGCGAATCGGGGGGCGGCCGATGCGGGCGCACCTTCCATCGGTTTCAACATCCGCCTGCCGCATGAACAGGAACCCAATCAGTACTCGACGCCGGAACTGACGTTCCAATTCCACTACTTCGCAATGCGCAAAATGCACCTGGCCATGCGCGCAAACGGGCTCGTTGTCTTCCCCGGTGGCTTTGGCACGCTGGATGAGTTGTTCGAGATCCTGACGCTGCGCCAAACCGGCAAGGTCAATGGTTTGCCGGTCGTGCTTTTCGACCGCGCCTACTGGACGCGCGTCATCAACTTCGAAGCGTTGGTCGAAGCCGAGATGATCGACCGCGACGACTTAAGGCTCTTCAGCTTCGCCGAAGACGCAGAGGACGTCTGGACCAAGCTCGTGGCGGGCGGGCTCAAGCTCCCCGCCGCCGCCAAACGCCGCTAACGCGGCTCGCACACGGGGTCGCCGGCACCGTCCGGAAGATGGCAGATCATGTCGTCGTTGGTCACGGGTGAATCCGCCGTGATCTCATCGAGCGCTAGCGGCTTAGCGTCCTTCAATGCCGCCTTAAGCAGCTGATCGATACGCTTCGCATCGGGCATCGAGGCACTGCTAGGCGACGCAAAGAACCACGACCGCCGCTTGGGCTTTGGTTGCGCGCCAAGCGATCCGAGCAGATTCTGCAGCGCTGAAGGCTTCCGACCACGGGCGCCGCCAGGGTCCATCTTGGCAAGCATTACGCCCGCCTGGCTGATCGCATTCGACATCTGCGTTTCGCGCCGATAGACGCTGGAGGTCGGCCCGTCGCCACGCGCAAGCCGCGCCTGTTCCATGATATCGTGAACGACCTTGACGACAGGCCTGCGTTTGTCCCGCTCGCGCTTCTTCATGGTTTCACCTCAACTGATTTTCGCACGCACCCACTCCGCCCGCCCCTTCTTCATATGGAGCGCAAGAATGGGCTCGGCTACGGTTTGGCTACCGGTTAATTCGTGCTCGATAACCGACAGGCGGACGAGTTTCGACGCATACTGTGAGAGCATTTCGGGGTGGGCCGAGTTGACGACCTCGGCCACCCGCATTTCCATCGCGTGACGCGCAATATCGTCGCCCGCCATCAAGATCGCTCGCGCGATCGCAAGCGGCGCCTGGTCGAACGTTTGCAGCACCGACTTCGCGAGCCCGGAATCCTTCTTCGCGATCTCACCGCCGACGGCATTGAGCAGCGACGTGATGCCCTGCCGCATCAGCTGGAAGATCACATATTTGTAGCCCGGTTGGGCACCTCGCAGCAGCGCGTCGATTAGATCGGCCTGCGCGAACGAGCGTATGATCGCGGGCTCGCGCTGCGTCGGCGCGGCGGTTGCCACCATCTGGTGCTTTACGATACCTCCGAACGCGCTGCCCACGCGCAGCTCCAAGTACATCGGCCGCACGTCGCTCGCGCCATAGCCCATGAAGACGAGACCAGTTTTCGGTACGCCCGGTGGAATCCAATCCGTCACGCACGACGCCACCGCGATCTCGGCGAGTGCAGCCTTCGTCTCGGCCGACACCACCCCTTCGCCGAACATCGACCCCAGCATGCCGCCGAGCAACCGGTTCAAATACTGATCGAGCAGCGCCACGAGACGCGGCGAATTCTCGCCGACCACTGGCCGTCGCGACGGCGTTTCGCCATAGGGCAGGAACAGGTTCTGAAAATAGTCGCCCGCGTAAAGCGCCTCGAAGCGCAACATATCGAGCGCGCGCGCGTGGGCCTGCGCCTTCGGGCCACCGACAAGCTCTACGCACTGGTGATACCGCTGAACCAGGGCCGCGACGTAGATTGCAAAGCTCAGCCGCTCTTGCCCTTCTTCGAGCGGCAGCAACTCCTGCGCCTTCGCGTCGACGCCCGACGTCCACCGGCCCAGAAACTGCATCAGCGACTGGGCCACTTTGGCCACCGTGTTGCCGCGCTGAGGAACCACCGTCTTGAACGTCTCGAAGATGGCGCCCCATTGGTAGCGGTAGAACTCCGCGACATCGAAGATCATCGATGCGACCGGCAGGCCTGCGTCGAGCACGAAAATCTTGTCAGCGCCGGTCTGGTAGCGAACGCTGGCCGTGCCGTCCTTGTGATACTCGATCGCGGTCAGCGCGCTGTCGGCGGCCAGGGCCCCTCCCTGCACGTTCAACAGCATAACTTCAGACGTCATTCCGGTCCCCAAATCGCAGGCTCAAAGCCCACGCCCCACCGTCGCGCGCAGAGCCCCACCCCCACGATCGCCAGCACATTCAGACTATATCCGCCGAACCAGGGCAATGACCGGCTGCACACGGTCCGCTGGAATCCGTCGAAACTGCGCTATTCCAGCCCCTGGCAAAGTGAACAGACGCGAACAGCGTTAAGGCAGCAGCGCCTCTTCCACAAAATCAAGGCGGTCCTGCCCGAAGAACATTTCCCCATTCACGAAAAAAGTCGGCGCGCCGAACACGCCACGGGCGATTGCCTCGTCCGTATTCGCCTTGAGCCTTTCCTTCACATCCGCCCGCTCGACGCGGCTCAAGAAGTCGTCAGCCTTGATACCGATGTCGCGCAGCACGTGCGCAACTTCACCGGGGTCGTTCAGGTTTCGCGGGTGCGACCACATCGCATCGAACATGGCATCGAGATACAGGTCGAATTGGTTGGTCGCCTGGTACGCCACCGCGCCACGCATCAGTGTCAACGTGTTCACGGGAAAGTGCGTATTGAAGTTCAGGACCACGTTGTAGCGCTTCGCAAACCGGGCGAGATCGTTGTTCATATAGCGCGCCTTGGCAGGCACCATTGCAGGCGAGGTATTGCCGGTCGCCTTGAACACGGCGCCAAGCAAAATCGGCGTCCACTCGATGCGCGCTCCGTGGCGCGACGCGATCTTCGGCAGCTGCTTGTAAGCCAGGTAAGACGTGGGACTTCCGAAATCGAACAGGAACTCGACAGCTTTCGTCATGTGAACAGATCCTCAAGGGTTGCCTACCACTTCTCCATCCACGGCCTGAGGTCAAGCTCCCGTACCGACGACACGTGCAACCGAAGCCATAAACAACTCTCTTAAGGCCGCCAACCTAGCCCTCGGCCTCGACGAAACTCAACGCTTGGTGAGCGACGCGCAGCGCATGATGCCCCTTGATCGGCGAGTTGAGATAGCGGTTGGTCGCAGCCAGCAGTGCGCGCGCAAGCGACCCCTCTCCGGCCCACGCGACCTCTTCCGCAACCGCGGTCAAGACCTTGACCCGATGGCAAGCGAAGATTGGCTCGCGAATGCCGTGATCGTAGAGCGCCAAACGCTCCCGCTCGAAGAAGCCCACCGGATCGCTCACTTCCCACGACCAATCGGCCTCTTTGGTTAGGAACGGGGCATTGCGTCCCAGAAAGCATGCAAGCTGCAGCAGCGCGCCTGGCCACAATTCGGGCTGCTCGCGACAGTGCCGCCTAACCGCATTGCCGAACGTCAGCGTATGCGTGAGGTCCAGCCAGCCCACGTTGTGCGAAACGGGCTTCGTCGTGTGCGCGTCGATGGACGTGTCGAAGTGCAGCATAGCCAGCGCGTTCGCTTCCAGCAGCAAACGATATTTGACCTCGTTGTCACCCGGCAGTGCTGCAACACGATCGAGCGCGGCATTCACCGGTAGCCCGACAAGATCACGCGGAGCCACAGCTCGACCGCCCCCTGCCCAAGCACCCAGCGCGCTCGCATAGTGCCGAAACTCCGGAATCTTGTCTTCGCGCGTCGCATAGATGATGCTCCGCGTGAGAGCCTGCAGCACAGGCGCCGCGACGCCCGGCCCCAGACGATCGATCAACTCGAACGCTTTGCGCGCATAGATCGCCGAGTGTCCGAAGTCTTGATAGTGCGCGAGTGCCGCCCGCGCCAAAGCGCGCCGCAGCGCCGGCAAGTCGCCGTGCTTGAGCGCCCCATTCACGAGCGCAACGGCGCCGGCCTCATCTTCATCCTCAACGCAGCGCGCAAAAGCGGCATCGTGCCACGACGCCTCGGCAGACGAGTAAGCATAGGTGGGCTCCCGCAGCGTATCCCAAGCAATGTGTGCGATCGGTTCCACCAAAGCGGTGAGCTTCTGCGCCAGCGTCGCAGCCTGATCGTGGAGCGCAAGCCAATCGGGCGCTGCGGCGTAGGCGTGCGTCATCCCGTACTCGAACCGCACACATGATCGCGCGATCATGTGGCGCAAGGGTTCAAGCGGATCGCCATCGGCCTTGACGAAGCGCGCCACCTCGCGCGCCATACGCTCGTAGTCGTTGTCGTCGCTCGCATCAGCGAGATTGCCCAGCGCCTCCGCCTGCAACACCTGCGCAGACGGATCCGAGACGTCGATCCAAATATGCCCATCTCGCTCCTCGACCGGATAGCGGCGCAAGCGATCGCCACCGACCAGCGTCTCACCGCTCGCAAGATCGAACTTCCAATTGTGCCAGTTGCACGTGAGCGTGCAGCCCGGACCGAGCGTCCCTTCGCTCAACGGATAGCCCTCATGCGGGCAGCGGTTATTGCAGGCGAATATCCGACCGCCGTTCAGCAGCAAAAGGATTTGCTTGCCATGCGCTTTTAGAACCCGCCGCCCCTTCGCCGCCAAGTCGTCGCGCGATCCCACATCGAACCAAACTGCGGACATGGAGCACCTCCTGTTGCGCCCGCAAAGCTAGGATACACTCTTGTATTTCGCAAGTAATTGCTTTATAAAATAATCATGAGCGCGATCGACGACCGAACAGCGCCAAAGCGCGCCGTTCTCGACTACCTGAAACGCAACGGCCCCAGCGACGCTGGGGACATCGCGGTCGAACTCGGCGTAACTGCCATGGCCGTGCGCCAGCATCTCTACGCGCTTGAAGACGAGGGGCTGGTGTCGTTTGCAGCTAGCGCCGCCAAAGGCCGCGGGCGGCCATCGAAGCTCTGGCGCCTTGAACAGCCTGCGAACGCCGCGTTTCCAGACGCGCACGCGGAGCTGTCGGCGGAGTTGATTGCCAACATCAAGGAAGTATTCGGCGAACGAGGTCTCACGAAGATGATCGAAATGCGCACCAAGCATCAGATCGCCGAGTACCGTGCGACCCTCGGTCCGGCCGGATCCTTGAAGGAAAGAATCAAGCGGCTAGCTCGCCTTCGCACTGCCGCAGGCTACATGGCAGACGTACAAATCGATGGCGACGGTTACCTCCTGGTTGAGAACCACTGCCCAATTTGTAAGGCCGCCAGCGCCTGTTCCGGCCTCTGCCGGCAGGAGCTTGAGGTGTTCCAGGCCGCTTTAGGGCCGGAAGCCGCCATCGAGCGGACCGATCACATTCTTGCGGGGGCTCGCCGTTGCGCCTACCGCGTGCGCCCGCGACGGGCGTGACGGACGCTCACCTTTCGCGCAAGAAGTGTTGATTCGCGGGCAATTACTTGCCATCTTTGGCATAGGATTTCGTCCGCGCGCACATCCGGCGGATGCATCTTGAGGGACTTCGACTCGCAAGGACTGAGCGCTGACAATGCGGAAAACTGGGACTGTAAAGTGGTTCAATCAGGCTAAGGGCTTCGGTTTCATTCTACCTGACGGCGGCGGTGCAGATGTCTTCGTGCACGTCTCGGCACTAACAAAAGCGGGCGTGCAGACGTTGGGCGAAGGTCAGCGCTGCTCATTCGAACTCGCGCAGGATCGCGGCAAGACGATGGCTGCCGAACTGCAGCTCGACGGCCCAGCGCCGGCGCCCCCGCCGCGCGGTGGTGGCGGAGGTGGATTCCGAGACAGAGATCACGGCGGCGGAGGCGGTGGCTTTCGCGATCGCGGCGACCGTCCCCCGCGCGGCGGCGGTTTCGGTCATGACGGCGGCGGCCCTCGCGGCGGCTTTGGCGGTCCGGGTCGCGGCGCCGCAGGTCCAGGCGCAGGCCCGCGTCCTCACGCAGGCATCTTCGATGCGCTGAACATGGTTGTCGTACGCGTGCGCAATCTGGAGCAGTCGCGCGCCTGGTACGAACGCGTTCTCGAATTGCACCCGACCGAACACGGCGCATCGTCGGGCCCGACGGTAACGCTCGATCTCGGCCGCGGCGCCAACCTTTGCCTCTGGCAGTTGGGGCCGGATGAAAATCTCGCAAACACGCAGACGGCGACTTCATTCCCGAATTTTCGCACGGGAGATGTGGATGGTATCCATTCCAAGCTCTCCGGGCTTGGTGTCGTCGTGACTCCCCTGCAAGACGCAGGTGGGGTAAAGTGGTTCACGTTCTACGATCCGGACGGCAACCGTATCGATGTAATGCAGAATCGCCCGCGTGCGTTCTAACGGGGGGAAGTCGTAACCGTTAGAGGAGTGTCATGGCTCAACCTGCGATCAACTGGGACGTCCCGGCACAAGGCGACCCGGCGACAGATCCCGATTGTGCACCTCCCACAGTCATTCCGATTTTCAAGAGGCATGTGACGCGGCGTGTTGGCGTAATCAAAG
>CAYXQB010000149.1:0-8179 GCA_964466435.1 uncultured Flavobacteriaceae bacterium | reverse complement strand
GCCGGTGCCGGTTCGCTGAAGCTGCCCTCGCTCAAGCCGGATCCCATCCAACTCAAGAACGCGGCGCTGACGGTGGAATTGGACTTCCTGTCCGAGCGCTATTCGATTGAAGAGATGACCTGGACGGGCAAGACCATCCGCGGCAAGGTGACGGGCGACGGCGCCTTCGCGTTTGCGGCGGACGGCGCGCTTCGTTCGCTGACCGCGGAATGGACGGCAGAGGACATCTCGATCGACGCCCCCAGCCTTTTCGAAGGCGGGCTCGCGCTCGAAATGGCGAAGTTCCGAGGCAGCTTCGATGCGCCGCGTGAGCACCTCACGATCGACGAGATCCATGCCACGAAGGGCGATTTCGAACTCTCGTTGAAAGGCGAGATGCAAGACCACCCGGTCTCGACCGGTGTTGTGCTGAACGGCGGCTTCAAGAATTTGACGGTCGCGAACATGAAGCGTCTGTGGCCGGCCGGTGCAGCGGCGGGCGCGCGCGAATGGCTCATTGCCAACGCGCATGAGGGCTTTGTCCGCAACGCGACGATTGCCGTGAACATTGCGCCAGGCGCGATCGTCGGAGGCAGAATTCCGGACGAGATGATGAACATCGTCCTCTCGATGGAGGCGGCGAAGATAACCTACCTGGACGGGCTACCCGACATGACGAACGTCTCGGGTACCGCCACCGCGATGGGCGACACGTTCAAGATGGAAATCGCCGGCGGCACCATCGGCCGTCTCGCGGCCAGCAACGGCACATTCTTGATCCCGACACTGCACAAGCGCGGAACCGTGGGAACGATCACGGGCACGATCGTAGGGCCCACGAAAGATCTGCTGCAACTGCTCGACAAGCCGCGGCTCGGCTATCCGACGCGGTATGGCATCAAAGCGGCCGAGTCTGGCGGTACGGCGAATGTGAAGTTCGCATTCACCATTCCGATGTTGAGGGACCTGAAGGCCGACGATGTCGGCATCGACGTCGATGGCGAGTTCAAGGACGTAAAGCTCCCGATCAATGAGCAACTGCGGCTCACCGGTGGCGTCTTCAACGTGAAGCTCAATATGCAGGGGTTCAAGGCGCACGGTGCGGTGCAAGTGAATACGGCACCGATGGGCTTCACTTGGACGGAAGACTTCACAGGCACGGCCCCCGTGGGGACGCGGCTGGACGTGACGGGAACGCTGAACACCGCCCATCGCGCCGCGCTCGGGATCGATACCGGCCGCTATGTCGAAGGCAAGACGACTGCCTTCGCGGCGTTTACGGGCCGCAACGGCAAGATACAGAGGGCCAAGGTCACGGCCGACCTGACCAGCGCGCGGCTTGTCGCGCGGGAACTCGGATGGGCGAAGCCGGAGGACGCGAACGCGGCGTTTAAGGCCGACGTCGTCTTCCGGCCTGACGGCACGATCGCGATCGACAACATCGATTCATCGGGGCAGGGCTTCAAAGCCCAGGGCCGCATGGTTGTCGGCGGAGGTAAGATTCGTGAGGCCGAATTCAAGAAACTTCAGCTCGGACCGCGGAACGATTTCACTTTGAGCTATCGTGATGACGAGCAAACCGGCTTCATGTTCGACGCGAAGGGCCGCGTGATCGACGCCGGTGGTTTCCTGGAGTCGAATGAGGACGAGCCGAAGAGCGATCGCAAGCGGCCGATGTCCATCAAGGCGGACATGGATCTCGCGTATCTGCAGGGCGACGTCTGGTTCACCGGCTTGAAGTACGAATACGCCAATGACGGCGACAATCTCACCGCTTTCAAGGCCGACGCTTCGGCCGACGCAGCGAACGTGCGCGGTGAACTCGTGCGCGGCGCAGACAACTCGCGCACGCTCAGACTGCAAACGGCCGACGCGGGTCGTCTGCTGCGCGGTGTGACCGGCTTCCGCAGCCTGATCGGCGGCGATCTATCGCTTTCGGTCAACTTGTCGCCGATGCCGGGGCCGGGCCAAAGCAAAGCGCAAAACGCCTACGACGGTGTCTTGAAGATCGAAAAATTCAAGATCGTGAACCAGCCCTTCGTCGCTCGGTTGCTGGCAGCAGGCTCGTTCACCGGCATGGACGACCTCATGCGCGGCGAAGGCATCACGTTCTCGAAGCTGGAGCAGGTATTCCAAGGCCGCGGCGATCTGATTACTTTGACGAACGGCCGCGCTGCTGGACCTTCGATCGGCCTGACCGCGCAAGGCACGCTCAACCGCGCCAACGCCAAGATCGACCTCAACGGCACGATCGTCCCGCTCTATGGCCTCAACAGCATTTTCGGCGAGGTGCCGGTCATCGGCGACATCCTGGGCTCGCGCGATGGCGAGGGCATCTTCGGCGTGACCTACGGCGTTTCGGGCCAAGTCGATGAACTCAGGATCGCGGTAAATCCGGTTTCGATGTTGGCCCCCGGATTCTTGCGCAAGATATTCCAGATGGGGCCGACCCCTCAGGCGGCCGCACCTATGGTAGCGCCGCTGCCCGAGCCGAAGACCGACGCGGCAGAGAAGAAGAGCCTGACGCCGGACGCAAAAACGAACTAGGTCGGCCGAAGAAGGACGTGTTTCTTCTTGCCGAGCGACAGCTTGATAGCTCCCTCGCGCAAGTGCTGCTCGTTCAGAGTGAGCTTCTCGTCCGCAACGGCATCGTCGTTCACACGCAACCCGCCACCCGCAATCTGACGGCGCGCATCGCCGTTCGATGACGTCAAGCCGGCGCGCGTGAATGCCGCCAGAACGCTAAGGCCGCCCGCTAGCTCCGCACGCGGGATTTCGACGGTGGGCAAGTTCGCCGACACGCCGCTGCCTTCAAACGTCTGCCGCGAGGTCTCTGCAGCGCGGTCCGCTTCTGCGCGCCCGTGGCAAAGCGCCGTTGCTTCGTTGGCGAGCAGCTTCTTCGCCTCGTTGAGTTCGGCGCCTTTCAGCGCCTCAAGGCGCACAATCTCGTCAAGCGGCAGATCGGTGAAAACGCGCAGGAAACGGCCCACGTCGGCATCCTCGACGTTGCGCCAGTACTGCCAGTAGTCGTACGGGGCAAGCATGTCGGCCGAAAGCCACACGGCGCCGGCGGCCGTCTTCCCCATCTTCGCGCCAGACGACGTTGTAATCAGCGGCGAAGTGAGACCGAATAGTTCGACGTTGTCCGTGCGGCGCGCGAGGTCGATGCCGGAAACGATGTTGCCCCACTGGTCCGAGCCGCCCATCTGCAGGCGGCAATTGTAGCGGCGGAACAACTCCACGAAGTCATAGGATTGCATGATCATGTAGTTGAACTCGAGAAACGTCAGCGGCTGCTAGCGGTCGAGCCGCAGCTTCACGCTGTCCATTGTGATCATGCGATTGATCGTGAAGTGACGGCCGACATCGCGTAGGAACGGGATGTACTGCAATTTGTCGAGCCACTCCGAGTTGTCGACCATGATCGCGTCGGTTGGGCCGTCGCCGAATCTCAGGAAGCGGCGGTAGATCTCCATGTGACGCTGCTTGTTGGCTTCGATTTGCGCATCGGTCAGAAGCTGGCGCGTTTCGTCCTTGCCTGAAGGATCGCCGACCTTCGTCGTGCCGCCACCCACGACCACGATCGGCTTATGCCCGCCGCGTTGCAGCACGCGCAGGCGCATGATTTGCGTCAGGTTGCCGATGTGCAGGCTGGGCGCCGTGCAGTCGAAGCCGATATAGCCCGCGACCCGCTCCTTCATCATCGCCGCGTCGAGGCCTTCCTCGTTCGTGCATTGGTGCAAGTGTCCGCGCGCGGCGAACTCGGTCAGGAAGGGGGAGCGGAACGCGCTCATGGTCTATAAGAGCCTCTAGGATTCGTAAGGGGCGGGTGTGTAACACGAAATGGCTAGCGTTCTGAAGGCGATCGGATTGATGAGCGGCACGTCGATGGACGGCATCGACGCTGCCGTCTTGGACACCGACGGCGAGGCGATCTCCACCTTCGGACCCACGCACTTCGAGCCCTACGGGGACGAAATGCGCACGAAGTTGCGTGCTGGGATGGCGCGCGCGGCGACGCTGCCCGCGGCAGGCCCGCTGCCCTCCGACCTCGCCGATTTGCAGCGCGAATTGACGCAGGCGCATGCGACAGCCGTAGCCGCGTTGCTGAAGCGGCATGGGCTTCGTGCGAGCGCCGTCGATGTCATCGGCTTTCACGGGCAAGCGCTCGTGCACCGGCCGGACCATCGCATGACCATGCAAATCGGTTCCGGACCGTTGCTTGCAGCAACGACATCGATCGATGTTGTGAGCGATTTCCGCAGCGCCGATGTGCGCGCGGGCGGGCAGGGCGCGCCATTGGTACCGATCTATCACGCGGCTTTGGCGTCGGATCGAGCGCCGGTTGCGGTGGTCAATATCGGCGGCGTGGCGAACGTGACGTTCGTGGGGCGCGACGGCCTGTTGATCGCGTTCGACACCGGGCCCGGCAATGCGCCTATAGACGATTGGGCCCTGCGCCACACGGGCAAACCCGTGGACTTCGGCGGGCACCTCGCCGCGAAAGGGCGGGTGCACGAGTCCGTCGTCGCTCATCTCTTGCAGCACGAGTTCTTTTCGCGCCACGGCCCAAAGTCGCTCGACCGCATGCAGTTCTCTCTGGATATGGTGGGCAATCTGAGTCCGGCTGACGGGGCGGCAACACTGACGGCGTTCACGGCACGCACGATCGCCAGGGCCCGCGACCAGTTCCCGGAACCGCCGCGCGAGTGGATCGTGTGCGGCGGCGGACGGCACAATCCGTTGCTCATGAACGAGCTGCGTGCGGCGTTGGACTTCACGGGAGTCCTCACCGCTGAAGCCGCCATGTGGCGCGGCGATTTCATCGAAGCCGAAGCGTTTGCATACCTTGCCGTGCGATCGCTGCGCGGCTTGCCGATCAGCTTTCCGGCGACAACAGGTGTTGCGCGCCCAACGACCGCCGGCGTGCTGTCCCGGTCCTAGGCGGTCGGCTCTTCGACCGGCGGCATGCGCATGTCGAGGTAGTCCTCGATTGTCTTCACCAACTCCGGGCGGTTCTGGTCGAAGAAGTGGTTCGCACCTTCGATTTTGACCTGCGTGATCTTGATGCCGCGTTGCGCGTTCAATCGATCGACCAGCTTCTGGACGTCGGCCTCTGGCGACACTTGGTCGTTGCGACCATGGACGATCAAACCCGAAGCGGGGCAGGGGGCCAAGAACGTGAAGTCGTAGATGTTCGCCGGCGGTGCCACCGAGATGAACGCATGAATCTCCGGACGGCGCATAAGCAACTGCATCCCGATCCAGGCGCCAAACGAAAAGCCGGCGACCCAGCAGGTCTGCGCGCCGGGGTTCATCACCTGTAGCCAGTCAAGCGCTGCCGCCGCGTCCGAGAGTTCGCCGATCCCGCCGTCGAACGTCCCTTGGCTTCGGCCCACACCGCGAAAGTTGAAGCGCAAAACCGAACAGCCGCGGCGCTGGAAGCAATAGAACATCTCGTAGCTCACGGGATTGTTCATCGTGCCGCCGTGCTGCGGATGCGGATGGAGGATGAGCGCGATCGGCGCCGACTTGTGCTTCTGGTGCTGGTACTTGCCTTCAAGGCGCCCGGATGGTCCGGCGAAAATCACGTCAGGCATGGGGCTCACCTCGAGTTTTAGTGCGTATTTCCGATCCACAGTCTCGGGATGTAGGTCCCGGCCGCCACTTGGAAAAGGTTTCGAGGGCAATGGATTAGCGGCAGGCCACAGGAACCTGTTGCCTAATACTTGACCACAGCACTCGGGAAATCTATATCGCGCAGCGGAAAGCGAATTGGGCGGGCTTTCTAACATGGGTCGTAGGCGCAAAAGCAAGAAAATCCCGCATAGGCCAGACGACGCGCCGCACGCCCTCGCCAATAAGGAGTTGGCCCCATGAATCTGAGCACCAAGGGCCGCTATGCGGTCATGGCAATGGTCGATCTGGCGCGGCATGCGCAGGGCAAGCCGGTAGCGCTGAACGAGATCGCGCAACGGCAAGAGATCTCGCTGTCCTATTTGGAGCAGCTGTTCGCGCGGCTGCGTCGCGGCGGGCTCGTGGTCAGCGCGCGCGGGCCGGGTGGCGGGTATCGCTTGGCCCGATTGCCGGAAGAGACCCGCATTGCCGACATCATGCTTGCCGTGGACGAACCGATCAAAGCCACGCGTTGCCAGGTCGGTTCGCCGAAGGGCTGCACGGGGCAGCAGGGGCGGTGCGTCACGCACGATCTGTGGGAAGAACTAGGGCGGCAGATACATATCTTCCTGAACGCGGTCACACTCGCAGATGTCGTCAATAAGCGGGTGCAGGGCATGAGCCGCAAAGTTGAGCACGGCGAACCGAAGGAACACGTGGCGGCGTGACCATGCGTGTCTATCTCGACCACAACGCCACGTCGCCGCTCAGGCGGGAGGCACGCGATGCGATGATCGCGGCGCTGGACGCGCCGGGCAACGCGCTTTCCGTGCATGCCGACGGGCGCCGCGCACGAGCGACGATTGAGGCGGCACGCCGCGCCGTGGCGGTTGCAGTTGGCGCGAATGCGGACGAATTGACGTTCACCAGCGGTGGGTCGGAATCGAATGCGCTGGCGCTACGCGGCGCAGTGCAAGGCGCGGCAACCGCCGGCGAGCGGATTACGCGTCTGATCGTGTCGGCCATCGAACACGACTCTGTGCGCGCGACGGCGGCGTACTGCGAGGAGACCGTGCCCGGGTTACGCGTTCTCGTATGTCCTGTGACGTCGGCGGGTGTCATTGACCTAGCGGAGCTTCACCGGATGCTGAGCGAGGGCAAAGGCCGCGCGTTGGTCTCGCTGATGGCGGCGAACAACGAGACCGGCGTCGTTCAGCCCGTTGGGGAGGCCGCAAGGGTCGCGCACGCGAATGGTGCGTTGATTCATTGCGATGCCGTGCAGGCGCTGGGCAAGGTTGCCATCGATGCGAAGTGGATCGACTACCTCTCATTCAACGCGCACAAGTTCGGCGGGCCTCAAGGCGTGGGCGCACTCGTGGTGCGTCAGGGCGCGCCACTTTCGCCCCAGATCCGCGGTGGGAGCCAGGAGTTCGGTCGGCGCGCCGGCACGGAAAATGTTGCGGCGATCGCGGGCTTCGGTGCTGCTGTGGAGGCCGCACAGCGTTCGCGCTTGAGCGATTCTTGGCGTGAAGCTTTGGAGCGCAAGCTGCTTGCCGCAGTGCCGCACGCCGTTGTGTTCGGTTCGAATGCCGAGCGCTTGCCGAATACGGTCTGCATCGCGGCACCGGGTGTGCCGTCCGAGAACATGGTGATCGCGCTCGACCTCGATGGCTTTTCGGTGAGCGCTGGTGCTGCGTGTTCGTCCGGCAAGGTGACGCAGGGCCATGTGCTGAGCGCGATGGCCGTCGAGCCCGCGTTGGCGGCGTGCGCGATCCGCGTCAGCTTCGGGTGGAACACCACCGAGCAGGATTTGACGGCGTTCGCCGACGCCTGGATCAACATCGTCAAGCGCGCGCAAGCGCGTGCGGCGGCGTGAGGAATTGATGGCCGAACAAGCAACCATAGACGCCGTCACCGGCCGCGCCGGCGACCGCTACAAATACGGCTTCGTCACCGATATCGAGAGCGACAAGGCGCCGAAGGGCTTGAGCGCAGATACCGTGCGCTTCATCTCGGCGAAGAAGAACGAGCCCGCGTGGATGCTCGAATGGCGCCTTGCCGCGTTCGAACGTTGGCAAGCGATGAAGGAGCCGCGCTGGGCGAAGGTCAGCTACCCGCCGATCGACTTCCAGGATGCGTATTACTACTCGGCGCCGAAATCGAAACCGAAGCTGGAGAGCCTAGAAGAGGTCGATCCGAAGCTGCTCGAAACCTACAAGAAGCTCGGCATTCCGCTCACCGAACAGAAGTTGCTCGCCGGTGTTGCCGTCGACGCGGTGTTCGACAGCGTTTCGGTGGCGACGACCTTCAAGGGCAAGCTGAAAGAGGCCGGCGTCATCTTCTGCCCGATGTCGGAGGCGTTGCAGACGCATCCCGAGCTCGTGCGAAAGTACTTGGGCACCGTCGTGCCGGTGACGGACAACTTCTTTGCGACGTTGAATTCGGCCGTCTTCAGCGACGGTTCGTTCGTTTACGTGCCGCCGGGCGTGCGCTGCCCGATGGAGCTTTCGACCTATTTCCGCATCAATGAGGCGGAGACTGGGCAATTCGAGCGCACGCTGATCATCGCGGACAAGGGCTCGTA
>CAYXQB010000148.1:0-8218 GCA_964466435.1 uncultured Flavobacteriaceae bacterium | reverse complement strand
GGACTCGTTCGAGTGCGCCAGAATGATGCCCTGGAACGGAATCGGCCCCAACGTCTCAGTGCCGATGTAGTTTCCCTCCTGCGTCGCCGTCAGCAGCGGGTGAAGCACCTTGATGGGCGCTTTGAACATTTCCACGAACTCAAGCAAACCTTGGTTCGCATGGCACAGACCACCCGAAAACGAATAGGCGTCCGCGTCGTTCTGGCTGTAGCGCTCAAGCTTGCGGATATCGACCTTGCCGGTCAGCGCCGAAATATCTTGGTTGTTCTCGTCGCCGGGCTCCGTCTTCGCGATCGCTATCTGGCGCAGTTTCGACGGTTGCAGCTTCACGACCTCGAACCGCGAGATGTCGCCGCCGTATTCGTCGAGCCGTTTCACCGCCCACGGGCTCATGATGCCGGTCAAGCGATGCTTATCGATCCCGTAGCGCTCTTGCAGCAGATTCGCCAACTCTGACGTGCGGAACAGCCCCAGCGGCGACTCGAACACCGGACTGATCACATCCCCGGCTTTGAGCACGTAGATCGGGTTGACCTCCATCAACTCCTTCAGCCGCTCGGCAAGCGATGACTTGCCGCCGCCGACGGGGCCGAGGAGATAGAGAATCTGCCGCCGCTCTTCCAAGCCCTGCGCCGCGTGCTTGAAGTAGCCGACGATGCGCTCGATCGTATCTTCCATCCCGAAGAAGCCGTCGAACGCCCGGTACATCTTGATCGTGCGATTGAAGAACATCCGCGACAATCTTGAGTCGCGCGATGTGTCGACAAGTTCCGGCTCGCCGATCGCCGAGATCATGCGCTCTGCCGGACTTGCGTACATCATCGGATTGTCGCGCGCCGCCAACAGATAATCGCGCAAGGACATCGTCTCGAACTTCTCGCGCGCATAGGCACGAGAAAACGCGTCGAAGACGTCGAGGGAGTTGCTCATGAGCTGCCGCCTATCTCGGTTACGCACTTTTGACTGCACGGCCGCTCAAACGTCTGAGGGTGGCGTCGAGAACGGCAGCTGGGCCAAAAGGGCCAACTATCTCAAGTTTCAAAAATAGTGACGCGATCCCCTAAAGCAATCGTAAACCTTTGGGAAACCCATGATCCGCAACGAGTTTCTCGCACAGGTGATTTGCGCATGAATAAGTGTACAGGTTCGTCAACCGCATCCTAGGGTTTTCTCCGACGCGCAATGCCATTGCGATTCGCGCGTGTTCCATTCGCCGCAGCGAAGGTCGCAATCCCGCCGCATTCCGGGCCGCTTTGCGCCACAGCAAGCGATTTATTCTCAGCCGGCTTCAAGGTCACTGGGTCCTTGATCACATGGGTTCGCTTTGTGCAGCCCGCCGCGGGAAACCCGCGAAACACCCCCGAGGGAGAGTAGTTCATGTCGAACCGAATTCGTGTTGATTTAACTCACGCCTGGCGACGAGCCGCCACTGCCACTTTTTGCAGCATTGCGCTCATAGGTGCGCCGCTGCCCGCAACCGCGAAAGACACTCTGCGCGGCACCGTGCAACTCGACCAGCCAACCGTGCTTGGCGGCGGCAACGCGGTCGTTTACGCCGTCGTCGATTTTGAAGGTATCGATGTCGACCCCGGCACCGCGAAGGAACGCGCCCCCCTGAACCTATCCCTCGTGCTGGATCGATCCGGCTCGATGTCGGACGAGGGCAAGATCGAATACCTCCGCCGCGCCGCCAAGCTCGCGGTCGATCGCTTGGGAAACCGCGACACGCTTTCGATCGTCGAATACGACGACTCCATCACGCTCATGTGGCCCGCCCGCCGTGTCGGCAATACAAGCGAAGTCAAGGCGATGATTGACCGCCTCGAACCGCGCGGCTCGACGAATCTAACCGGCGGCATGATGCGGGGCGTCGACGAAGCGAAAGGTGCGCTCGACGGCCCGGCCCGCGCCGACGGCACGATCACCCGCGTGATCCTGATGTCCGACGGCCTCGCCAATGTCGGCGTCACCAACCCGCAGGAAATTGCCGGCCTCGTGCGCACCGCGAAGCGTGACGGAATCCGTATTTCCGCGATGGGTCTCGGCCGCGACTACGACGAAGACCTCATGCAATCGGTCGCCGAGAATGGCGGGGGCCGCTACTACTACATCGAGCATCCGACGCAAATGGCGCGCGTGTTCCAGGAAGAACTGGGCTCGCTGTTCGACACCGTCGCCCGGGACGTCGAAATCCGGTTCTCAGGGACTGCAGTCATCCGCAAAGTCGAAGTCGTCGGCTACGACGATGCCAAGGGCACCCGCGAGACCAAGCGAGGTCTGGAAGACATGTTCGCCGGCGAAAAGCGTGCCGTCCTCCTGCGTATGGAGGTTGCCGCGCCCTCATCCGGTCAGGTCGACCTTGGTGAAGTCACGGTCAACTACAAGACCGCCAAGGGCGGCGAGGCCAAGAGCTTCACACAAAGGCTCGCGGTCGCAACCACGACCGACAAGGCCGCAGTCGAACGTTCTCGCAACAAGAATGTCGCCGCTCAAGCGACGCTTGCCGAGAGCGATCGCATCCAGCAAGAGCAGGTCAAGCTCGTCCAGGCCGGCCGTCACGACGAGGCGAAGAAGAACATGACCGCCCTCGCCAAGGAGATGGAAGAGAAGAACAAATCGCTGAACGATGAGCGCGTGCGCCGCAAGATCGAGGCGATCAACGTGGAGAACGAGCAAATGAGCCGTGCCGCCTCCGATGCGGCCGCGCAGAAAGACTACCTGAAATCCTCAAAGCAGCGCCTCTATCAGGCCAAGGCCGGCAAGCGCTCGGGCTACGCCCTGCAACCTGGCGATAAAGGCATCGAGGTTGAGCGGCTGCAGCAATCGCTAAAAGACGCAGGCGTCTACAAGGGTCCGATCGACGGCAACTACGACGCCGACGTGAAGCAGGCGGTCGAAACCTATCAGCGGTCGAAGAACCTGAACGCCGACGGCGTCGCCGGCGCAGCAACCATGGACTCGATGGGCGCGTACTGAAGCGAGCGTGCAACGCGGGGCCATGCCCTGCGAAGCTTCAGCGAAGCAGGGTTGAACTGTGGCGCGAGGGGTGAAATGCTTCACCCCTCGCTTTCGTTTTGGGAAGGCTGGACATGGAAGAAACCATCCGCATCGGGATCCGCATGGCGCGGCCGACCGACGCGGCTGATATTGCCCATGTCTATGTCGAGTCCTGGCGCGACACCTACGCCGGCATCCTGCCGGACTCAGGCCTTGTGCGTATGTCGAAGGCCGATCAAGCCGCAAGCTGGACGCGCACGATCAAGCAGTCGAACCTCCGCAACCCAGTGCTTGTCGCCTCCGATACGAAGTCCAACATCTACGGCTTCGCAAGCGCCGGCCCTACCCGGGAAAAATCGCTGCCGTTCGAGGGTGAGGTCTTCACGCTATACGTTGCCCCCGGTTGGACAGGCCAAGGCATCGGCGCGGGCCTGCTTGCCTCGATCTTCCGCCTCTTCTCGAAGGGTGGCACCAAGGGCATGATCATCTGGGCGCTCGCCGACAACCCCTCACGCTTCTTCTACGAAGCTATGGGCGGCCAAATCGTCGCCGAGCGCCAGCACCCGATGTGGGGCAGGTCCTTGCGCGAAATCGGCTACGGCTGGCAAAGACTCGATCTCGCCAGGCCCAAGCAACGCGTGGGCCGCAACGCCGAACCGGAACCACCGCTCTGATCAGTCCGCCTTCAAACTGTCGCGCGAGCGCGCCTTCATAATCGTCAGTCCCAACTGATCGGGCAGATACTTCGCAAGCAGCGCGACACCCTTGTTTACGCGCCCATTGATGTGCACCGCCTTGTTGCGCATCACCGCTTGATAGCCTTCCTCGGCGACCACGTCGGCGGTCATCCACATGAACTCCGGCATCTTGGAGACCCGCTCGCGAGTGCCGGTCACGTCGTGGAACTCGCTGTAGGTAAAGCCCGGACAAACGGCCGTGACGTGGACGCCGTCCTTTTCCAATTCGATGTTCAACGACCGCGAGAACTGCACCATGAAGCTCTTCGAGGCGCCGTAGAGCGTTGCCCCCGCAGAGCCGGGAAGCATGCCCGCGAGCGACGCGACGTTGATGATATACCCACGTTTGCGCTCCACCATTGCAGGCGCCAGGCGATGCGCGAGTTCGCAAGGTGCAGTCACCAGAACCTGAATGAAGTCGCGCTGATCCTGCCACTTCGTCTCAACGTACTTCCCCGGAATGCCATAGCCGGCGTTATTGACGAGCGCGTCCACGCGCAAACCCCGTTTCTTGATCTCGTCGACCAGTCGCTCAGGCGCCGCGGGGTCTGCGAGATCGGCCGGTATCACATGCGCCTGAACCCGATGCTTCGCGCTCAGCTCGGTCGCGACTTGCGTGAGCCGGTCTTCGCGACGCGCCGTCAGAATGAGATTGAACCCGAACTTCCCGAACACATCGGCGAACGCCTTGCCGATCCCGGCCGACGCGCCGGTTACCAGCGCAGTCAATCTGTCGTCCATCAATCTATCCTCACAGATCCCGGGGCCGCATGAAGTCGTTCAGGGTGCCGCCACCTTGCTTGATCTCGCGCCACGTTTTGACCGGAAACTGGATAACGGCAAGTGCACAGGTCGAAAATTTCTCCCGCATGCGGCGGTGCCGGCGCTCTTCGTCGTCCGCTTTCGGCGAGGCGCTGAGTGCATTCGCCAGCTGCTCGAGACCGGGGTTGTGCCCGATCACCATGGCTGTCCGCAGCGCGTCGTCCAGCCGCCGCACGCGGTCGAGGATCGTGCGGGCCTCCGCCAGATAGAGCCCTTCCTCGAACGCGACCGTCATGTCGCCCAGCAACGGGCGAACGAGATCGCACGTTTCTACCGTCCGCCGTGCGGTCGAGCACAGAACAACGTCGGGCTTGTATCCCTTGGCCTTCAAATACGCACCCATCTTCGGCGCAGCTTCGCGGCCTCGACCGTTCAACGGCCGATCGTGATCCCGTATCGAACCGTCACCCTGATCCGACTTCGCATGGCGTAAAATGTAGAGCGTCTTCATGCGACCGGCCCCCGCGCAAATGGAAATTGAAGCAGCCAAAGAAGCCGCGTCGGCTCGGCGCCGCGGTATGACTGAAGCCCGATCGGCATCGTCGTCTGTTCACCGATCGGTTCGCGGCGATAGGTCCCGAACACCCGATCCCAAAGCGAAAGATTGAACCCGAAATTCGAATTCGTTTCCTGCACCACGGTCGAATGATGAATACGATGCATATCGGGTGTGACGATCGCCCACCTGAGAAAGCTATCGGCGGCAGCGGGCAACCGCAGGTTCGCATGTGAAAACATCGACGTCGCGTTCAAGGCAATCTCGAACACCACGACGGCAACCGCTGGAACGCCGGCAACCAGCACCACAACGATCTTCCAAACCTGGCTGATCAAAATCTCGATCGGGTGAAACCGGATCCCAGTCGAAACGTCGATCTCGGGGTCCGCATGGTGCACCCGATGCAACCGCCAAAGCACCGGCACAAAGTGAAACGCCACATGCTGCGCGTAGATAGCAAGATCGAGCACCAGAAACCCCAGCACCGCCGCCAGCGGCCCGGAAATGCCGACTGCAGGCAGAAGCCCCCAGCCCTTCCCTTCTCCATAGATCGCAGCCAGCACACCAAGCGCTGGTACCAGCAAGAACGAGAGCCGCAACAACCCGGTGTTCAGCGCGCTCAACCCGAGGTTCGCAAACCAGCGGCTGCGGCCGACCGCCAAGGCGCGGCGCGGCCACAGCACCTCCGCGGCTGCGAGCAAGGCAAACATGCCGAGGAAGATTGTCAGCCGAAGGAACGCTTCTTCGGAACCGCCCATTACACGGGGATGCGCGCGTGCCGCACGATCGCCGCCTTCTCCAGCGCCGCCGCCGTCAACCGGTCGATCTCAAGCCCCGTCCGCAACCGTTGCAAGACCCGATTCTCTTCCGGAAGGACCGGCGCCTCGGCGAGCGCAACATCGAGCGCCAGCGCATACGCAGTCTCGCGCAAGCTCGGGTTCAGCGCTTCCTTCACAAGCCCGATGATGGCGTCGAGCCCTTCGCGCTCCTGCAGGATCGCAGCGCACTCGCGCGCGACCGGAATGATCTTATCGTCTCTGAAACCGCGGAACGCGGGCAGCAGCCGCACCGAGTCGCCGATCGCGTGCAACTCTGCGTCGCTCATGCGCGCGTCGGCGGCCGACACCACCACCATCACGTAGATCAGCGCCGAATGCGGATTGAGTGTGGCGGTCATGACGGCCCTTATTTTCCTCAAAGTTGCGCGCGACCTTATTGGTGCGGCCGCTGATCGGCAAGCCCAGGCGCCGCCAGAAAACCCCTAACGGTTGCAATGGCATCCGCGATCCCGACACGCTCGACCTCAACGCCAGCGGGCAGCCCCGACAGCAACCGGCTCGGCGTGCGCGCATCGAGCAGCACAAACACCCCGCGATCCGATGCGCGCCTGATCAAACGGCCAAACCCTTGCGCGAGCCGAAGCCGCGTCAGCTGATCGTCATAGCCTTTCCCGAACGCTGCACGCCGCGCCTTGTGCAGAATGTCGGGCCGGGGCCACGGCACACGCTCGAACACGACCAAGCGCAGCGATCGCCCGGGCACGTCCACGCCGTCGCGCAAGGCATCCGTGCCGAGCAGGCACGAGTCCTCGTCCTCGCGAAACAAGTCGACGAGTGAGCCCGTGTCTAAGCCATCCACATGTTGCGCATAGAGCGGCAATCCTTGTGCGCTCAACGCGCCTGCGATCGACCGATGCACGTGCCTCAGCGACCGCACCGAAGTGAACAGTCCCAAAGCGCCACCGCCGGCCGCCACGAACAGGTCCCGATATGCGCCAGCCAGCAGGTCGGCATCGCGATTGAGATCGCGCACGACCAGAACACGCGTCTGACGCGCATAGTCGAACGGCGAAGCGAATGCGGCCCGAACCGGAGGCGTAACCAAGTGCCCGGCCCCCGTGCGGATTTCCGCCGACCGCCAGCCATCGGCGCCTTCTTCGTCTTCGGGCGGCCTATCGCGCAACGTGGCCGACGTAATGAACGCCCCGTGCGCCGGCTCCAAAACCTCCGCTGCAAACGCGACCGTCGGATCGATCGAATGCCGGTAGAAGCCGATGTCTCTATCATGCCCGTCGAACCGCTCGACACCCAGCCAATCGACGTAGCCGCTTGGCGGCATCTCGCCGACGCCACTCAGCGCCAATATCCAATTCGGCAGCGACAGCTTCGCCCGCCGCTCGATCCCGCGCAGCGCAGCCTCGGCGCGCAGGCGATGTTGCGACAGCTGTTCGCCGCCGTCTTCCCGCAACATCGCGCGCAACGTCGCTGCGATCTCGTTCAACGGCTTCGTCAGCGCCTTCAGCGCATCGCAGAACTCGCGCGCCGTATCCGCAAGCAGCGTCGTCGCCGGCGCCACCTCGCACTCGAGTCCATATGGCGATCCGACGTCCTCCGACCGCGCCCGCACCTGCGTGCGCACCGCGCTCAAGAACCGCTCCATCTGCCCGCGCGGCGTCTCACTCGCGACGCGGCTCAGCCACCCATCGCCGGGCAGCGCGAGCGCCAACTGCGCCACCTCCTGCAGCTTGTCGATCGCCTCAGGCTCGCTCTCGAACGCCGGCGTCAGCCGCTCGACCAGTCCGCGCCCGCGCCGCGCGCTGCGCCCTTCGGCGCCGCGCAACCAACGCCGAAGCTCGGCTCCCTCCCACCCCGTGATGTGGATCGCAAAGAAACTGTCCGCCGCATCGAAGATGTGATGGCCCTCATCGAACACGTAGCGCAGCGGCGGCACGCTGCGCTCGTCCGGATCGAGATCGGCCAGCGCTGCGTTGCGCGCAGCCTCGACCATCGTGAGCGCGTGATTGGCAACGACGACGCGGCTCGACCGCGTCTTGCGCACCGTGCGCTCCAAAAAACAGCGACGGTAATGCGGGCAGGCGGCATAGATGCACTCGCCATGCCGGTCGGTCAGCGCATTCGAAAACCCCGGATGCGGCCAAGCCCATGCCGGAAAATCGCCCCCCTGCAAATCGCCGTTCTTCGTTGCGGTAAGCCAGCGCGCGACCAGGCCCAGCGCCACAGTCTCGCGCTCGATTAGCACCGGCAACCGGCCCGCCGCCTCTTCGAAGTTCAGCAGACAAACGTAGTTCTCGCGCCCCTTGCGCACGGTCACCTTCTCCGCGCGCTCGGCTTCATTCGGATAAACCCGCACGAGTTCCTGCGCG
>CAYXQB010000147.1:0-8220 GCA_964466435.1 uncultured Flavobacteriaceae bacterium | reverse complement strand
ATCTCGACGCAATCATGTCGGTGAAGGTGGTCGAGGGCGTGGAAGCGGCGATCGCGCATATTGCGAAGTACGGGTCGGCGCACACCGAGTCCATCGTCACCGAAGACAAGGTCGCCGCGGAGACGTTCTTGCGCGAGGTGGACAGCGCGATCGTGCTGCACAATGCCTCGACGCAGTTTGCGGATGGCGCCGAGTTTGGGCTTGGCGCGGAGATCGGCATTGCGACCGGGCGCCTGCATGCGCGCGGGCCCGTCGGTGCGCGGGAACTGACCACTTACAAATATGTCGTGCGGGGCCATGGTCAGATACGACCCTGACGCACTGCCGCCCCCGGTGGTGGCGCTCGCCCGCGGTGGCGGACGCATCGGACTGTTGGGTGGGTCTTTCAACCCGGCGCACCAGGCGCACCGGCATATCAGCCTGATTGCGCTTCGACGTTTGAAGCTCGACGCCGTGTGGTGGCTGGTGTCGCCGCAGAATCCGCTGAAGAGCACGGAAGGCATGGCCTCGCTGGAGCGCCGTCTCGCGAAGGCGCGCGAAGTCGCGGCGCACCCTGACATTCACGCGAGCGCTGCGGAGACGGTGCTCGGCACACAGTACACCATCGACACGCTGGAGGCGCTGACGGCGAAGTTTCCTCAGGCGCATTTCGTTTGGCTGATGGGCGGGGACAGCTTGGCCACGTTTCATCTTTGGCGGCGGTGGAAGGCGATTGCGAATCTGCTACCGATCGCAGTGATCGCACGGCCGCGCTTTACCATCCGGGCGCTCGCGAGTCCGGCTGCGCAGTTCCTGGACGACGCGCGGGTCGACGACAAAAACGCCGCGACGCTTCCAGATTTGCCGCCGCCGGCGTGGACGTTCCTGCGCGAGCGACTTGATCCGACCTCGGCGACAGCGCTGCGCAACCGCGGCGTGTGGCGGTAAGGATGCGCTGCCAAGTCGTTTTTCCGCTGAAATCAAGGCCGATGACATTCACTTTGATTGAATTCTGGCGGGAATGTTCATCGTGGCGTTAGCCGAACTGTGTTAGCGTTTGATGGTCGAGGCTGACGTTTCGACGGCGGGTCTTTCTCGAACTCGAGGATATCGGCTCTGGTCCTTACGGTGCATCTCAAAGCGTTTTGGTTGCCCACGGATTGGCGTTGCCCGCTCAACCCAGCAACACCAGGAGTGCACCACTGACCGCCAAGCGTACGACCCGCACTTCGCGGGCGAAATCACCAGTCACCTCGCCGAAGCGCAAAGCACCGGCGAAAAAAGCGGCGGCGCCGAAAGCGCCGAAGCGGGCACCGGAAGCCAGCCAAAAGCTGCTCAACGTCGTGCTGAAATCGCTCGACGGCGACAAGGCCGAAAACATCGTGGCGATCGATCTTGCCGGTAAAACGCCGATGGCCGACTTCATGGTCGTGGCCAGCGGGCGATCGAACAGGCACGTCACCGCCATCGCAGAGCATCTGACGGAAGAGCTGAAGAAGCACGGCATCAACGGCCGCGCCGAAGGACTGCCGCAAGGCGACTGGGTGCTGGTCGATGCGATGGACATCATCGTGCACGTGTTCCGGCCGGAAGTCCGCGCGTTCTACAATCTTGAAAAAATGTGGGGCGACGGAGCCGCTGTCGCCGCCGCAGCCGTGTAGTAGCGAGCTTGGCGCTCGCACTCGACATCTTGGCCGGCGGCCGGGCGAAGGCCGCGCCGGAAACGGAACTTGCACACGCCTATTTGCAGCGCGCGCGGGACACAGGACGCGCGCTGGGCCTTGCCTCGTTCGTGCTCAGCGAGTGGGACGAGCGCAAACCCGAGCGTCTGATTGATGCATGTGCCGGCGGCGTGCTCTTGGTCGCGCTCGACGAGCGCGGAACATCGCTCCCGAGCGAAGCGTTCGCCAAGCAGATCGCGCGGTGGCGCGACGTCGGCGAGCCACGGGCACTGTTCGTGATCGGCGGCCCCGACGGCCTACCCGACGACGTGAAACGGCGAGCGCAGATGACGCTCGCGTTCGGCACGCAGACATGGCCGCACCTGTTGGTGCGGACCATGCTGGCGGAGCAGTTGTTCCGCGCGGTGACGATTTTGAGCGGGCACCCGTATCACCGCGCTTGACGGTTACGCCGCTTTGCAATCCTTGCCCGTGGCAAACTCATGCGCTTTGCCGACCGCGAGCGCGTAGTGGGCGTCGTAGTCGGGATGCTCGGTCCCCATCCAACGGTCCCACCAGGTGAAGTAGAGGCCGTAGTTCCAGTGGGCTTGGCTGTGGTGCAGGTCGTGGTGCGTGGTCGTGGTCAGCCAGTCGAGGTGCGGGCGGCCATCCTTGCGGGCGGGCATGATCTCGTAGCCCGAGTGACCCAAAGTGTTTCGCACGATTTGGTGCAGGACGAAGAGGCCGACGACAGGCCACGGCGTGGGCACGAAGAACACCCATATCGGCACGAACGCCGCCATCAACGCGGCTTCGCCGAGGTCGAAGCTGTAGGCTGTGAAAGGCGACGGGTTGTGGCTCTTGTGATGGCGGCGGTGAAAGCGGCGGAACAGGCGCGGGTCGTGGATCGCGCGGTGGACCCAATAGAAATACGCGTCGTGGGCCACGATCATCAGCGCGAGGCTTACGGCGAACCAGATCGGTCCCCATGAGGTCGCGATGGCGTGACCGTGCAACCACCCTGCCCGCTCAGCCACGAACGGGATCAGCCCGATCGTCGAGAAAATCGCCACGGAACGAAGCGAGATCAGAAACTCGATGACGAGCTGGCGCGCGGGCGGGCTGTCTGGGCGGATTTTTCGGCTCTTTAAGACGCCGGCGAGGGCGACCCACAGGACCAGCCAAACGCCGATCGCGAAGATGGCGTAGCGGGTGACGTCGTGGGCCATGTTCGAGAGCCACTGGCTGCCCAGCGCGGTGATGAAGTCTTCCATGAGATCGCTCCTTCGGTTGGAGGCGCGAACATGGGGTTGGGCGGCAGGGCAGTCTCACTTTTGGCGGAAAAGCTTCGCCTTTTTCGAAATCAGCCAGAGGTTTCCGGATTCGGCGAGCCGATTTCGAGGGTATCGCGGCGCCATTGGGTCGGCGTCTTGCCGGTTGCCTCTTTGAAGGCGCGGTTGAAGGGGCCGAGCGAACCGAAGCCAAGGTCGAAGGCGATGGCGGCAACCGTTGTGCGGGATTGAGCGGGGTCGGCCAGCATTTGCTTCGCCGCCTCGATCCTTCGGGTGTTCACGAAGGCCGCGAAGTTGCGGTGGCCCAGGTTGTCGTTGATCAGGCGGCGGAGCCGATGTTCGGGCACGCCTACTTTTTCGGCAAGGGTGCCGATGGTCAGGTTTTCGTCCTTCCATGCGGCGCCTTTGTCCATCGCCTGGCTAAGCTTTTCGAGCGTGATGCGGTCGGCAGGGTCGATGCGGGGCGCGTCGAGCGGGGCGGGTCCGGCCGGTTGGGCCCGGCCGAAAATCGCCGTACGGATCTCCAAGAAGACGAACGAGCCCGCAAGACAGAACGACGCCATGATGCCGCCGCCGACGAGGCTGTACCACCAGGCCTGGATACCGACGCTCTCGCCGATTTCGATGAACGACATGATCATGACGTAAAGCGTCACGATGCCTAAGAACGGGCCGCGCAGGCGGCGGCGCGCCTCGACGAGGTCGCCGCGCCAACTGTCGTAGATGACGTAAAGGGCGTGGAGCGCAAACGCGAGTTCGATGACGTTGTGGGCAATCCAAACGCCGTTGCGCACCGGCGGATCGGTCGCAATGCCGACGAAGCCCACCATCGTCAGGAGCGCCGCCGGCGCGAACAACGGCAAGGACGTCGGGCGATCCTGAAACAGCGTGATGACGAAGAGCCAGAAATAGCCGGCGCCGCCTAGAGAGAGCAGCAAGAACGGGCCGCCATAGGGGCCTAGCATATGCCTGAGCTCATGCGACGAATTCACGACGTAGGCGATCGTGCTCAAGAAGAAGAGCGCGCCAGCGATGCGCAGCGACGCCTGAACGCTGGAGCGGACGAAGGCAAAGCCGGTCGCCGCAAGCGCGCCGATTGCGGCGCCGCGAAGCAGGAATTCGACGAGCAGGATCGAGGACGTCATCAAGCGGCAGTTAGCGCGGCACCGGGCGGCTCGGCAAGCGGCGGCTGGGCCAGCCCACAATTGAGGGCCGTTTCCCGATGGCGCTCGAAACCGCTATGAAGGTGGCGTGCTCGCTTGCGCCGAAGGAGACCCCTCATGCGGACGTGGTGGATCGGACTTGTTGTGGCCGCGACGGGTGTTGCCTCGGCCGGCGACATGCCGCAAGGCGCCTATCTCTGCACGGTCGAGCAGAAAGCGGGTATCGGGGCCGAGATGCAGGAAGGCGCCGAACCTCCGGCCGCGTTCATCGACAAAGCTGCCGCAAAGTTCCGCATCGTCGTGAAGCCGCCGTCGAAGAAGGCGCAGGGGCGTGTGAGCGAGGCGGCGCGCTCGGTACTGACCGAGCCCTACGCCGGCGACGGTTGGAAGTTCTCGGCCAAACGCGAACAGGCGTTCCTGCGGCTCGACTTCATCGGCGAGGCAGGGTGGCTTTGGTTCTATCACGCGGGGTTCGAGAAACCCGATATCGACCACCTGAACCTGACGGTTCGCACCGGGCCTTGCGAGCCCGTGAAGTAGGCGCGCATGGACGATTTTGCGCATCTGTCGGTTCTGATCTCGATCGTGCTCGGGCTTGGCGTCACGAACTTGCTGACGGGCGTCGCGCGCATCGTGCAGGTGCGCGGGCGCGTGAAGCCGTATTGGCCCACGTTCGTGTGGGTGTTTACGCTGCTGCTCATCCACGTTCAGATGTGGTGGACGATGTTCGGATTGCGCACCGTCGAGACGTGGACGTTCTTCGCGTTTCTGGCGACGCTGATGCAGCCGATCTTGCTGTTCTTCTTGAGCGCACTGGTGTTGCCCGACTTCGACAACGAGGAAATACACGACTTGCGCGCGAACCACTTCGCGCAAGCGCCATGGTTCTTCGGAATATTCCTGGCCGTCGTGATCGTGAGCCTGGTGCGTACGTATGCGGTCAGCGGGCATCTGCAAAGCCAATCCGACCTTGCGTTCCATCTTGTCTTCTTCATCGGCTTTGCGGCCGGGGCGCTGTTCTCGAACGAAACCCTGCACAAGGCGCTTGCCGCCGGCGCCGCCGGCGTGTTCCTCACCTATGTTTCGCTGCTGTTCGCCGATTTGATGTGAGCGCCGACGACGCATTGCGCGTATCGGCCGGTGCTGTCATTTTGCGAGCGATAGCGCAACACACGGAACTCGGATGCAGCCCTCCGCAAACTACGATCTCGTTTTCATTCGTCACGGGCAGAGCGAGGCGAACAAGCTCAACATCTTCACCGGGTGGCGGGACAGCCCGCTGTCGGAACTCGGCACCTCGGAAGCGCGCGCGGCGGGGCGGTTGCTCAAGGCCGAGGGATACAAATTCGACATCGCGTTCACGTCGTTGCAGAGCCGGGCGATCAAGACGCTGTGGCTGGTGCTCGAAGAGATGGATCTGATGTGGATTCCGGTCGTCAAGGACTGGCGGCTGAACGAGCGGCACTACGGGGCGCTGCAGGGCAAGGATAAGGTGCAGTCCGTCGCACAGTTCGGCGAGGCGCAAGTCCATCAGTGGCGGCGCGGCTATGCGACGGTGCCGCCGCTTGTCGAAAAGACCGATCCCGATTATCCGAAGTTCGATCCGCGCTACCGGGATGTTCCCGAAGCCGCGGTGCCGCGCGGCGAAAGCCTGAAGATTGTGGTCGAACGTGTGCTGCCGTATTGGCAGAGCGAGATCGTTCCGCAAATCAAGGCGGGCAAAATGGTCCTGATCGCGGCGCACGGTAACTCGCTTCGGGCACTGCTCAAGCATCTGGAGGGCAAGAGCGATGCAGAGATCGAGGGGATCAATATCCCCACGGGGGTGCCGCGGTCCTACAAATTGAACCCGGAATTGTTGTCCGAGCGCCACGCTTATGTGGGCGACCCTGACGAAATCGCTAAGCGGATCAACACGGTGGCGAACCAAACCAAAAAGACCTGACCTCGACCTTGGCCCCAAAGGGGCCGAATATTCGCCATATTGATTCTCTTTGGTTCCCCCGTGACAGCGCGCAGATTCAAGTTGGAACGCAGCGCGGCGGCGCTCTTGGCGCTCGCGGCTCAGGTCACGATTGCGACCGCGGAGCCTTCGAACCCCAACGACAAGCTGAACGAGATCCAGCGCCAACTGCACCAGGACCAGCAGGACATCGAGACGCTGAGCCGGTCAGCGGAGCAGCTGGTGCACGAGCAGGAGGCACTTCGCGCGAAGCTCATCACGGCCGCCACCATTGCCCAGACGCGCGAGCGGGAGCTCAACCTCGTCGAGCAGCGGCTCGCCATGTACGAAACGCGCGAGGCGGACAGCATGCGCGCGCTCATCAGCCAGCGCGGGAAACTCGCGTCTTTGCTCGCGGTTTTGCAGCGGATGGGGAGCGAGCCGCCACCCGCGCTCATCGTGCGACCGACCGATGCGACCGCTGCAGCGCGCTCGGCAATGCTGCTGACAGCCGTGGTGCCTGCGATCCAAAGCGAGGCGCGCAAGCTCAACAACGACCTCGCGAACTTGCGCGAAATGCGCCGCAAAGCGGCGGAGGAACGGCTGAGAGTGGCCGCGGCGGCCGAGGCCCTCGACAAAGACCGCAACGTACTCGGCGAATTGCTGACGCAACGTCGGCTTCTGGCACAGCAGACGCGCGACCAGCTGAAGGCCACCCAGACGCGGGTCGGCACGCTAGCCGAGCAGGCGGCGGACTTGCGCGCCCTGATTGTAAATCTAGAGGAAGACGCCAAACGGCCGGTATCGTCAGGGGGGCCGGCGCTCGTCCGCAGCATAGCGTCCGCAGGGCAGCCTCGGAACACGCCGCTCGATCAGTTGCGGGGGCTGTTGACGTTACCCGCTAACGGTGAACTCGCTTCGCGTTTCGGTGCGTCGGACGGGTTGGGCGGGCAGCTTTCCGGGATTCACCTCGAAACCCGGCCCGGATCGCAGGTCACGTCTCCGTGTGACGGGAAGATTGTTTTCTCCGGCACGTTTCGCGGGTACGGCAAAATGTTGATCGTCGCCGCAAACGGTGGCTATCATGTTCTTCTTGCAGGGCTTTCAAAAGTCGATGGGTCGGTCGGTCAAGTCGTACTCGCGGGCGAACCGGTCGGACGGATGGGTGCCGGGCAGGCAAATCGGGGCGAAAGGCTCTACATCGAATTCCGCCGCAACAACGTGCCGGTCGATCCGGTGCCTTGGTTTGCGGCGCTGAAACACAAAGTGAGCGGATAGGTCCATGAGAAAGTACATGATTTCTGCAGTGTCTGCCCTGGGCGGTGCCATCGCGGCCGTCCTCATCGGGCAGGCTATCGCCGGCACCGATACCTACCGCCAGCTGAACCTGTTCGGCGATGTGTTCGAGCGGGTCAAGAACGACTACGTGCGCGAAGTGAAAGACGCCGAGTTGGTCGAAAGCGCGATCAACGGCATGCTGATGGCGCTCGATCCCCACTCGAGCTACCTGAACCCGAAGAACTTCTCTGACATGCAGGTTTCGACGCGCGGCGAATACGGCGGGCTTGGCCTGGAAGTCACGATGGAAGAAGGCCTGGTCAAGGTGATCTCGCCGATGGACGGGACGCCGGCAGCGCGCGCGGGCATCAAGACGGGCGACCTCATCGCCATGATCGACGGGACGCAGATCCAGGGGCTCACGCTCTCGGAAGCGGTCGACAAGATGCGCGGCCCGGTGAATTCGCAAATCAAGCTCACGGTTCTTCGCAAGGGCGAGAAGAAGCCGCTCGACGTCGTCATCACGCGCGCGATCATCCGCGTGGAAAGCGTGCGCTGGAAGCAGGAAGGCGACATCGCCTATATCCGCGTCACCACATTCAACGAACAGACGGAAGACGGGCTTGAGCGCGCGGTCGATCAAACGCGGGCCAAAATCGGCAACAAACTGCGCGGCATCGTTCTCGATCTGCGCAACAACCCGGGCGGCTTGCTCGATCAGGCGATCACCGTTTCCGACGCGTTCTTGGATCAGGGTGAAATCGTCTCGACGCGCGGACGGCGGGCTGGCGATACGCAACGCTATAACGCGCGCTCCGGGCAGATCTTCCAGGGCGTTCCCGTGGTCATTCTGATCAACGAAGGTTCGGCCTCGGCGTCGGAAATCGTCGCGGGCGCGTTGCAGG
>CAYXQB010000146.1:0-8244 GCA_964466435.1 uncultured Flavobacteriaceae bacterium | reverse complement strand
GCGTCCCAGTTCTCAATGGCGGCGACCGCGATCGCAGATGGGGCAGGCAGGACGAAGTGTTTGATATCGAGAGCGTAGACGATCCACTCCCAAAATCCCATGGTTGCAACCGCTACAAGAGCGGGAAGACCGTAGGCCCAAATGCGCTCTCGGCTCATGGTGTGGCCAGTTCGCGCTGAAGTGCGCTGCGGACGTCACGGCAGCGTTCACCGTAGGCTGTGGTCATGCGGAAGTCGCGGGTGCGGGCCTTCGGCTCGGCCATAGCGATGTCCGCAATCACGCGGCCAGGACGCGGGCTCATGGCGATGACGCGCGAGGAGAGATAGACGCTCTCGTAAACCGAGTGCGTGACGAACACGATCGTTAGGTTCTTCATGGCCCACAGTTCGCGCAATTCGTCGTTCAGGCGATCGCGCGTGAGCTCGTCGAGGGCGGCAAACGGCTCGTCCATGAGCAGGACGGAAGCGTCCGTTGCGAGCGCGCGTGCGATCGAGACGCGCATGCGCATGCCGCCCGATAATTCGCGCGGATAGGCATTCGCAAATTTTGAAAGGCTTACCAGTTCGAGCGCGTCGGCTACGCGGCGGTCCGCCTCGGCGTCGTCTTTACGCGTCAGTTCTAGGGGTAAGCGCACGTTCTTGGCGACGGACGCCCATGGCATCAGGGCTGCATCTTGGAAGACGAAGCCGACGCTTGGCTTGGCGCGTGTCCAGGCGACTTTGCCGGCGCTTGGTTCGATGAGGCCTGCGATCAGGCGGAGCGCGGTGCTCTTGCCGCAACCAGACGGCCCCACAAGCGAGACGAACTCGCCGGATGCGATGGACAGGTTCACGCGGTCCAGCGCGAGCGTGCCGTTCGGGAAAGTTTTGGTGACGTTATCGAAGGAGAGAAGCAATCACTTCTGCTCTTTCGTTGGTGGCGGCGTGACGCCGCGCGCCTTGTTCACGAAGGCGAGCGTGTAAGCTTTCTTGTGATCGAGCGTTTCTTCGTAGACCTTGCCTTCCTTCATCACGTCGAAAAACTCTTGCCACCTTTCGCTGGTCATCGCGCCGATGCCGAGCGTTGCGGCATCGCCACCCTGCACCAGGCCGCGATCGCGCATTTGAGCGATCGCGTTTGCGATAATCGCGTCGGTCATCTCAGTGTTTTCTTTTTTTATCAACGCGTTCGCTGGTGCTGGGTCGCCGGTCAGGTAGCTCGCCCAGCCGTCGATCGAAGCATCGACGAAGGCTTGTACGATTTGCGGGCGCTCGCGCACGTCCTTGCCTGTTGCCATGATGAAGTTCGAATAGCTGGGGTAGCCGTGATCGGCGAGCAGGAAGACTTGCGGCTTGATCTTGCCTTCGGTTTCGATCGTGAACGGCTCGGAGGTGACGTAGCCTTGTTGGATCGCCTTCGGGTCGGTCAGGAACGGCGCCAGGTTGAACGTGTATTTGCGGATTTGCTTGTCGGAGAACTGATAGCGGGCCTTCACCCAGATCCACCACGTGGAGACCGTCGCGTCCGCCACCAGGATCGGCTTGCCCCTCATGTCGGCGATCGACGCAATGTCTTTGCGCGGATGGGTGATTAGGACTTGCGGATCCTTTTGAAAGATCGCAGCGACGGCCACGGCGTCGCCGCCAGCGGCAACGAGGTTCAATGGCTGGAACGAATTCGATCCCATCGCGAAGTCTACGGCGCCGGCGGCGATCAGTTGCGGCGTGTTCACCGCGGGGCCGCCTTGCTTGATCGTGACATCGAGGCCCGCCTTCTCGTAGAGGCCGGTCGCGAGCGCCTGATAGAAGCCGCCATGCTCGGCTTGCGCTTTCCAGTCGGTCACGAAGGTGACTTTGATCAACTTCGGTTCCGGTTTAGGCGCGGCCCGTTCTTCCGGCTTTTTTGCGGATTCACCGCAGGCCGCCAATAGCGTGATAAGAGCGAGCGCGATCAGACTGCTGACGAGACGTGGCATGTTGAAGTCCGATGTTTAGATGGCGCACACCCTAGCTTAATCGTTAGGTGTGGCCAACTGCATCATCGGTTCGCAACTTGCGGCGCGGCGCTGTTGATCGAGTTCGGCCTCGCGCGCGTCGTCGTCGATCAATGTGCGAAAGAGGACGATGCCGCGCGGCGTCGGCGCGGTAACGACGCGGGTGCCCTCAGGCTGCGGCGGAATCGTTTGGTCTTGCCCCATAAGGACGATCGTCGCCGGCCGTCCCTTTGCTGCAGAGTCGTTCAAGACAAAGAAATTGTCCGTATTGGCAGCATAGAAGGCGACGGACCAGTACGTGCCGGCTGGGGCCGCGGTTGTAATCTTAAGCGGCCGGCGGGTGACGTCGAATACGCAGGTCGAATAGAGCAGGTCTGGGCTGGGCTTTACGATGCGGCGCGCGGCAGCGGTCGGCCGCTCGGTGTGGGCGATGGCGTTGGTGTTCCTGGCGCCGACCGCGGACATCACGCGCCCCATGATCACATCCGGCGCAAAGGCGACAGCGGTCCAATGGATGGCGGCGGCCAAAAGCAGCGTGAATAGGCCCCATTTCAGCCAACTCATGTGCACGCCTCCTTGGTGATTGCAGGAAGCGGTGCGCCAGCGGGATCGGAGATGACCGAGGGGCCTGGATTGTAGAGGCGAAGCGTCAACTGGAAGCCGTCCGGCGATGCCGCGATCCAATTCTGTGCTTCCTCGGCCGTCGAGACGCGAACAACGAAGGTACCGCCGGCGTTTCTCACCACGCGTGTTTTGCTCACCGCGTAGCGCTTGGCGGGATGATCGATCAGAAAGTGGTCGCTTCCGTAAGCGGTGATGCTCCACCAGCGCGCGTCGGGGTCAGTGCCTTCGATGCGATAAGCGCATTTGGGATCGAACCGCTCACCGGCGGAGTCGGTGACGGCGTTGTAGTAGATCGTCTCTTCCTTCGCCAACGCTAGCAGACCGCCGATGGCGACCGCGGTGCGCGTGTACATGTCGGCGTCGGTTCCGCCAGCGGCCAAGTTCGTTTGCCACGGGCCGTTCTTGACAATGGAATCAGCGGGGAGAGCGCCTTGGACGGCGAGGTAGGCGCTGCCCAGTCCGAGCACCACAGCTGCGGCGATCGAGCCCAAAAGCTTCAAGAAGAACTTCACGCGCGGTGCTCCACACTGCTTCGCCCCGATCTTAGTCGGGAGAAGTTAAGAGGTGCTAGCCGCCCAATTGCACCATCGCTGGTGTTAGTTGGGTGGTGGAGGCTCGTCGGTTGCGCCTTCAGGTTCCGGCATTTCCTCCGGATCGGGCTCTGGAACCGGATCGGGTGTCTGGTTCTGGCGGCGCGCCCTTGCAACGGCGGCGCCATGATCGGCCATCGCTTCGACGTCTTCTTCGTATCTTGGCGGCGTTCGATCCGATTGCGGCACGTATCGCGGTGCGGGCGGTGGCGGCGGCGGAGCAGTGCTGGGGCCATCGCCTTCGCCAAAGAGGCTGTCGAAAAAGTCCTCGATGACGCCACGGTCGTCCTGCCGGCGTTCGGTGTATTCGCCATCGCGTTCGACCCATGGATTTTCAGGGTCACCTTGGGCGTAGGGGTCGTGGGTGCCGTACATATCCACGCCCGGCAGGTTGTGGACCGCCACGTTCCTGTGCGCGGCCAGCATGTAGGCCTTCCAAATGGTGGCAGGCAGGCTGCCGCCGACGACTTTCTTCATCGAGGTGTTGTCGTCGTTGCCGACCCAAACGCCGGTCACGTAGTCGGCGGTGTAGCCGACGAACCATGCGTCGCGCCAGTCTTGGCTCGTGCCGGTTTTCGCGGCAACGGGGCGTGGATCCATGCCCGCGCGCTGACCGGTGCCTGTCTGCACGACCTCGAACATCATCTGGTTCATCTCTTCCAGCGCGCGCTGGTTCATCACCGGGATCGGCGGCGCCGGGCGATACTGATAGAGCACGGTGCCGTCGGAGGTTTTAACGTCTAAGATAACGTAAGGGTCGACGCGGTTGCCGTTGTTCGAAAAAGCCGCGAAGGCGCGTGTCATTTCGAACAGCGTGACCTCCGAAGTGCCGAGCGGAAGCGAGCGGTTCGGCTCTAGCGGCGAGGCGATGCCGAGGCGCTGGGCGACGCCAATTATCTTGCGGCGGCCGACTTCGTCCGCGACGCGGATCGCCACCGTGTTGATCGACTTCGCGAGGGCTTCGCGCAGCGTGATTTCGCCGAGATAGGAGCCGTCGTAGTTCTGCGGGCTCCATCCGTTCACTTCATAGGGGGCGTCTTCTCGGACGTCGTCCGGCGTCAGTCCGTGTTCCAATGCCGCGAGAAACACGAACGGCTTGAACGATGAACCCGGTTGGCGGCGCGCTTGGTAGGCGCGGTTGAACGTGGAGGCTGTGTAGTCCTTGCCGCCGACGATGCTGCGCACGGCGCCGTTCGGTTCCATGGCGACGAGTGCCCCTTGGCTCGCGTTGCGGCCCTTGCCGTCGCGCTCCAAAATCTTGACGAGGTTTTGCTCTGCCGCGGCTTGGAGTTTCGGGTTGATCGTCGTGCGTACGATCAAGTCCTTGTCCGGGCGGATATCGAGCCGGACGAGCTGATCCATCACGAAGTCCGCGAAGTAGTTCGCGCTCTCGACGCCTTCCTTCAGGATCGGAGTTGCGGGCTTGGATTTGGCCTTGCGTGCTTGTTCGTCGGTGATCTGGCCGTCTTGATGTAGAAGATCGACGACGAGACTGGCGCGCTGTTGGGCGAGCTTCAGGTTGACTTCGGGCGAGTATCTGGACGGCGCGCGCGTAAGCGCGGCCAGCATCGCGGCTTCGGCGAGGGACACTTCTCGCACCGACTTGCCGAAGTACTCGCGGGCGGCCGCGTCGACACCGTAGGCGCCGGAGCCCAGATAGATACGATTGAGGTAGAGTGTGAGGATCTCGTCCTTGGAGTAATGACGCTCGAGCCAGAAGGAAAGGAACAGTTCCTCGAACTTGCGCGACCACGTGCGCTCGGGCTTTAGGAAGGTGTTCTTGGCGAGTTGCTGCGTGATCGTCGAGCCGCCCTGCACGACGCCGCCTGCACGCCAATTTGCGAAGAAGGCTCGCAGCATGCCGCGATAGTCGACACCCGAGTGGGAGTAGAAGCGCCGGTCTTCGGTGACGATGAACGCTGCGGGCAAATACGCCGGCATCTCGTCGACTTTGACGCGATAGCCGAACGCGGCGCCGCGCGTCGCAAAGACTTTGCCGTCAGTATCCAACAGCGTGATCGAGGGCGTGCGGTTGACTTCGCCGAGGCGGTCCGCGGTGATGGGTAGGTTCGGCGCGTAGAGGTAGTAGAGCGCGACGAAGCAGGCGGAGAAGAACAAGACGATGCCGCCGACGCCGGTGGCGAGCCAAAACCACCACGGGCGGCGTGTGCGAACGGGTTCGTGGCTCCACGGATCGGGTGGGTTCGAGAGACTGCCAGGATCTTCGATCGACATTCTTGTCTAGCCGGGGTCTCCCCCGCCTCATGTGTTGCGAGCCGCTATTGTCCCACCGAGGCAAGCGGCCTTCTAGGTGCCATTGTCACTCACCCGGGGGTTGGGCGACATTGCGGCCCCTCTTGATTAAGGAACGTTCATGCTTGGCGTTTGTTACTATCCTGAGCAGTGGCCCGAAGATCTATGGGCCGATGACGCCAGGCGGATGGCGGATTTGGGGCTGAAGTATGTGCGCATCGGCGAGTTCGCCTGGAGCGTCCTGGAGCCCTCACCTGGCAGCTTCAACTGGGCCTGGCTTGACCGCGCGGTCGAGACGCTTGGTCTGGCGGGTCTCAAGATCGTGATGGGGACACCGACAGCGACGCCTCCGAAATGGCTCGTTGACCGGTATCCGGACGTCCTGCCGGTGGATCACCACGGTCAGGTGCGCCGATTCGGATCGCGCCGGCACTATTGCTTCTCGAGCCACACGTATCGCGGCGAAAGCCGGCGCATTACCGAAGCGATGGCGCAGCGCTATGGCAGGCACGATGCCGTGGCCGGGTGGCAGACGGATAACGAGTATGGCTGCCACGATACCGTGCGTTCGTACTCGCCGGATGCGGCGGCCGCCTTTCGGCGGTGGCTTGCGGCGCGGTATGGCGATGTGGGCGCCCTCAACGCGGCTTGGGGTAACCGCTTTTGGAGTATGGAGTACCGATCGTTCGACGAGATCGATCTGCCGATGGCGGCAGTGACGGAGCTCAATCCGATTCACCGTTTGGACTTCTTCCGGTTCTCGTCGGATCAGGTCGCGAGCTTCAACGCCGAACAGGTCGAGATTCTGAGGCGTCATTCTCCTGGGCGATTCGTGACGCACAACTTCATGGGTGCGTTCCTCGATTTCGACCACTTCAAGACGAGCGAGACGCTCGATCTCGCGAGCTGGGACTCTTATCCGCTGGGGTTCACCGACAGTTTGCCCATGACTGGGTTCAGTGAGGCCGAGCGGGTTCGGTATGCGGCGACGGGGCATCCGGATATCTCAGCGTTTCATCACGACCTCTACCGCAGTGTCGGACGCGGGCGGTTCTGGGTGATGGAGCAGCAACCGGGGCCGGTGAACTGGGCGCTCTGGAACCCGGGGCCGGCACCGGGGATGGTGCGGCTGTGGGCTTGGGAAGCGCTCGCGCACGGGGCGGAGGTTGTTAGCTTCTTCCGGTGGCGACAGGCGCCGTTCGCACAAGAGCAGATGCATGCTGGGCTCAACCGGCCGGATAACGTGCTTGATGCCGGTGGGCAAGAAGCGGGCGCGGTAGCACGGGAGCTTGGCGCGGATTGGTGGCAGAGCGTTGCTGCGCTGCCCGCTGCGCAAGCGCCAGTCGCGCTGGTGTTCGACTATGAAGCTGCGTGGATGCACAACATCCAGCCGCAGGGACGGTCGTTCAGCTACCTGGCGTTGGTGTTCACCTGGTACACGGCATTGCGCCAACGCGGCGTCGACGTCGACATCGTGCCACCAGGCTATGCGCTCACAGGGTATCGGGCAGCGTTCGTGCCGAGTCTTCCACACTTGAGCGAGCAGGCGGTTCAGGCATTTGCCTCGTTCGACGGGCTGACGGTCTTCGGCATTCGAACGGGCGCGAAGACAGAGAGCTTTCAGATTCCCCCCAACCTGCCGCCTGGCCCGCTGCAGGCGGTGCTTCCGGTGAAGGTCGTGCGTGTCGAGAGCCTGCGGCCAGGTGTGACGCGCGAAGTGGCCGTCGGTAACCGGCGCTACGCCTGCGGGACATGGGCCGAGACTGTCGAAACGAACAGTTCCGACGTGCTCGGGCGATTTACAACCGGTGCACCAGCGCTCGTGCGCAAGGCCAATCGTCTCTATCTCGCTGCGTGGCCGACACGGGAACTCGCATCGGACGTTGTGCAACGTGTGTTGGATGAATCAGGCGTTGCATCGCTGGCGCTGCCGGAAGACGTTCGCGTGCGCCGTCGCGGCGGGGTGACGTTCGCATTCAACTTCGGAAGTGATTCGCGAACAGTGTCTGCAAGTGACAATGCGGAGTACGTGTTGGGCGGGCAATCAATCGCTGCACACAACTTGTCCGCATGGAAATCTTAACTCGGCGCGCAATCGAATCGTGTGTTTGAAAAAATTCGATGCGCTCTGTCGATTCAGCAGTTGACCGCAAATCACTTCGCGCTCATAAGCGAAACAACGGCGTGTCAAGTGCGCTGTTGGCGTTTCTGATCGAACTGATGTTCGATAGTCACATATCGAGTGCTCAGTTTGGTGCCGCCGCAAAATCCGAGTTGTACGGAGAGTGGGTAAATGGATTTGTTCTTCGCGGTGGGGGTGTTGTTTGGAATTGGCTACGCTGCGGGTTTCGGGTTGAGGGCACTCGGTTCCCACACGCGCGGGTCGCGCTACCGGCCTATGTCGTCGTTGCGTGAGTTCGACTATCGCGAGGATCCGGTATGGACGCGCTGATCCTTGCCAGCTTCATCATTGGCGCCGGATTCGTGACGGGGTTCCTCGTCCGCGACCGGTCGGTGCGCCGCCGCCGGATGATTGAACGGAAACTGGGCCTTTAGGGTCTCATTGCTTGGTTGAGCGTGAGCGTTGTGGTGCGCCATAGTGGCGTCCATGGACCTTGCTCAACCACTTCCCTTTCATTTTGGACCCGCGACGTTGCCTCCAGAGGCTGAGAGGCTTCGTGGCGAGGTGCGCGCTTTCTTGGCAAACGAACTCGGTGCGCTGGCGCCCGAGCTGAAGGCGCAATCGTGGAGCGGGTTCAATCCCGATTTCAGCCGCAAGCTCGGCGCGCGCGGGTTCATCGGGTT
>CAYXQB010000145.1:0-8267 GCA_964466435.1 uncultured Flavobacteriaceae bacterium | reverse complement strand
GCCAGCAGCGGCACCGGCGCAAACTCTTGTGCGGCGGCATCGGCGATCAACGAGAGAAACCGCCCGGGCAGCGTTTGCGACAGCGGCACACCCGCCGAGTCGTCGATCGCAATGCCCCAACGCTTGAGCTCTCCGGCAACACGCCGTGCCAGTGTGCGATCCGGCGTCACGAGCGCCGCGGTTTTGTCTGGCGTTTCGATCGCCTGACGGAGCGCGAGCGCAATAACCAGCGCCTCTTCGGCGGGCGTCCGGGCCACCGCCACCGAAAGCCCGCGCAAGCCCTCTTCGATGTCACCGCGCCGCTCCTGCACGAGACCCTGCCACGCCGGGGTCGTTTCCGCCGGTCTAAGCGCTTCGGCCAGCAACCGCACCCGCGCGCGGTTCGGCGCAAGATCGGTCCAAGCCTCCACATCGCCGCGCGTCGCATCCATCTTGGAAAGCAGCTGCCTCATGCCGTGCTGCGGATGTCCAGCCTCTGTCGCCTCCCACGTTTCGCGATCGAGTTCGAGGTCGACGCCCGGCAACACGACGGCACCGCTCGGCATGTAGGCGATCGTACGCAGCAGCTCCGCCGTGGCGGGAACGCTACCCGTCGAACCCGCAGCGATCACCGGAAAGCCGGGAGGCACTTCGCGCCATCGCGCCGCCGCCTGCCGCAGGGCCGCATCGCGATGCGCGGCAGGGTCTGCCGCATTCTCACCCGCGAGGATGCCCGGCCACTCCTTCGTCAGAATGCCGAGGAACCGCAGCGTCTTCTCCCAATGCCGCGACAACTCGTGCGGAACAAGCGTCTGCAGACGCACCCACGCCAGCCCCTCTGCGGTCGCTTGATCGAGCAACTGCGCCAACTCACGCGCAAGCTTCAGTGCATGCGCCGGCGTCGTCGCACCCATCGTGCGCCCACCTTCTTGCTCGGCAAGCCTCAACGACCACTGTTGGATCAGCTTCGCCAGCAACAGTTCGCGCCGGAACGGCGACAGCGGCGGGGGCAAATCCACGCCAAGTTCGCGCACCGCGTCGTCGGAATCGTCTTCGAGCAGCGACGGCGCATCGTCGAAATCGCCGAGCGCCCGCATTCTCGGCAACACCGAAACCCGCCCGGACGCCGCGCGCGCAAAGGCCTCGCCCAGCGTGCGGATCGCACGCCGCGTCGGCAGCAGAATCAGCGCCCGCGACAACGCGAACGGATCGTCGGTTGAAAATCGCGCCAGCACCCCACGCGCAAGTTCGTCGGCAAAGGCTGCGCCCGGCGGGATCGTGAAGAGGTTGATCCGGCGCATAGCCTTTGGCGCTACGGAGCCAAATCGCGCGCGGCCATGAACGCGTTCGCTTCGTCTCTAGCCTCGGGCGTGCCCACATGCATCCACTTGCCTTCGAGACGGATGCCGAACAACCGCTCCTGCGCGATCGCCATGTCCCAAAGCTTGTTCGTCGAAAACGCGCCTTCGGGCCCGCGGGCGATGAGCCGCGGATGGATGATCTGCACGCCGGGCCAGCCGAACGGCGCCACACGCTGCGGCTCGCGCCGTTTCAACCGCCCGTTCGCATCCATCGTAAAGTCGCCCTTACCTTCGAAGCCGATCGAGCTGAATGTCGGCGCCATGAGCATAAGGCAGTCCATCGCCGCATCGTCCCACATCGAAGCCATGCGGCCCAAATTCGACCCAAGGCTCTCCAGCCAGATCGAATCGCTGTTGTAGGTAAAAACGGGCTCGTCGTTGAACAGCGGCAATGCCCGCTTCAACGCGCCGCCGGTATCGAGCAGCTTTTCGCGTTCGTCCTGAATGCGGATATCGACATCTCGCCGGTTCTTCAAATGGGCGATGATCATCTCGCCCTTGTAGTGCACGTTGACGACGACCATCTTCACGCCTGCCGCCACGAACCGGTCGATCGCGTGGTCGAGCAATGTGCGCCCCGCCACCTCGATCAGCGGTTTCGGTCGATCGTTCGTGAGTGGCCGCATCCGCGTGCCCAAGCCCGCCGCCAACACCATTCCGCGCGTCGGTGAGAAAGACATCCTAGTTCCCCAACGTGCCGCGCCATTCGCGCGGAATATGCCGGTCGAACCACGCTTTCAGCGCGCTCAGTGCCGGATGACTGAGATCGCGGTCGAGATAACCCCACATGCGCGGCAAATATTGCGTATACCGCGGCTTCCCGTCCCGCTTCCAAAGGCGCGAGAAGATGCCCACGATCTTGGTATTGCGTTGCGCCGCGAGCAGTGCCGCCGCAAACCGGAATGCCTCTTCGTCGAACCCGGCATCGGCATGCCGCCGCAAAGAGATGTAGCGATTGGTCATCGCCGTCGCGAGATCGGCGCTTACCTCGCGCCGCGCATCCTCGGTTAACGAGATCAAATCGTAAGCGGGTGAGCCGGCCAACGCGTCTTGGAAGTCGAGCAGCCCCGCACGGGCCACGCCTTGCCGGTCGCCAAGCCACATCAGATTTTCCGCATGATAGTCGCGCAGAACGACAACCGGAACCGTGGTGCGCAACTGCCCGAGTGCGTGGCGCCATGCCGCCACGAATTCCTCCCGCGCCGCATCGGCAATCGGCTTGCCGGACGCAGCCGCGCAGAACCACTCCGTCAACAGCAAGACCTCGGCTTCCATCGCGACCGGATCGTAGCCGAGCAGATGAACGGCTCCCGCCCCGGGCACCGGCATCGTCTTAGGTGCGGCCACCTTATGAAAATCGGCAAGGGCGTCGATCGCCGCTTCATAGTACGGCAGCTCGGGTTTGCCGCCCGCAATCAAGTCCGCAAAGCGCCCATCGCCGAAATCCTCGATCAACAAGAACCCGGCGTCATAGTCGTGCGCCAGGATCTCCGGTGCACTCAGCCCGTGCCCGCGCAGAAACGAACTCAGCGCCGCAAACGGACGGCAATCGGGGCCTGCCAACCGCGCCATCGCGTTGTAACCGAGCGCACGCCGTTCGGCGTCCGTCGCATCTGGCGGACACGCCGAACTTTCCGCCCCACGCGGCTGATCCATCAGCATCGCCGTATGTCCGCGCCGCGCGAGCCGCACATAGCGCCGCGTCGATGCATCGCCCGCAAGCGGATGCAACTCCGCCCCGCTCCACCCGGCGGCCTTGATGAACGCCTGCATCTGTTCGGGCCGCGACATTACTCCACCCCCGGCAAACGCAACGCCTTCAAACGCGCCGCCCACGATCCCCTGCCCACGAGCTTCATCAACCGTGACTCGCCGTCGGCGGCCTCGAACATGATGTCGAGCCGGTGCAACGGCAGCTGCAAACCCATCCGGTCGGGCCATTCGATGACCAGCACGCCGCGCTCCAACGCCTCGTCGAGGCCAAGCTCGCGCAACTCGCTTTCCGCCTTCACCCGGTACAGATCGACATGCGCAATGGCAAAATTCTGTGTCTCGTAGGTCTGCACCAGCGTGAACGTCGGGCTCGGCACTTCTTCGCGTGGGCTAAACGTCCGTACAATCGCACGCGCCAGAACAGACTTGCCCGAACCGAGCGGCCCCGAGAGCGTCACCGTATCGCCGGCCGCGAGATGGCGCGCGATTTCCTGCCCGAGCGCCGCAGTATCGGCTTCGGTTTCGGTCTGAAACGACCGGTAAAAACTGTCGATGCCGGAGGAGGCTGGACTGATGCGCATAGCGGCCCTTCTACCCGCGCCCTCAAACCAACTCAATGCCGCCGCATACGATCTGAAAACGCCCGATTTGCGCGGTTGATGCGAGGGCTTGGCCCGTGCTAACCGACAGTGGTCTCAAGGGGCGCCAGGCGCACTGATATCATGACCGAATCGGTCCTCATCGTCGGTGCCGGGCAAGCGGCCAGCCAGCTGACCGCAAGCCTGCGCCAAGAAGGGTTCGCAGGCGCCATCGCGCTCGTGGGCGACGAGCCCTATATCCCTTACCAACGCCCGCCGCTGTCGAAAGCGTTCCTGGCCGGCGAACTTGCGCGTGAGCGCCTGTTTATCAAGCCTGAGGAATTCTACACCGAAGCCAAGATCGCGTTGCACTTGAACACGCGCGCAACCGCCATCGATCGCCGACAAAAAATAGTGAAGCTCGCGGACGGGAAGGAACTCCCCTACACGACACTCGCGATCGCCACCGGCTCGCGGGTCCGCAAGCTACCGCTGCCGGGTGCCGGCTTGCCGGGCTGCTACTACCTGCGCGGCATCGGCGATGTAGAACTGCTGCAAGACAAGCTGAAGCCCGGCAACCGCGTCGCGATCATCGGCGCCGGTTATATCGGCCTCGAAGTTGCAGCCGTCGCCGCCAAGCACAAGCTCAAAGTAACCGTGCTCGAGGCGCTGCCCCGCGTGATGGCGCGTGCCGCGTCCCCTGAGCTTTCCGCTTTCTACGAAGACGTCCACCGCAAAGCGGGCGTCGACATCCGTTGCAACACAAAGCTTGAGGCGATCGAAACGAGCGGCAACGCCCTCGTCATCAACACGTCGGGCGGTCCGGTCGAAGCCGATTTCGTTCTGATCGGTATCGGCATCGTCGCAAACACCGAACTCGCGGCCGAGGCTGGTCTGAAAGTCGACAACGGCATCATCGTCGATCAGCATGCCCGCACGGAGGACCCTGCGATCTATGCCATCGGCGACTGCGCGAACCTGCCTTGCACCTATTCGACAACTGGCCGCGTTCGTCTCGAGTCCGTCCAAAACGCGATCGACCAAGCCAAGCACGCGGCGGCGGCCATCCTCGGCAAGCCAAAGCCCTACAACGAAGTCCCGTGGTTCTGGTCCGACCAGTACGACCTAAAGCTTCAGATCGCGGGGCTCGGCGACCCTGCCGATCAGATCGTCCTACGCGGCGACCCGGCCAGCCGTTCGTTCGCCGCCTTCCGCCTGCGTGCCGGTGTCGTAGCGGCAGTTGAGGCTGTGAACGCCGCCCCCGAATACATGATGGGCCGGCGCCTGATCGCCGCGCGCGCCCGCGTCGCGCCGGACCGTCTTGCAGACAAGACCATACCTATGAAAGACATGGCCTAAGAACCGCACTCCAGCATCGAACTCCGGACATCCCATGGCGAAGATCAAGTACATCGAGCACAACGGCAAAGAGCACGTCGTCGACGTCAAACCGGGCATGTCCGTCATGGAAGGCGCGGTGAAGAACCTGATCCCGGGCATCGACGCCGACTGCGGCGGCGCCTGCGCCTGCGCCACCTGTCACGTCTACGTAGGCCAGGAATGGCTCTCGAAGATCGAGCCGATGCAGGAGATGGAAAAGACGATGCTCGACTTCGCCGAAGGCGTAGAGTCGAACAGCCGCCTCTCCTGCCAAATCAAAGTGACCGACGCTCTCGACGGCTTCACCGTCAAAATGCCAAAGAGCCAGCACTAGCCCCTATTGTTCGGCGCGCAGTCACGCTTGATCCGCTCGCGCCGACCCGAACCCTGCCATTTTCCCTCTCCTTTGCGATGCGATCACTGGACCGCACAGCGGTTCGACTTGCCTGCGACCGGCTGCCCGCGGCGCTTGGCATCTTGATTTTATATCGCAATTACTTATATTCTCGTGCGCTGAAGCCTGCTGGACGACCGGCTTCCGGGGCGCATAAGCGCCGTCCCGACCTCTAAGTTACGGGTACATGGGGTTGTTTGATCAATTTTTGGCAGGGGATCCCCCTCCTCCGACAGGTCCGTGCGATTCTCGACACGGAACGCGCGCGCGGCAGTGCCTTACCGCTGCGCCTTTGGGCGCCGTATCCCTACCCCGCCTTCGCGCCCTTCGTCTTGGCGTCGTCCTTCGGCGTGGCTTCCACCTTGCCGCCGCCTTGGCTCACCGCATGGCGCGGGAAGTGGCAGGTGACGCGGGTCCCCTTGCCCACCGCGCTGTCCAGTTCGACCCAGCCGCCGTGCAACTCCACGAACGAGCGCACGAGCGCCAAGCCCAGCCCTGCACGCCGCGCGTCCTTGGTCCGCGTCGTGCTCTCGAACCGCTCGAAGGCGACCGGCTGATACTCGGAGGGGATACCGACGCCCGTATCGTTGACGAAGACGCGCACTTCGCCCGCCGCGCCTTCCGCGCCGAACACGATGCGTCCGTTCGGCGGCGTATGCTCGATCGAATTGAGAACGAGATTGTAGACGATCTGCAAGAGCCGCTTCTGATCGACGAAAAGCTCGCCCACGTCCTTGCCGTTTTCGCAGGCGACCTCGACGCGTGCCTTGCGCGCCTGTTCGCCGACCAGCGGCATGACACCGGCGAGCACTTCGGCCACGTCGACGTCCTTGCGGTCGAGTTCGATCGTTCCAGCCTCAATCAGCGCGAGATCGAGGATGTCGTTGACCAACGTCTCAAGCGTGCGCGACGCGTTCAGAATATCGGTCAGATAGGCCGACTGCTTGTCCGAGAGCTTGCCGGCAATCCCTTGGTTCAACAGGTCGGCAAAGCCCATAATCGAATTGAGCGGCGTCCGCAGCTGGTAGGAAACGTTCGAAATGAAGTCCGACTTGAGCTTGTCGGAGGCGAGCAACGCCGCATTGCGCTCTTCAAGCGCCTGCTCGCGCATCGCCGTGTCGGTCACGTCGCGATAGGAGAGCAGCAGCGAGCCGTCCGGCAGGGGCGCGGCCGCGAAGCTCAGCACCATCTCGTCGTTGCGCTTGAGCCGCTCGACGCTGACCCGCCGCTCCGCCGCAGCGCCGGTGATCAGCATCGTGAGCATGCTCCAATGCCCCTCGTCGGGGAGCACCCGGCGGCAAAGCTGGAACACGTCGGCAAAGCGCGGCTGTTCGTTCAGCGTCTTCGCATCGATCTTCCAGTACTCTGCGAACGCCTTGTTGAAGAGCTTGAGCCGCCCGTCGGTGCCGAACACGGCGAGCGCTTCGGTCAGGTGATCGATCGTCGTGCGCTGCACGCTGGACAGCTGGTTCAGACTGCGCTCAAGCGCCATCTGATTGGTGACGTCGTCGTAGATGAAGATCAGTCCGCCGAACGGATGCGGCTGGCACGTCACCCGCAGCGTGGATCCGCGCGGAAGGTGCCAGTGCTCTTCACGCTCGTCGATAACGCTGGTGTAGAGCGCGAGTCGCTCCTTCTTCCAAGGCGCGAAGTCGCGCTGCTCGGGCAGGCGCCGCGTCTCGCGCAAGCGCTCCAAAATCTCGCCGTCGGACGGATGCGTCGCGAGCCACCGTTCCTCAAGGTCCCAGAGCTTCGCGTAAGCCTTGTTCGAGAACTTGAGCCGCTGATCCGGCCCGAAAATCGCGACCGCGACCGGAAGCCGGTGCAGCGTCTCCTCGTGCGTGTCGATATGCTTCTGCAACAGCCGCTTCGTCTCATCGACGTCCGTCACGTCGACCGCGAACGAGGCGACGCCGTCGCCCATCGGCACCGCATACATGTCGAACGCGCGCCGCTGCCCGCCCACGACGATGTGCCTAAGTTCGATCTGCGTCTGTTTGGTCTCAAGCGCCCGCTCCGCAAGCGCCCGGCTGTCGCGATCGAGTTCCAGCTGATCGGCGACCACGTCTTGGCCGACCGGCGGATCGACGGCGTTGATATAGGCCTTGTTGACCCAGACGAGATCGAGGTTCGCCCCGCGCCGCCATACCGGCATCGGCGAGACGTCGAGCAGATCACCCAAGCGTCCGCGCTCGACCTCGCTGGCGGTCAGGCGGACCGAGAGGCTATAGCTCGCCTCCGCATCGGGCGTGACGTCGCGCAGCCAAACCGCAGCCTGCCCCGCTGCAGGCTTACCGTAGGCTTGGAACACGCGCCCGTCCGCACCGGGCACCGTCATAGAGAACAGCGAGCCCTCATCGCCGAGCGTCTCGAGCGCGTCCTTGAGGTCGCCGCGCTCATCCGCCGAAAGACATCCCGCAAGCACATTGGCCGCGCCCGCACGCGCCTCGGGCTCGCCGTCGATGTTCCGCCAAACGAACAGCGCTCCCGGATCGCCGGAGACGATCGCCGCTTCCTTCTGGAACTTGGCTTCCGCACGTGCGGTCCGCTGCGCCGCGCGGCGCAGCATGGCGTCGGACTGGGTGCGCATGGCGACCATGACGAACGCGAGCGACCCCGCGAGCGCGATCGCTCCCAGCGTCACGCCGAACGGCAGCAGAAATGCAATGTCGTTGGACGCTTCCAAACTAACCCCATACCTCGTAGGTGCCCGGCGCTTAGGGAGAGGACCACTTGCGGCAGCGGGCGCAGTTCGCGCTCATCCGGCCGGCCAGCCTCGTTTCAACCCAAGCCGCGCAAAACCCCTGTTGGACCCAAAGAATCACTTCGCTTGGGATCGATCTTAGAAACGCCCCCAAAGCT
>CAYXQB010000144.1:0-8282 GCA_964466435.1 uncultured Flavobacteriaceae bacterium | reverse complement strand
ACCAGCAAACCGGCGCATTCTCCCGCATGACCCTAAACGCATCGAACGGCTGCCCGCCCGTGAACGCCGAAAAGTGCGCCAGGTCGACCGGTGGATCGAACGCAAACGTCCGCCCATACTTCGGCTCCGGCGCATAGGTCTCGAGAATCTGATCGGCAAGTGGCTTCAGCATGGCGCAATCTCCAATGGCAGGCGCCGCTAGATAACCACCTTCCCCCATTGCCGTCACGGCCCACACGCGTCAATCTCTCGACCCATGCGGATCGGCATTGCACTTGGCGGCGGCGGCGCGCGCGGATGGGCGCATATCGGCGTCCTGCGCACGCTCATCAAAGCAGGCTTCGAACCCACGATCGTGGCCGGCACGTCCATCGGCGCGATCGTAGGCGGCGCCTTCGCGGCGGGCAAACTCGACGATCTCGAAAAATTCGCCCGAAGCCTCGACCGCAAGGCGAGTTGGAAGCTCGCCGACATGAACCTCGGTAAGGGCGGCGGGCTCGTCACCGGCGACAAGCTCGCGCAGGCGCTCCGCGACATTGTTGGCGACCCCGCGATTCCGAGCTTGAAAAAGAAGTTCACAGCCGTTGCGACCGAACTCCTGACAGGCCACGAAGTCTGGCTCGAAGACGGAAGCCTCATCACCGCGATGCGCGCGTCCTACGCGCTGCCCGGCATCATCGTGCCCGTCACCATCGAAGACCGTCCGATGATCGACGGCGGCATCACGAACCCCGTTCCGGTTTCGGCCTGCCGTGCGATGGGCGCCCAACTCGTGATCGCAGTCCCGCTGCCCGCCAGCCAAACCCCAAACCAACGCTTCGCCAGGGAGCAGCTGGAACCGGCGGACGCGACCACATGGCAAAAGGCGCTCGCCGTCTTCCGCGAGCCCGAGCGCTTCGTCGCCCGCCAGCTCTTCGGCGACGAGCCGGGCGAACTGACGACCGCGTCCGTTTCGATTGCTGCGCTCAACATATTGCTCGACCGGATGACCCGCGTGCGCTTGGCAAGCGACCCGCCCGACATCACGATCAACTCCGATATCGGCAAGATCGCGCTTCTGGAATTCGATCGCGCCGACGAAGCGATCGCCATCGGCGTCGCGGCCACCGAACGCGTGCTGCCGGAGATCGAAGCGCGCATCAAGGGTTGAAGACCACGGGTTGCGCCCTCACGCCGGCTTCTGGCAGAAACGGTACCAAGCAAAGCAACTCAGGTCCGATGGCCGCCGGCACTGCCGCTGACGAAGCAAAGTTCGAGCAGTCGCACCGGGACCTCCTGGCCGACCCGGCTTTGCAATTTCAGTTCGAGCGCACCGAGGTGCCGCCCCCGCCGCCCGATTGGCTCTCGCCGCTGATCAAGGCGATCGAGTTTCTGGCGCCGTTTCTGAATTTGATCTTCTGGGCGGGCGTGGCGCTGGTCGTCGGGGCGATCATCTATTTCATCGTCCGCGAAGCGATCCGCCGCCTGCCCCAGTCTCAGGAGGAAGCGAAGGCCGACGACGACATCCCCGTACCCGAATACCGCCCGGCCGCGGCCCGCGCGCATGCGCTTCTGGAAGAAGCCGATCGCCTCGCCGCCGATGGGCGCTTTGGCGAAGCCGTGCGCGTGCTCCTCCACCGCAGCATCGAGGACATGGAGAAGGTCTTCCCCACCGCGATCGTGCCCAGCATGACGAGCCGCGAGATTTCGACGATCGAACACCTCTCCGCCCAAGGCCGCTCGACGTTCACGAAAATCGCCCAAGCGGTCGAGCGCAGCCTATTTGCCGGCCGCCCCCTCAACGCCGAGACCTACACCGACTGCCGCAGCGCCTACGAACGCTTTGCGCTGGAGGCTTCGCCCGCATGAGCGTCGAAGCGCAGGGCCGCCCGCCCGAAGTTTTCTCCCCCCGTGTCGCGATCATTCTCTTTCTGGTCGGCGTCTTCTCGTTCTCGGCGTTTATCACGCTCTCGACGTTCGCCCCCGATTTCATGGACGGCAACGACGGCCAGGCCCACGCGCTTTCGAAATCGGCGATTGGCTACGCGGGAACCGTGAAGCTTTTGAAAGCCCAAGGCACGCAAGTCCAGGTCAGCCGCACCGGTCCCACCGGACTGAGCACGACGCTCGTCGTCTTGACGCCCCAAAGCAAGGTCACGCTCGAAGACATCGAACGTCTGGCCCACACCAACGCGCTCATTGTGTTGCCGAAATGGCTGCCGGTGCAGAGCTTTACGCGCCCCGGCTGGGTCCGTGAGTCGAGCCCCTACAGTGAAACGACGGTCGCGGAAATTCTGAAAGACATCGCCCCCAAGGCCCGCATCAAGCAAGAAACCGGCGCCGCCGCACCGGCGTTGCAAGCCGAAGCGAACAACGCCTGGCTCACAAAGGATCCCGGTACATTGCGCCCCGGCAAAATCGCCGAACTGCAAACCGTTGTCGCGCCGGAACTGATCCCGCTCGTGACCACAAAGGACGGCAAGACCGTACTTGGTGTCGTGCGCGATCGAGAAGAACCAGCCATCTACGTCCTGACCGAGCCCGATCTCCTGAACAACCAGGGCATCGCCGACGTCGCCACCGCCCGCGCGGGCATGGCGATGCTTGCGGCACTGAACGGCGACGGTGATCCGATCACGTTCGACGTCACGTTGAACGGCTTCGAGCGCTCGCGCAGCCTCCTCAAGCTCGCGCTCCAGCCGCCCCTACTCGCGGCCACGCTGAGCTTCGTCATTGTCGCCGCCATGCTCGCCTGGCGCGCCGCCACCCGCTCAGGGCCCACAGCACGCGGAAAGCGCGCGATCGCGCTCGGCAAGCGCACGCTCGCCGACAATTCGGCGGCTTTGATCCGCCTTGCCGGCCGCGACCACACCATGGCCCCGCGCTACGCGCAGATGGTCCGCACCGTCGTCGCCGAGCAGATTCACGTCGCGCGCGACGCGAGCGAGACGACGAATGCCGAACTCGACCGCATCGCGCAAAGCCGCGGCGTGCCCGCGACCTATTCCGAACTCGCCGCCGAAGCGGCAGCCGCCACCACCGCAACCGAAACCCTGAACACCGCCCGAAGGCTTCACGCCTGGACTGGAGACATGATCCGTGCAACTCGCTGATCTTCGCACCGCCGCCGACCGCATCCGCGCCAGCGTCGGCAAATATGTCGTCGGACAAGCCGACACCGTAGACCTGATGCTGACCGCGCTTTTCGCCGGCGGCCATGTCTTGCTGGAAGGCCCGCCCGGCACCGCCAAAACGCTGCTCGCGCAGTGTTTTTCGCGCACGCTCGACCTGCAATTCGGCCGCGTGCAGTTCACGCCGGACCTGATGCCGGGCGACATTTTGGGCTCGAACCTCTTCAATTTCCAAACGAGCTCGTTCGCGCTGACCAAGGGCCCGATCTTCTGCGACGTCCTGCTCGCCGACGAAATCAACCGCACACCGCCGAAGACGCAAGCGGCACTCCTCGAAGCCATGCAAGAACGCGGCGTCACACTCGATGGCAAGCGCCACGTCTTGAGCCCGCGCTTTACCGTCATCGCGACGCAAAATCCGATCGAACAACAAGGCGCCTACCCCCTGCCCGAAGCGCAGCTCGACCGCTTCCTGTTCAAACACATCCTTTCTTACCCAAGCGTCGAGGAAGAAACGCGCATTGTCGCAGAACACGGCACGAGGCCCTCGAACCGTGCAATGCCCGCGATCGAGCCTGTGTTCACGCAAGAAGCGCTGACGGCTGCCGTCGATCTCGCAGCCCAAACCCGGCTGCCTGACGAAGTCGTGAACTATGTCGTCCGCATCGTCCGCGCGACGCGCGAAGGCACCACGTTCGAGTTGGGCGCAAGCCCGCGCGCAGCCGCGATGCTGGCCTCCGCTGCCCGTGCCCGCGCAGCGCTCGATGGCCGCGACTACGTGATCCCCGACGACGTCAAGGCGCTGGCCGCCCCCGCGTTGCGCCACCGCGTGATCCTCTCGCCCACCGCCGAAATCGAAGGCCGCACAACCGACGCGGCGCTTAAAACCATCATCGACCAGACCGAAGCCCCGCGATGATCGCCCCCACGAGCCGTGCGATTCTTTTGGCCGCCGCCGGCGCGCCGATTTCGCTCGTGCTCGCCGCGGTCGCGCCGGGCGCCTGGCCGCTCGGCCCGGCATGGGCTTTGGGCGTCCTCGCACTCGCGCTCGCCGACGCACAGCTTGGCCGCCCGTTTGGCCCGATGCGCGTGGAAGCAGTCGTCCCGCGCATCGCAGGCATCGGCGCGGGGGCTATCACCGCGTTGCTGCGCTTCGCATTTGCCGCCGCCAACCCTCGCCATGCCGAAGTTTCGCTGGAAACGAATCAGTTCCTCGCGGTCTCGCCCGTCCGCCGCGACGCGAATGTCGTCGAAGGCTACGGCCAAACCGCGTTCAAACTCGAGCCGCTGCGCCGCGGCAAAGCCCGTCTCGAATACGCTTTCATCCGCTGGCAAGGGCCGCTGGGTCTTGCTTGGTGTCAGCGCGTGGAGCCCTTGAACGAGAAGATCGCAATCACCCCGGACCTCGACGCGGTCGAGCGCACCGCGACACGCCTTTTCTCCCGCACATTCGTCTACGGCCTCAAACCCATGAAGGACCGCGGCGATGGCTCTGAATTTGACGCACTCGCGAAGTTCGAGACCGGCATGGACCGCCGCATGGTCGACTGGAAACAAAGCGCGCGCCACTTGAACCTGCTGGCCAAAGAAGTCCGCGCCGAGCGCAATCACCAAATTGCCTTCGCGATCGACACTGGCCGCATGATGTGCGAACCCGTAGCAGGCGCCCCGCGCATCGATCGTGCGCTGAACGCAGCGCTCATGCTTGCCTATGTCGGCCTCAAGCTCGGCGACCGCATCTCGTTCTTCGGCTTTGACGCGAAACCCAATCTCCAAACGGGCTTCGTCGCCGGCGCGCGCGCCTTCACGCATCTGAAGGCGCTCACCGCCGACCTCGACTACTCGACGCAAGAGACGAACCATACGCTGGGCCTGATGACGCTCGCCGAGAAGCTTCAGCGGCGCTCGATGATCGTCGTCTTCACCGATTTCGCCGACACGATCTCGGCCGAGCTGATGGTCGAGAACATCGCGCGCCTCGCCCGCCGCCATATGATCGTCTTCGTCGCCTTCCACGACGAGGAACTGGAATCGCTCCGTTCGACGCTGCCCGAGTCCTCCGACGACGTCGCCCGCGCCGTCATCGCCGACCAGCTGCTCAAGGAGCGCCGCATCGTCCTGGCAAGGTTACGCCGTTTGGGCGTCACGATCGTCGACGCCCCGGCCGACAATTTGGGCCCCGAACTCGTGCGCGTGTACGACGAACTTCGCAGGCGGGAGCGCATCTGATGGACATGACCCTTCGTTCGCTCCGCTTCCGCCGCGAACGCGAAGCCTCCTGGCGCGAACTCGAACGCCTGCTCGACAACGCCGAACGCCAAGCCGCTTCGCGCCTGACCGACGATGAACTGCTCGCGATCCCCGCGCTCTATCGTGCAGCCCTCTCGTCGCTCTCCGTCGCCCGCGCAACCTCGCTCGACCAAGCGCTCGTCGAGTATCTCGAGGCGCTCTGTGCCCGCGCCTATTTCTTCGTTTACGGCTCGCGCACCTCGTTCAGGGAGCGCATGCAACGTTTCTTCGCTCTCGATTGGCCGCTTGCCGTCAAAGACATCTGGCGCGAGACGCTGGTCGCAACGCTGATCACCTTTGCCAGCGCACTCGCCGCCTACATGCTGGTCATCGGCGACCCCGACTGGTATTCGGCCTTCGTCTCATCCGAGATGGCGAGCGGTCGAGACCCCACTGCATCGACCGAGTACCTGCGCAACACGCTTTATGACAAGGGCAACGAAGCCGAGGGCTTAAGCGTCTTTGCCACGTTCCTTTTCACCCACAACGCACAAGTCGCGATCTTCGCCTTCGCGCTCGGATTCGCGTTCTGCCTGCCGTCGTCGCTTCTGCTCGCCTACAACGGCTGCGCGCTCGGCGCGATGTTTGCCGTCTTCGCCTCGAGAGGCTTGGGCTACGAATTTGCAGGTTGGATCCTGATCCACGGCGTCACAGAGCTTTTCGCCATCATCCTCGCAGGCGCCGCCGGCCTGCGGATCGGCTGGTCGATTGCCTTCCCGGGCGACCTAAGCCGCCTCTCCGCCGCCGAGCAAAGCGGCCGCCAGGGCGCGGTCGTCATGATCGGTGTCGTCACAATGCTCTTCATCGCGGGCCTCCTTGAAGGATTCGGCCGCCAGCTCGTCAATTCGGACGCGATCCGGTACACGATCGCGGCCGCAACGGCTTTCATCTGGGCCAACTATTTCTACCGGGGAGATCGCCGTGGCCTCGATCGCGCTTGATGCGAAAGCCGAGCCGGGCATCCGGTCCCTGATCACGCCAGAAGGCGTCGACCTACGTGTGCGCTTGGCCGACGTCAGCGAACGCGGTATCGCCCTCGTCATCGACCTCTCGATCATTCTAGGAGCGCTCTTAGCCCTCACCCTTCTCGCGGGCTCCGTCCTCGCGACGATGCAGCTGGAATCGCTTCCCATCGCCCAGATCATCTGGATGCTGGGGTTCTTCCTGCTCCGCAATTTCTACTTCACGCTTTTCGAGTGCAGCCGCCGGTCGGCGACGCCCGGTAAGCGCATCATGGGCCTGCGCGTGGTCGCGCGCGACGGCGCAGCCTTAAGTGCCGACGCCGTCATCGCCAGAAACGCGATGCGCGAGCTCGAGCTCTACATCCCGCTCGTCTTCCTGATTTCGCGCGGCGAGGGCATCGAAGCTTGGATCATCCTTGCCGGGGTCGTCTGGTGCGGCGTCTTCGTCTTTTTTCCGCTCTTCAATCGCGACCGCCTGCGCGCCGGCGACCTGATCGCGGGCACCTGGGTCCTGAAGGCGCCCAAGCAGAAGATGCTGCCCGACCTCACGAACGAAAAACCCGCCGAAGCCGCCTACACCTTCACCACCGCCCAACTCGATACGTACGGCGTCAAGGAACTGCAGGTCCTTGAGCAAGTCCTGCGCGTAAGCGAACCCACAGCCATGGAAGCCGTCGCAGAGCAAATCCGCGGCAAGATCGGCTGGACCTCCCGCGGTTACGAGACCGACAAGGATTTCTTGAGCGCCTACTACGCGGCGCTCCGCCGGCGGCTTGAACAACGCCTGCTGCTGGGCGTGCGCAAGAAAGACAAGCACGACAAGATCTGAAACGAAAACGGCCCCGAAAAACCGGGGCCGCTTCCATTTCACGTTTGTGATCCTGCTTACGCAAACACTTTCGCAAGCTCGCCGACGCCGACGCCTTCCTTGATTTGCCGCAGCTCGAAGTAAATTGCCGCCGCGCCAACCGTACCGATCATGCTGAGCACGACGCCGACCAGCGTCATGAGGATCAGGAACATCAGCGGCGGCCCCGCCGTCGGATCCGCCAAGCTGGCCAGCGACCCGCCCGCGACCACGCCGACGACCGTCGCGACGATCATGTAGAGGATAAGGAAGAGGACGATGACCCCGAGAATGGCCCACCGGTGATTCTGCGTGAGCTTCATGCTCCGCTGCATCGAGGCCACGACGCCCAGGCGCTCGACCACCATAACGGGCGAGGAGACCATCCAGCACAGCGCAAGGAAGATGCCGGGGATGATCAAAAGAATAAACCCAACCGCGATACCCAGACCGACAAGAAGGCCAAGGCCGAGCAGCGGCAAGATTATGGGGACCGTGCTGCTCACTGCTGAGCCAAGATTCGCACCCTTGCCCGAGAGATCGTCGATCGACGCCCGCGTCAGCGTGCCCTGCAAGATGACGCCTGTCGCAATCGAAACCAAAACGCCGATAGCGATCGTCGTGAGATAGACGCCCGGCGCCTGTTGCATCACCGTTGGATCGTTCGGCAATACCAACTGCAGGATAAGCGACGGCAACCCTGCGAGCACCAACGTCAAAACAAAGAACGGCACAAAGTTCCGTCCAACCAACCCCATCGTGCGTTGAATCACGCGCCCAATTTCAAAATTCGCACCCGTATCAGCGATAGCCATAGCGAGTCCTCCGCATCAAAGGCCGAATCGGCCACACCTCCCAGAACTCTCAGGAGCGTCCTAACAAGATATGAACGCGACGGCGCAGGCCACGCCTCACCGGGTGCAACCAAGACGGTGGTGAACTTGAAGGGGAACCGAGCGACCCAAAATCGGGCCTCAACATGGAACTTGAATCTGGAGCGGGCGAGGCGATTCGAACGCCCGACCCTAACCTTGGCAAGGTTATGCTCTACCCCTGAGCTACGCCCGCGCTCCG
>CAYXQB010000143.1:0-8292 GCA_964466435.1 uncultured Flavobacteriaceae bacterium | reverse complement strand
CATCGTGTCCCGCGTGAGCAGCACAGGAATGCGGTCGTGGATAGTGGCGACGAAATTGTTCCGATCCGTGATGATCATGGTGGCGGAGCGCACGGTCTCGCCCAGCGCTTCCGGGTTCTTCCAGGTCCCCACACGCCCGCGACAGACAAGACCGGATCGCCGCTCCTTGGCCCTTGAAGGGCCAGGGTTTGAACGCCTCACGAAGCATCTGCTTCGTTGCAACCGTTTCGGCGCGAGCGCTCAACGTCGTGGCAACTTCTTCGACGGCTGCTTCCACCAGAAGGCTGCGAGGGCCCCAGCGCACGCGCTTCGGTACGCGCAAATTTGCTTGACTCTGCCGCGCATGTTCTTTATTTGTTCTTACACGATTTCAGTAACCGCTCCACGCCGGACCGGCTTCACGTTCCCTCGCCGTCACGGGCGAGCGGCTGCGACTTGAAAATTGCATCTGGGTGATGACGCTCCGCGTGCCGAACGGCACGCGGGAGCGTGCAGCGTATCGGCTTGCGTTGGCGTGCACGGCATCGCGCACCGGATTCGCGTCGCAAATGTGCGCGCGGAAGCTGCGGCCTAAGCCGTGGTTGGCGCCGCCGCAAACGGACGGCAAACGCATGCCAAACGCGTTTCTAACGGATATCTAACGGATGAAACCGCGCAAACCCGCCGTTCTAACGCTTCTAACGGATAAGATTTTGCATCGCGCTTGCGCGCCGCTAGCGGTTCACTTTGCCGGCCGTGCGCTGCGCCTCTTCGGCGGCGCGGAACAGGGCGGCGGATTTGTACACCGTCTCCATGAACTCGGCCTCCGGGTCGCTGTCGGCGACCACGCCGCCGCCGGCCTGCACGTACATCGTGCCGTCTTTGACGATGGCGGTGCGGAGCACAATGCACGTGTCCATCGTGCCGTTCGCCGAGAAATAGCCGACCGTGCCGCCGTAAATGCCGCGCTTTTCCTTCTCCAGCTCGTCGATGATCTCAAGCGCGCGGATCTTCGGCGCCCCGCTGGTCGTACCCGCCGGAAAGCCCGCGACCAGCGCGTCGACCGCGTCTTTGTCGGCGCGCAACTTGCCCTCGACGTTCGAGACGATGTGCTGCACGTGGCTGTACTTCTCGATCACGAACTGCTCCGTCACGTTCACCGTGCCGGTCACCGCCACGCGGCCCACGTCGTTGCGGCCGAGGTCGAGCAGCATCAAATGCTCCGCCCGCTCCTTCGGATCGGCGAGCAGCTTGTCGGCGAGCGCTTTGTCCTCGGCCGGGTTCGCGCCGCGCCGGATCGTGCCCGCGATCGGGCGGATCGTCACCACGCCGTCGCGCACGCGCACCAGAATTTCCGGGCTCGATCCCACGACCGAAAAGCCGGGATAGTTCAGGAAGTAGAGATAGGGCGAAGGGTTCAGCCGCCGCAGCGCGCGATAAAGCTGCAGCGGCGGCAGCGTGAACGGCCGGCGGAAGCGCTGGCTCGGCACCACCTGAAAAATGTCGCCGGCCGCGATGTAGTCCTTCGCGCGGGCGACCATGCTGAGGTACTCGGCCTTCGTCGTGTTCGACTGCGGTTCGGCGAGCGCCAGCGGATCGCCGGCATAGGCGTCTTCGGGCAACCGGTTGCGCGCAAAGTCGACGGCGACCGCCGACAGCCGCTCCTCCGCCTGGTCGTAGGCCTGGCGCGCGCTCACCCCGGGGTGCGGGAACACCGGCGTCGCGATCGTCACATCGGCGCGCACCGCGTCGAAGATCGCAACGATCGTGGGGCGCACCAGAATGGCGTCCGGCACGCCCAGCGGATCGGGCTTCGCCGCCGGCAGCCGCTCCATCAGGCGCACCATGTCGTGCCCGAGATAGCCGAACAGGCCCGACGCCATCGGCGGCAGGGCAGGGGGCAGCTCCATCCGCGTCGCCGCGATCAAGGCGCGCAGCGACACGAGCGGCGCTGCGGCCTCGGGCACAAAAGCCTCCGGCGCCTCCTGCGCGCGCAGGTTCAACTCCGCCTTCGCGCCCCGGCAGCGCCAAATGATGTCCGGCTTGAGGCCGATGATGGAGTAACGCCCGCGCGTCTCGCCGCCCTGAACGCTCTCCAGCAGGAACGCGTAGGGGTCGCCGGCGCCGAGCTTCATCCACGCCGACACCGGCGTGTCCAAGTCCGCGACGACCGAGCGCGCCACGATCTGCGGTTTGCCCGCGTCGTATGCGGCGCGGAAGCCGTCGAACGTGGGCGAAAGGTCGGTCATTCGCCGGTGTGGAATTTCGTGAACTCGGCCTCGTCGACTTTGACGCCGACTTCCGCGCGCACGGCGTTGGTGAACTGCTCGACGAGGTCTTCGCCGAAGATTTGGCGCAGCTGAGCGCCGTACTGGGCGCGCAGTTCCGCGTTGGGGCCGTCCTCGGCGTACACGACCTCAGCCAAGCGGGCGACGATCCGGCTTTTGCCGTCGGCGACCGAGCCGGTGACGAACTGACCGACCTTCGCATCGCCGATGGCGGTCAAAGCGTCGGGTCCGAACACGGCTTGCTTGCCGTAGCGCGGCATCGGATCGGTGCGCAGCGGCGTCACGCCCAGCGAGGAGGCGAGCGAGGCCATCGACGTGCCGGCGTTGCCTTTCTTGGTCAGGTCGTCCGCGATCACGGTCAGACGCTTGGTGAGTTCGTCTTCGCGCCAGTGCGCCAAGACGTCGGCTCGAACTTGGGCGAGCGGCTTGCGCGCAGCGGGTGTCACCTTGTCGACGCGGAAGATGTAGCGAACGCCGTCCGGGGTTTCGGCGAAGTCGGAGTCGACGCCCGACTCGCTTGCGAAAACCTGAGCGAGGAAGTCTCCCCCCGGCAAACCCTGCACCGGCGCGCCGGCCGGGTCGCTACCCCGCACATCGACCGCGGCAATCTTCGTCGGCTGCAAATTCTGCTTCTTCGCGGCTTCCTCGAGCGTCGCGCCGCCGCCCTGCGCGTCTTCGATTTCGATCGCGAGGTTGACCAGGATGTCCTTCGTGCGTTCGGTCAGGAACTGTTGGCGGATTTCGGCGCGCGCCTCTTCGAACGGTTTGGTCGTGCCGGGTGTCACCGACAGCACGCGCAGGATGACCCAGCCGAACGGACCCTTCAGCGGGTCGCTGATCTTGTTCACGGGCAGTTCGAATGCGGCGGGCGGGATCGTCGTGTCCGTCTTGGAGACCTCGCCAAGCTTGATGTCTTCGGGTTTGTAGCCCTCGACTTTTGCGATGGCCTCAAAGGTCTCGCCCGCGTCCAGCTTCGTCTTCGCCTCGCGCGCGCGCGTCTCGGTCTTGAAGCGGATCTGCTCAATCCGGCGCTTTTCGGGCGTCTCGAAGTAGCTGCGCGCCCGTTCGTAGGTCTTCTTCAACTCGTCCTCGGTGATCGTCACGCGCGATTCGACGTCTTTGGCGCTCAAGGTCAGCGCCGTAAGGGCGCGGTATTCCGGCGTCGCGTATTTCTGATCGGCGTTCGAGTCGTAGTATTTCTTCAGCGTCGCTTCGTCCGGGTCTTTGATTTCACCCGCGCGCGAGGGATCGATGAGCACATATTCCGCAACAAGGCGCTGCAGCCGGAAGCGGTGTAGAGCCGCCTCGATACCCGGGGGCAGCGTGACACCCCCGGTGATCGTCCGCAGCAGTTGGCTGCGCAACAAATCCAAGCGAACGAGGTCGTAGAATTCCGCCTCCGAGAGTTGGCTCTCGCTCAAGATCTGCTGCAGTGCGGTGCGGTTCACGCCGCCCGCGCCGTCGGGAATGTTCGCCTTCAGCACGTCGACGACCTGGCTGTTGGTTGCAGCAAGGCCGAGCTTTTCGCCCTTCTTCGACAGCGCAATGCGATTCAAGAACTCGTCGAGCGCGGTGCGGTCGAGGTTCAGCGCCTTGGCTTCCGTCGTCGAGATCTCGGACTTGGTTTCCCGAGCCAGGCGGCGCAGGTAACTGGCGAACTCGCGCTGGAACCTTTCGGGGGCGATGTCCTCGCCGCCGACAGTTGCGATTTTGGTCGCGGTTGAGACGTTGATCCAATCCTGCACGCCCCAGAAGCCGAAGCTGCCGATCAAGAGAAGGATAAGTAGGGCCGCGACCCACCCCTTGGAGTAGCTGCGCAGAGTTTCAAGCATGAGACGTCGTTACCGCGGTTGTGAGGTGTATTCTTCGTGCCGATTGCTCGGCGCCGCGGGCGACAGACAGCCCGCCAGGCAGGTGCCGGCCGGCACCTGAACCGAAGCGGCGCGGATATTAGGGGCGGCCTCCGGTGGCGGCAAGCGGGTCAGGCGCTTGACCTGCGCTGGCCGTGGTGGCTTTCGTTTGCAGACAAAGCGAGGCGATAGACCCCAAGTGACCGGACAGAGACAACTCATCGCAGGCAATTGGAAGATGAATGGGCTGCTTTCGGCCAAGACCGAGGTGATCGCCTTGGCGCAGGGGCTAAAAGGCAGGGCTTCGGCGCCCGAGGTTCTGGTGTGCCCCCCTGCGACGCTGCTGCGGTCGCTCATCGAGACGGTGGAGGGCTCGCCCATTTGCCTTGGCGGCCAGAGCTGTCACGCAAAGGAGAGTGGGGCTCACACCGGGGACATTAGCGCCGAGATGTTGAAGGATGCGGGCGCAAGCTACGTGATTGTGGGCCATTCCGAACGACGCACCGACCACAAAGAGACCAGCGCCGACGTCGCGGCCCAAGCGGCCGCGGCTTGGCGGGCCGGGTTGTCCGCGATTATCTGTGTTGGTGAGAGCGAGGCCGAACGCGCGGGCGGGCGCATGGAGGCCGTTCTCGCGGCGCAGATCGACGGGAGCGTTCCAGCGGGCGCTACGGCTTTGAACGCCGCTGTCGCCTATGAGCCGATTTGGGCGATCGGGACAGGCAAGACTGCATCGCTTGGCGACATCGAAGGAGCGCACGACTTCATCCGCAAGCGGATCGAGGCCAAGCTCGGCCAGGCCGGGCGCGCAGTCCGAGTGCTCTATGGCGGCTCGGTCAAGCCGTCGAACGCAAAGGAAATCCTTCACACCAAGGGTGTCGACGGCGTGCTGGTCGGCGGCGCAAGTCTCAAGGCGAGCGATTTCCTGTCCATTATCGAAGGCGCCAAGCCCGGTTAGAACACCGCGTAGCCGCCGTCGATCAAGAACGTATCGCCGGAGTGATAGGCCGACGCATCGCTTGCAAGATAGACGGCGATGCCGCCGAAGTCCGCGGGCTGGCCCCACCGGCGCATCGGAACGCGCGAGATGACTTTGTCGGTGAACTGGGGCGAAGTCTGCGCCATCGCCGTCATGTCGGTTGCGATCCAACCGGGCAGGATTGCGTTGGCGCGAACGCCGTCGCGGGCGAACTCCACGGTGATTGCCCGCATCATCGAGATGACGGCGCCCTTCGTCGCTGCATAGTGCTGGTTGCGCGCGGCGCCTTCGATTGCGGCGAGGCTGGCCACGACGACGAGCGATCCACCCGCGTCGCCCTTGGCCGCGCGTTCGCGCATGTGCCGCGCGCCTTCGCGCAGTGTGAAGAAGGCACCCTCCTGGTTGACGGCGACCACCTTGCGGTACTGCTCAATGGTGATGTCCAGGAACGAGCGCGATGGCGAGCCGATGCCGGCATTCGCGAACACCGCATCGACGCGACCGAGTTTGGCGACGGCTGCGGCCATCGCTTCAACGACTTGCTTCTCATCGGACACATCGACCGTTTGGGTGAGTACCCGACGGCCATGCGCGCGGAGCGCTGCGTCCGCGGCTTTGTTCTTTTCGGCGTTCGTGCCCCAGATCGCGACGTCGGCTCCCGCTTGCGCCAGGGCTTCGGCCATGCCCAATCCAATACCGCCGTTACCGCCGGTGACGAGAGCGACTTTACCGGTGAGATCGAAGGGCTTGTAAGTCATTGTTATCTTTCGCTGAATGGGCGCACCTTCAAGGCGAGCGGTGGCGCGGTTTGATCGTAAGGGTGGTCTTGCGCGGCGGGCGCCGCTCGCGCAGGTTAGCGCACCCGGTTGCCGCGCGGGAGTCGTGTGATGACACCCGGGCGAAGGCTTCTCTCGTTACGGAATGGTACCATGCGGTTCGCTCGCTTGATGCGCTCGACTTTGGTCGGACTTGTGCTCGTGGGTGTTGCCGGTTGTGCGACCGACAAGCCGAGCGGCGGTGGCGGATACAAGGTCGGCAATCCGTATCAGATCAGCGGCGTTTGGTATTACCCGAAAGAAGACCCGTTCTACGACGAGACGGGCATTGCGTCGTGGTACGGCGAGGACTTTCACGGCAAGGCGACCGCGAACGGCGAGCGGTACGACATGAATGCGCTGACCGCAGCGCATCGCACATTGCCGATGCCGGTGGTCGTGCGCGTTACGAACCTGGACAACGGGCGTTCGCTTCGTTTGCGCCTGAACGATCGTGGTCCATATGCGCGGGGGCGCATTATCGACGTTTCGAAACGGGCGGCGCAGCTGCTTGGCTTCCAAGAGACAGGGACTGCGCGCGTGCGCGTTCAGTTTGAGGGCCGGGCGGAAATCGGCGCACCGCCGCCGGAGGACGAAGGCGAGGTTGCGGCGACGGGTGTGAAGGCTGCACCCGTCACTTCGGTCGCGGCCAGCGAGCTTGCGCCGCCGCCAGGGGCCGCAACAGCGGCCGCGCGTCCTGCGCCGTCGGAGATTCGTGTAGCTTCGACCGCTCCGATCGCGCCCACAACGAGCGATGGCGTTGATGGTGTCGTCACCGTGGTGCCCGTTCCAGCCCGGACGCAAGTCTGGGTGCAAGTGGGCGCGTTTCTCACGCGTGGAAACGCCGATCGATTGGCCGAACGCCTCGTCTATGCGGGCGGTGCGCGCGTGACCCCGTCGACTGCCAATGGGAAACCCATCTATCGCGTCAGGTTCGGCCCTTACGCGACGGTGGAGCAAGCCGATTCCATGTTGAATAGCGTGATCGAAAAGGGTCACAACGGCGCACAGATCGTCGTGGAGTAGGAACACCGCATGCGTTTGCTGCCGTTGTTAGCTTTTTCGGTTATGGCGCTGGTTTGGCCCGCGCGCGCTCAACCAGCGACGCCGGAGTTCGACCCCGCGGCGCTGCAGACCAATGCCGCTTTCGCACTGATGATGGACCACGAAACGGGCAGCGTCCTGTTCTCGAAGAACGGCGATCAGACCATGGCGCCGGCGTCGATGGCGAAATTGATGACTGTCGCCATCTTGTTCGAGAAGCTGAAGCACGGCGAGCTTCGGCTGGAGGATACGTTTACGGTCAGCGAGCGCGCTTGGCGTCTGTCGGTGGCGGGCAAGAACGCGTCCTCGAAAATGTTCGTGAGCGTCGGCTCGCAGATTCGGGTCGAGGATTTGTTGCGCGGCATCATTATCCAGTCGGGCAACGATGCCTGCACAGTCGTCGCGGAACATTTCTCCGGCTCGGAGGAGGCGTTCTCCGAGCTGATGAACGCCGAAGCAAAAAAGATCGGATTGGCCAATTCGGTTTTCAAGAACGCGAGCGGCTTGCCCCACCCCGAAATGCGAGTGACGGCGCACGATTTGGCGAAGCTGGCGTCATACCTCATACGCGAATTTCCTCAGTACTATGGATACTTTGCGGAGCGCGAGTTTTCCTGGAATGGCATCAAGCAGTCGAACCGCAATTTGCTGCTGGGAACATATCCGGGCGCGGACGGGTTGAAGACTGGGCACACGGAGGAGTCGGGCTACGGACTTGTGTCCTCGGCGGTGCAGGACGGGCGCCGGCTGATCTTGGTCGTCAATGGGCTGCGCTCCGAAAACGAACGCGCATCTGAGTCGAAGCGTTTGCTCGATCTTGGCTTCCGCGAGTTCCGGACATACGCCTTGCTAAAGGCAGGCGAGGTCGTCGGCGAGGCAGAAGTTTGGGCCGGCGAGGTGAGGGCCGTGCCGCTGGCCGTGCGTCAGCCGGTCAAAGTTCTGATGCGACGCGCGTCCCGCGAGGGACTCAAAGTCGTCTTGAACTACAACGAGCCCGTGATGGCCCCGGTGGAGCGCGGAAAGGAGCTGGGTAGGCTCAAAATATCAGCGCCCGGAATTCCGGACATGACGGTTCCTGTGTTTGCCGGTGCGGCGGTGGAGTCAGGTGGCATCTTCACGCAAATCAAGATGGGCATCAAAGAGTTGCTCTCGAGCGCGCCCGAGCCGGAGCCGGCTTCGGATACAGTTAGCTTGTCGGGAGACACAGTGGCGGGACCGCCGGCGGGGCCGTGAAGCGTTCAGTCGCAAAGGGTCCACCAGAGTCCTCATCGCCCCAGAGCGTCGCGGAGTCCACTCGCAGACCTCTGAAGTCGGCAACAGAAGCTGTTGAGCCGAAG
>CAYXQB010000142.1:0-8409 GCA_964466435.1 uncultured Flavobacteriaceae bacterium | reverse complement strand
TTCGGCGGAAGACGTTTCGCGCGGCGATCTCGTGGTGAAGAGCCCGGTCGACGGGGCGGAGATCGGGCGCGTGCGCAGCGATACAGCGGCCGATGTCGAGGCGAAAATCGCTTTGTCCCTTGCGGCGTTCCATGCCTGGCGCGAGGTGCCGGCGCCGCGGCGCGGCGAACTCGTTCGTTTGTTCGGCGAGGAATTGCGTGCGCACAAGGCGGCGCTCGGGCGGCTGGTCACGCTCGAAGCCGGCAAGATCGTCCAAGAAGGTTTGGGCGAAGTGCAGGAGATGATCGACATTTGCGACTTCGCGGTCGGTCTGTCGCGTCAGCTCTACGGTCTGACGATCGCGTCCGAGCGGCCCGGCCACCGCATGATGGAGACGTGGCATCCGCTGGGGCCTGTCGGCGTCATCAGCGCCTTCAACTTTCCGGTTGCGGTGTGGGCATGGAATGCGGCGCTGGCGCTCGTGTGCGGCGACAGCGTGATCTGGAAGCCGTCGGAAAAGACGCCGCTCACCGCCCTGGCGACGCAGAAGCTGTTCGAGCGCGCGGCGGTAAAGTTCGGCAATGCGCCGAAGGGATTGTCGCAAGTGATCCAGGGCGGGCGCGTGATCGGCGAACAACTCGCTGCGAATCCGCACGTGCCGCTGATTTCGGCTACAGGCTCGACGCGCATGGGCAAGGCCTTGGCGCCGGTCGTGGCCGCGCGGCTTGGGCGCTCGCTGCTCGAGCTCGGCGGCAACAACGCGATGATCGTGGCGCCGTCGGCGGATCTCAAGCTTGCGGAGCGCGCGATCACGTTTGCGGCGGTTGGCACGGCGGGGCAGCGTTGCACGACGCTGCGCCGGCTCTTTGTGCACGAATCCGTGCATGAGAAGTTGGTTGCCCGACTGAAGACCGTTTATGGCGCGATCAAAATCGGCAATCCGCTTGAGACCGGCACGCTCGTCGGGCCACTGATCGATAAAGCGGCGTTCGACGGCATGCAGAGCGCGCTTTCGCAGGCGAAGGCACAGGGCGGCAAAGTGACCGGCGGCGCGCGCGCGCTGGAAGCGCAATATCCGAACGCTCACTACGTGCAGCCCGCAATCGTCGAAATGCCGACGCAGAGCGAGGTCATGCGGCACGAAACGTTCGCACCTATCTTGTATGTGCTCCCTTACAGCAACTTCGACGAAGCGTTGCGATTGCAGAACGGCGTCGCGCAAGGCCTCTCGTCGTGCATCTTCACGCGTGACATGCAGGAGGCCGAGCGCTTCGTCGCGGCGGCGGGTAGCGATTGCGGCATCGCGAACGTGAACATCGGCCCTTCCGGCGCCGAGATCGGCGGCGCGTTCGGCGGCGAGAAGGAGACCGGCGGCGGGCGCGAGTCGGGTTCGGATTCCTGGAAGGCCTATATGCGCCGGCAGACGGCGACGGTGAACTACTCGAACGCACTGCCGCTCGCGCAGGGGATCAAGTTCGACACGGAGTGAGTCTCAGTCGCGCGGCAGTTCGCGGATTTCGATCGTGCCGCCGGCTTCATAAACAGGGTTGCCGGCGAGGAGTTGCTTTGCGTCGGTGAGACTCTTGGCCGTAACACGGATGTAGCCGGTTAGGTGCCTTGCGATTGGTGGTGATGCGCCATCCTTGCGGGCGCAGAAACCACCGCCGATTGCGCTTCCGCCTTCGAAGGCGCCGCCCTCGCGCAGGCGTTTGAAGTAGTCCTCCCAGCCGTCGTCGGCGCTGCCGGGTGGGGCGTCGTCGTGCATCAGGAACATGAAGTCGGGCATGAGGGTTCTACCCGTCAGTCCACATGCGCAGCAAATTCGCGTGGCTTTTGGAGATGACGTCGAACTCGCGGGACTTCTTTTCTTTTTCGAAGATGCCGCGGCGGGCGATGTCGAGGTCGTAGAGGATTTCGCGCTGATCGGCGTGACGGACGTAGCTTTGGCACCAACCGACGGCAGCGATGCGTTCGCCACGCGTCACAGGCGTGACGCGGTGCAGCGCCGTTGAAGGATAGATGATCATCTGGCCGGCTTTGAGCTTGTGGGCACGCTCGCCCGCCGTCGTTTCCATAACGAGTTCGCCGCCGTCGTAGGAATTCGGGTCGGCGAGGAACAGCGTGAAGGAGATGTCGCTGCGCAGATTGTACATGATCGGATCGTCGACGTGCGTGCCGTACTCCATGCTGTCCCTGTAGCGGCTGAACAGCAACGGCGTGATGTGGCGGGGCCGCGCGGCCATACGGAAGGTGCCGTTGCGCATGATTGCTTCGGTCACCGATTTGTTCAGCGGCTGGTACTCCAGCTGCGTGCGATCGACCTGCATGTTGTTCTTGACGAGTTTCGCATGCCAGCCCGCCGTGGCCGTGCCTTCGACGAACTTCATGCCGCTCAGCTTGTCGACGACCTTCGTGATGTCGTTGTCGGTCAATACGTTGTCGATCACCAAGATCATGTTCGCGAATCCCGTTGAATGCCTAGATCGAGCGATACGACTGCACGCGCCGAAAGCCAACGTATTTGACGTTGCGGCCGCCTGCGGACTTCACGCGGATTTGGGGAAAAGCCTACCGTTTCAGATAGGCTTTGACTTCCGGCCGGTCGCGTAACCAGCCGGCCCAGCGGTTCATGACCTTGGCCATTCGCGCGGGATCGACACCGAGTTGGGCCATGGCAACGCCGCCGTTCACGCTCTCGCGGTATTCGGCGATGAGATTGCCTCTCAGCACGAAGCGGCTCATGCCGTCGATCACAACTTCTTTGCCTTGGAACTGCGGGATCGTAGACGTGAACTTCGAGAGCGACCAGGCGTAGCCGTTGTCGCCGTTCACGACGGGGTCGAACATGCGCCAGTCATAGTTCGCGGCGTCGCGGTGGAAGAGACTGACCAGCATATCCTCGATCGAGGCGCGGCCGGTGTGGGGGCCGTAGATGTAGTCGTGATAGACGCCGTCTTCGGTGAAGCACTGGGCGAAAGCCTTGCCGTCGCCGCGGGAGGCGGCGTCGGAGAAGCGGTCGAGCAGTTGGACGAATTCGGCGTGGTTCATGGGATCTAAGCCTTCGCAGTGACGATCCAGACGGCGGCGCCGAGTCTGACCGGCGCGGTCTTGGCGTAGGGTGCGAGCGCTTCGCGGAGGGCTTTTGCGGCCTGTTCCTTCTGCGTGGGCGAGGCGTCGGTCAGCGCGCGCGAGATCGGGCCGAACTCCTGCAGATAGGCGACTGCATCGTCGAGCGAGTTGCCGATCTCGACGGGCGCGTCGAAGGGCTTGAGCGTGATCGCATCGAAGCCGCCGCTCGCGAGGACACGGCGGAGGCGCGCCGGATCGGCGAAAGCGAACGGGCCCGGGTCTTCCGGTCCCAGCTGCGGTTGCGGCGGCACGTGGGGGCGCACAGCCATGATCGGTACGCGCACCCACTCGTTCTCGCGCCAGTCGCGCCAGCAGACGAACGCGGCGCGGCCGGTGGCTTTGAGCGCTTTGCGCATATGCGCGAAGGCGGCGTCGGGATCGGCGAAGAACATCACGCCGAAGCGGGAGAAGAGGAGGTCGAAGGCTTGTGGGTCGAACTTGTGGGTCGCGGCGTCGGCTTCGATGAAGGTGGCGCCGTTCGTTTCGGCGGCGCGGCGCTTCGCGAGTGCGAGCATCGGCGCTGAGACATCGGCGCCGAGGACGCGCGCGCCGGACTTGGCGAGCTTGATCGAGGTGTCGCCACAACCGCAACCGACGTCGAGGACGTGCTCGCTGGGCCGGGCGTTGGCGGCTTTGAGAGCGGCGTCGCTTAGCGGGGCGAGCATTGCGTCGAGCCGCGCCTGTTGCGCGGCCCAGCGTGCGCCCACGTCACCGTTCCAATAGGCGATCTGGTCGGCGTTTGATGTGTTGGTCATGGTTTCAGCTGCGTTGTGCGAACCCAACTATGTCACGGTCCGCCAAGGCCGACCATGACAGTTTTGGGGAGCTAGTGGCCGTGGTCGTCCGATAGGCAGTGGCTGTGCGAGTGGTCGGCGAGAACTTTGATCACACGGCATTCCGCGACGCGGCCGTGGCGGCATTGGCGGACCATGCGTTGCAACTCGGTACGCAGGCTCTCAAGCCGCGCAATCTTGGCGTCGACATCAGCAAGGACATCGCTCGCGACGCGGTCGACGCGGGCGCACGATTGGTCGGGCTTGTCCACGAGCCCTAAGAGTTCGCGAATGGCGTCGAGAGGAAACCCTAGTTCGCGCGCGTGGCGGATGAAGGCGAGGCGGTCGGCGTGCGCCTTCGAATAGCGGCGCTGGCCGCCGTCGCTTCGCGTCGGTTCCGGCATCAGACCTTCCTGTTCGTAGAAGCGAATCGTCTGAACCTTGGTCGCGGCGCGCTTCGCCAACGCGCCGATGGTTAGATTTTCTGCCACTTCTTGACCCTTGAAGCTACAGCCACTGTAGCATGTAGGGTATCAGCACGAAAGGAATCAGCGATGGACGCTTGCTGCCAGGCCCCTCCGTCTAGTGCGTCGCCTGCCTACCGGCGGGTGCTTTGGATCGCGCTCATCGTCAATGCGGTGATGTTTGCGATCGAGGTTGTGGCGGGCGTCGCGGCCGAGTCCGTTTCGCTGCAGGCAGACGCGCTCGACTTTTTGGGTGATGCTGCGAACTATGGGCTTAGCCTTTCGGTGCTCAGCATGGGCCTTGTGTGGCGGGCCCGGGCTGCGCTCGTGAAGGGCGTCAGCATGGGCCTGTTCGGCCTTTGGGTGATCGGTGCTGCCGTCATGAACGTGCTCGGCGATGCGCTGCCGGATGCGCCGACAATGGGCGCGATCGGGTTTTTGGCGCTGGCGGCGAATGTGGGCGTTGCGGCGATGCTCTACCAATACCGAGAGGGCGACGCGAACATGCGGTCGGTTTGGCTTTGCACGCGGAACGATGCGATCGGCAATCTCGCTGTGATCGTTGCAGCCATCGGCGTGCTCGGAACGGGGACGCTGTGGCCCGACATTGCGGTTGCGGCGGTGATGGCGTCGCTTGCGCTCAGCGCGTCGGTCGAGACGATTCGTCGAGCGCTCGGCGAACTGAAGCAGCCGGTCGAGGATGCGCATGCGCCCGAGGCGCATGCGCATCATCACTGAGAGGCTTAGGCGACCGCCGCTTCGTCGCCGAGATGCGGGGCGAGGACGCTTGCCTGGTTCAAGAACGTTTCGGCGGCGCGGTCGAGGCGCTGGCGGGCTGCGAACAGCGACATGCGCGCGGCTTCGATTTCGTCGTTCGACGAAAACAGCTCGGATGGCGACTTGAGGGCCAGGCCACGTTCGCCCGCGACGAGCGTGATGTGGCCGATAGCGTGGCGCGGGTGGCCGCCGTCGGGCAGCACCACTTCGATCGAAGCGCGGTTGCCGTCGATCAGGTTCACGCCCTCGAAGGTCGCGCCACCAGCCACCGTGTCGATGCGCGAGCGAAGCTCTTCGTACCGGTCGGCGACCATCGCACGCTTCGTCGCGTCGGGGTTCGACAACGCTTCGGCGGTAAGGTCGAGCGCTTCGGAGAGGAAGTTGTGGATCGTGTCGATCGCGACCAGCGTGCCTTCGACCGTCGAGACGGCGCGGGCGGCCTGCTCAGCCAGCGTGACGACCGAGTAGGAGCCACGGCGCGTCTGGCGCAGTGCGCGGTCGATGCCGGAACGGATGTCGACGGGCTCGACAGGGGCCTCAATCACGGGCTCTTCCTTCGGCGAGAGCACGCGGCGCGCATATTTGAACAGATCTTGCGCTTCAAAGCGCTTTTGTTCGATCGACATGGATGTCCCCACCTTCCCGGCGTAAGTGTTGCCTGAGATTAGACCGGCAGGGGTTAGGGAACGCTTTACCGGGACACACCGATTGGGCTTAAAGCTTCGTTGTCATGACCACGCGATTTGGCCGGATCGTTAGTCCGGCGCTCCACGTCTATCACCGCGCCGCGCAACTGGCGCGTACCGGGCGCTGGCCCTTAACGATTGGTGTACGGATCATCGTGCGCGACGAGGCGGCCAAAGTGCTCCTGGTCCGGCATACGTATGCGCCGGGCTGGCACTTTCCGGGTGGTGCCGTGGATAAGCGCGAGACGGCGGCCGATGCAGCCGTCCGAGAGCTGCGCGAAGAGGCGTTGATCGAGGCGATGGGTCCGCCGCGCCTCGTCGGCGTGTATTTGAGTCTTACGCAAAAAAAGTCGGATCACATCCTTTTCTATGAAGCGGGCGAATGGCGGCCGGCGCATGGCGCGGCGCGTGTGCTGGAGATCGCGGCAACGGGGTTCTTTCCGGTTGATGCGTTGCCCGAAGGCACGACCGGCGGCACACGGCGACGGCTGGCGGAGCTTGCCGGCGACGCGCCGCAGAGCACGACCTGGTGAAAGCCTAGAGAGGCGCGTATTTGTACTTCCAGGGGCGGGCCTGTTCCAATTGGGCGGCAAGGCGGAACAGCGATGCTTCGTCGCCGAAACGGGCGGTGAACATCGTGCCGATCGGAAGGCCTGCCGCGTTCCAGTGCAGGGGGATGTTCGCCGATGGCTGGCCGGTCAGATTGTAGATCCCGGTATAGGGAACGAACGAGATCAGCTCGCGGAACATCTCGCCGATGTCGGTGCGGTCCATGTTGAGGACACCGATCTTGAGCGGCGGCTGGGCGACGGTGGGTTGGAGAAAGACATCGTAGTTCTCCATGAAGGTTGCGACCGTGCGGCCGAGATAGTGGAGCGTGTTCATCGCCCTCGCATAGGCGCTTGAGTCCGTCTTGCGCGCGTTCTCGACGCGGAACCAGGTGGCGCGTTCGACGTCTTCGGGCCTTGCCTTGCGGCCCAGCGCTTCGGCGGCTTCGTCGACGGTGAAGGCGACGTTGGCGCTGATGACGACGCCTTGCGCGGCCATAATCTCCATGCCGTTGATCGCGGGCGTTGCTTCCTCAACGATGTGGCCGAGGCTTTCGCAGAGTTTGGCGGCATCCTTCACGGCGGCGATTGCGTCGGGGTGAACCGGCGTCGGGATTGGCGGTGTGGTCGAGAACGCAATCCGCAGGCGTCCCGGTGCGGCTTTCACCTCATCGAGGAACGGGCGCGCTTGCGCCGGGGCTGCGTAGGGATCGCCGGGGGCTGCGCCTGCGGTCGCGTCGAGGAACGCCGCACTGTCGCGCACGCTGCGGGAGACGACGTGTGCGATCGAGGCGCCGCCCCAGCCTTCGCCGCGCTTCGGGCCCATCGGCGTGCGCGCGCGCGTGGGCTTCAAGCCGAACAGGCCGCAGCAGGCGGCCGGGATGCGGATCGAGCCGCCGCCGTCGGTCGCGTGCGCGGTCGGGATGATGCCGGCGGCGACCGCTGCAGCGGCGCCACCGCTTGAGCCGCCAGCGATGTGGTCGAGGTTCCAGGGATTGCGTGTCGCGCCGAACATGCGCGATTCGGAGGAGGGGCTTAGCCCCAGCTCGGGCGAGTGGGTTTTGCCGAAGATGACTAGGCCCGCTTGCCTGCAACGCTCGACGAATGTCGTGTCGGCTTGTGCGACGGTCTCGCGGTAGAGGTTGAGGCTGCCTGTGGTGACCGTGCCTTTGAGTTGCGCGCCGAGGTCTTTGAGCAGGTACGGCACGCCGGTGAGCGGGCCTTGGGGCAGGCCGTCCTTCAGCTGTTTGCGGGCGACGCCTTCGTGGTCGAGGATGATGGCGTTGATTTTCGGGTTCACTTGCGCTGCGCGGGCGAGGGCCGTGTTCAGCAACTCTTCCGGCGTGACCTGCTTCGTTTTCACAAGTTCCGCGAGCGAGAGTGCGTCGTGTTTGCGGTATTCGGCGAAGCTCAGCATGGGATTCCTTGCGCGTGACGTGATCGTGAACGGCCGTTCATGGGCGAGACAGGTTGGCGAGCCTAGATTATCCTCATCCCTTGGCATAGCCGGAGGCTTCCCCATGCGCGCTTTGATTGTTGCGATCTCGTTGGCTTTCGCCGGTGCCGCGGCTGCGGACCAGGTGGCGTATCAGCCGGCGGATGTGTTGCCGCACGATGCGGTTTCGCTTAGGGCGCTCGACAACGCGCATTTGCGGATCGTGCGGCGGGCGCGTGCTCTTTGCTGGCACTCAGGTCCGTTCGGCTTTTCGTCGGGCAGCGCGTCGCAGCGGGCGTGCATCATCGGCGAGACGGAGAGCGCGGTTGCGAACTCGCAGGACCCGGTGCTGCAGGCCTATCACAAGTATCTGCCGTTCCACGCGAAGTATAACGAGTACCGGCCGGCGTTCTATTGGCAGCGGTTGGTGCAGGGTTAGCTCACCAAGCCGCGCGTAGGATTTCCATCACGTCGATCGCGCCCGTGATGGGGCGCGGGTTGGAGAGCACGACCGGGTTCTTGGCGCCTTCTTCGGCGATGGCGGGGAGTTGCGTTTCCGTAATTCCAACGTCCCGCAGGCGCGCGGGCAGCCCCAGATCCTTGATCAGTTCGGCTACG
>CAYXQB010000141.1:0-8547 GCA_964466435.1 uncultured Flavobacteriaceae bacterium | reverse complement strand
TCTCGCCGGAGTCCGGGTGCATCCGCTCGAGGCGCTTGAGCTGGCGCTCGAGCTCCTGACGGGCGTGCTCCGGCATGTTGAGGGACTCCGCCTTCTCGCGATACTGGTCGATCTCTTCGGTCAGCTCGTTGCCCTCTCCAAGCCCACGGTCCGCGCCGAACGCGGCAAGGGCGAGGCAACGACGACGGTCTTGCTCAAAGCGGCTTGACGTTCCCGCGACCACGCTGACCAAACGAAAAGGGCGGAGACAACGCCTCCGCCCTTTCCAACTCATCCCCTACTATTCAAGCTTTAGAGATTGATATGCACCCGGCGGTTCTGCGGTTCACGCACGCCGTCGTCCGTCGGCACCAGCGGATCGCTTTCGCCCTTAGCGGACGTCGAGATCGAACCACCCGCAATGCCTTCGGCAACCAGGGCGCCCTTCACCGTCGTCGCACGGCGTTGGCTGAGGCCTTGGTTGTACTTCGGCGAGCCCGAGCGGTCGGCGTGACCGACGACCGTGATCGTCGCCGAGCCGAACTGCTTGGCGGCAGCCGCAGCCTGACGGATCACTTCCTGCGCTTCCGCCGTCAAGTTCGACTTGTTGTGGCCGAAGAAGACGATGAATTCGCGCGGCGGTGCGGCGGGCTCAGCCGGCGGAGGCGGCGGCGGTGGCGGCGCCACCATCGGCTCCGCAGCCGGCGCGCCGAAGTGATAACGCAGACCGATTGTCGCCGTGTGCTTTACGGCGTCTTCGAATTCGTAGTCGAGCGTGCCAGCAGGACCGCCCGTGTTACCTGGCCCGCTAAGCTCGGGCGAGTTGACACGGAAGTAGCGATAGTTCGCGAACAGGTCGAGCCGATCCGTCAGCATGTAGTTCAAGCCCGCGATACCTTGATAAGCGAACTGCCAGTCGCCTTCGTCGAAGCTGTTTGGCGTCCGCTCCAAGTTGAAGTGATCGCCGCCAGCACCGGCGCCGAGCGACAGCCCGAGCCGTTCCGTCAAAGAGATATCGTAGAGCACGTTGATCATCGCGGACCACTCGGTCAGCGACCCGGCTGTGCTGGGATCGAGATCGTTGTCGCGATAGCCGCCTTCGAGTTCGACGCGGAAATTGTTGCGGAAGCCGTACCCGACCGTACCAAGCGCAGCCCAACCCGTTTCAAGGGGGCCGCCCTCGGGTGCGGTCACAAACGGTGCGCCCGGTGGGTTCGCATCGAATGTCCGGATGCCGTCCAAATCGTCCACCCAGCTTCCGCCGCCTTCCAGGCCGATATACCAGCCGTTCCGTTCGTACGCGCTTGCTGCGGACACAAATACCAACGACGCGACAGCGCCGAGAAGCAGCGATCTCGTGGTCATAACGCTCACCATTTCCTTTTCTTGGGTCTCTCAAGGGGCCAGATTAAGAATGCACGTCGGCGATAGTCGCCGTTCAAAGAAACTCTTCCCCCCGGAAGATGCGGGCGGAGGTGTTGGCCTCCGCCCACGCTAGTCATCCCCTAAAACGGATGATCAGAGATTGATGTGTACGCGCCGGTTCTGCGGTTCGCGCACGCCGTCCTCTGTCGGCACCATCGGATCGCTTTCGCCGCGGCCCGATGTCGTAATCTTTCCGGCTTCGATGCCTTCGCCGACGAGCGCACCCTTCACACCGTCTGCACGGCGCAGCGAGAGCTTCTCGTTGTAGGCGGGCGAACCCGACTTGTCGGCGTGGCCGACGACCGTGATCGTGGCGCTGCCGTATTCTTTCGCAGCCGACGCAGCCTGACGGATCACATCCATCGCCTCAGGCGTGAGGTTCGACTTGTTGTGCCCGAAGAACACAATGAACTCCTTCGGCGCAGCCGGTGGCGGCGGCGGAGGCGGCGGCGGCGCAACCGGCGGCGGCGGCTCGGCCTTGACGCCGAAATTGTAGCGCAGGCCGATCGTCGCCGTGTGCTTCTGCACGTCGTCGAACGTTATCGTCGTAAAGCCCGCACCAGGGACGACGACGCGGCTTTCGAAATCTGGCTCGTGGACCCGCAGGTAGCGATAGTTGGCAAAGAGGTCGATCCGATCCGATACCGCCATCGTCAATCCGGCGATACCCTGATAGGCGAAATTCCAATTGCGATCCTGGAATGCGGCAACCGGAATCTCCAATTCCATGTTGTCCGCACCTGCACCCGCGCCGAGCGACAATGCAAACGAGCGACCCAGCGGAATATCATAGAGGACGTTGAGCATGGCGGACCACTCGGTCACCTGCACGAGGCCCGTGTCGTCATCGTTGTCGCGATACCCGACCTCTACTTCCCAGCGCCAGTTTCCTGCGAAGCGGTGACCGACCGTGCCAATGGCGGCCCAACCGGTGTCGAATGGCACCGTATCGGGCGTAGTTACGTTAAGGCCGGGCGCATCGGGGTCGAAGACCGACACGCTATCGATATCGGCGAGCCAAACGCCGCCGCCTTCGAGGCCGATGTACCAACCGTTTCTGTCTTGAGCGTTTGCGGCGGAACCAAACGCAATGGTCGCCACGGCTCCCAGAAGGAGCGTTTTCATCTTCATACTCTCACCATCACCTTGTCAGTCACGAGGGGCCATGGGCGCGGGGGTGGCGGTTGGATCCGCCTTGTGGGGGGTGCGCCCGGGGTATGCACGGCAAATGTAACGCGAGGAACCCCATCCCTATGTCACGCCAGGGACACAGCAAAGGCCCAACCAGCATATCCACGGCGATTTTTCTTGAGCTTCTGCGCGGGTAGGTGGTGGTTTTCAACCGGCAATTGCCTGTGGAAATTCTGCGTGCATTGGACCACCCAGTACACGCAAGGAATTGATGCCTGTCCGAGCCCTGGCTGATTCTCGAGGTCAGTCATATTTTCAGCCGATTCTAACGCGGTTTTAATATGTCCCTGAATAATGAGGCGTCGAATCCGGCGGAGCGCTTTTTTGGCGGCTCAGCTGCCCGCATCGCTTACGCCGAGTGGGGCAGGGTGGGCGATCCCGTATTTCTCCTGCTACATGCAACCGGCTTCCACGCCCGTTGTTGGGACGAGGTCGTGCGCGCCTTGCCGCCCGGATTTCGCGTGATTGCCGTCGATATGCGCGGCCACGGCCGCAGCGAGAAAACAGGCCTGATCGACGACTGGGCCGTCCCCGCGCTCGACATAGCGGAACTCGTCGAGCATCTGAAACTCGAAGGCGCCATCGGCGTGGGGCACTCGATGGGGGGCCACTGCCTCGTCCAAGTCGCGGCCACGCATGCGGCGATGTTTGACCGCCTGGTCCTGATTGATCCCGTGATCATGGCGCCGGAGATGTACGCACAGCGCGGCCTCTTGCCGCCCGGCACCGAGCACCCCGTCGCGCGCCGGCGAAACCGCTGGTCGTCGTGGCAGGAGATGTTCGACGCGTTCAAAGGGCGAAATCCGTACGCGCTCTGGGTCCCGAAGGTGCTTGAAGACTATTGCCGCCACGGCCTACAGCCGGCCGAGGGCGGCGGCTTCCAACTCGCCTGCCCGCCCGCGGTCGAAGCGTCGATCTACATGGGCTCGATCGGCACCGACATCTACGACATCGTGCGCAAGATCGAAGTGCCCGTCACCATTCTGCGCGCGAAGGAACGCCCGCTCGGCCCGCGCGAGCGTATGGACTTCTCCGACTCTCCCACGTGGCCGAAGCTCGCGTCCGTCTTCAAGAACGGCCGCGACGTGTACCTGCCGCACCTCACACACTTCATCCCGATGCAAGACCCAAAGCTCACGGCACGCTTCATCGCGGACGAGAAGGCGGTCGCGTGACCCCAACGGATTGCTCATGAGCTACGACCTCCAGTTCTTCGCCCCGCGCCCGGGTGTTCCCGTGCGTAACATCGTCAACGACGATGACGGCCCTTCCCAAGGCAAGCGCAACACAACCATTGAAGCGAAGAAGCGAAAGCTCGTTGAGGCGCTTATCGCACACGACACGCGCCTCGAGTTGCTTGAGCCCGATTTCGACGCAATCGCCAGCCTCCACAAGATGCCCGTAAGCGAAGCTTACGAGCGCATCCGCCACCTCGAATTGGCCGATATGACGAAGGAATCGAGCGGCATCCAAATCGTCCTGTTCGACGATCGCGCCTCGCTCACAATTCCCTACTGGCACAACGGCGATGCTGCGCGCCGGGTGCTGGAGCAGGTCTGGGAGCTCATCGAAATCATCTGCCGCGACACCGGCTACGAAGTGTTCGACCCGCAACTTGACCGCGTGATCGACGTTAGCGCCTTCGACGACGTGCTGCTCACCTACGCCGGCGCTACGCAACGTATGGAAGCGTTGGCTGGCCGCGCGCCGAAAAAACCGTGGTGGAAGTTCTGGTGACGCGCGTTAACGCCGCCATACGGACCGTCACGTCGTTGCAAATACCTCACGCCGCTCGCTTACGTTGAACCTATCCCCATTCTGCGTAAACGAATCAGTTATCTTTCGAATCATGATCACGTCGTTCAGCCGCTTGTTTCGGCAGATTTTTGGGGGATCGCAGGCGCAACCGGTAACGGAGGCGCTGTCGCGTGACATTGGGGCGGAAAGCGAGGCACGCGAGGCGGCCGAGCACCGCGAAAACTTGAAGCGCGCGATGGAAGCTGCCTTCGCGACGCCGACGGCAAGCGCCGACGAGCCGCCGCCGCAAACGGTCGTCGAGCTGCAGGCGCTGGCCGAGGAAGCGGCGATTGGAAACGCGGTCCACGAGGCGCTTGCGGAAGAACGCTCTCTTTCGGAGGTGCCGGAGGTCGCTGCGGAACTGGCTTCCATCGAACCGATGGAGGCAGTCGCCGAGATACAAGCGGCAGAGATGGTGCCTGCACTTGAACTTGCCGAGGTCGAAGAACCGACCGAGCACGACATCGAAATCGTTGAATGGGACATCGCCAAACTGGCCGAGCCGGAGGCGCCTGCTGTCGAAGATCAGGTGGCTGAAGTCGCTCTTCAGGCTGACATCGAAGAAGAAGTCCCAGCCGCAGCAGAGATAGAGAGCATTGAAGCGCTGGAGGATGAGGCTGTCATCGCTCAGCAACCTGCCGCCGCGGAGGAGATTGCCGAGGATGCAGCCCCTGCGCTGACGGCGGAGTTTGTAGCGGCGGCCACGAAGCCCAAGCGCGCAAAGAAGGCCAAGGCGCCTGCGAAGAAGAAGAGCTCCACCGCGAAAAAGAAGACCGCGGCGAAGAAAGCGGTCGCGCTACCCGAAGATGCCGTCTGGCTCTCCGACGCGATCGCCTTCAGCCTGAAAGGCGAATGGTCGTCCGTTTGGACGCCGCCCGAAGACGCAAGCGGCGCCGAACGCCTGGAAGCGTTTCGCGAAAAGGCCGCTTCCGGCGAACTCGTCGTCTGGGGCTGCCCCGATGGTGCCCAAACCTGGGAGCCCGTCAAAGGCGCCTATTGGAAGACGGCCATGGTCGAGCCGCTCTCCTTCCTCATGGGTCGCGAAAATGTCGCGACCGACCCAAAGGGAAGCAAGGCCAAGAAGCCGGTGAAATTCACGGCCCTCAAGGTCGCCCAAGCAGATGTCGAAACGCTCTGGCCGCCTGCCGCGCCGGAGGCCGTACGCGACGCCGCATAACGAGTCCGCGCCGCGTGCGGGAAACTGCACGCGGCGCACCGCAAAAAAATTCCGTACGCGGAAGAACTCGGTTCACGCTCTGCTAGATCGCCGCTCGCGGCGATGACTGCCGTCCGGCAGCACAAAAAGCGCTTCGTTTCCACTTGCCCTGCGTAATTCTCAACCGCCGGGAACTTGCGCCGCTCGGCGATCGCATTTGGACGCAAGCGAATCACGCAACCGCTGCTGCATCTGTCGCGCCCTCACACGAAAGCAGTGCGCACGCGGACGAAGGCTGACGCGGCGCGTCTCACGGTCCGCGCGTAACGGCAAACGGCACGCACGCATACAATTTTCCAAATCGAAGATCGATTCGCGGGGGCGGAGCATCAAGGCGGACACAGAACCGCCCGCGCCACCCTCGCCAACGAAACAAATGTGGTGCTGGGGTGTCTATGACTACGATGCGCGCGGCTGCCGCCGCTGTACTGTCGCTGTGCTGTGCTTTGCCTGCCGCCGCAACCGAAGGCTGGTACGTCAGCCTTGAAGGCGGCGGCAGTTGGGTGAAGGAGTGGGAGCACACGCGCACGCTCGAGACGTGGTGTGGTCCGGTGATCAAGGAGGCGGTGGCCGAATTGGAGTCCGGTTGGGCCGCGTTCGGGGCTGCCGGCTTCGGAATTGACAGCTGGCGCTTCGAGGTCGAGGGCGGCTACCGCCAAAACAACCTCGAAGGTTACGTCCTCAAGTGGCGCGGCTCGCGTTTGGACGGCGAGGGAGATCTCACTGAGATCTCCGCCATGGTCAACGTGCTCTACGATGTGCCGTTATTCGATCGTCTGTCACTGTCGATCGGCCTGGGTGTCGGTGGCGACTACGCGAATGTCCAAATGACCACAGGCTGGGGTCCAGTCGACGAAGGGGATTGGCACTTCGCCTATCAAGGCATCGCGGGCCTGAACTACGCGCTCACCCAAATGACGGTCGTATTCGTCAACTATCGCTACGCAAACGTACGCGACATCAACCTCGAACCGGCCGCGAACTATACAATCGAAGGCGGTGATTTCGAGAAGCACGCGGCGACCGCCGGCGTACGTTTCGCGCTCTCAAGCCCTGCGGCAGCGCCGCCTCCGCCGCCGCCGGCAACCCCACAGCCCGTACCGCTTGAGCGGGAGTTCATCGTTTTCTTCGGCTTCAACAGAGCGGATTTAACGCCGCAAGCCTTGTCGACGATCAGGAAAGCCGTGGTGTCGGTACGCAACTCCGGTTCCGCTGCCATCCGCGTCATCGGCCACGCCGACCGCGCGGGATCGATCTCCTACAACAAAGCGCTCTCCGTACGCCGCGCCCAATCGGTCAAGAAGGCGCTCATCGGCGAAGGCATTGCCGGCAGCGCGATCTCCGTTTCCGGGCGGGGTGAAAGCGAACCCGCTGTCCAAACCGCCGACGGCATCCGCGAGCCGCAGAACCGTAGAGTGCACATCTCGTTCTAGCGCGCAGCAGATAGCCGGGCTTGAGCCCCGCTATCTGAGGCTAGAGCAAAGAGCTATTGCGCCGGTGGTGTCGCTGGAGCAGCCGGCACCTCGGCGCCGGGAGCCGCCGGAGCCGGGGCTTCGGAAGCCGGAGCCTCCGGCGGGGCAGGCGGTGCTGGCGGTTGGTTGCTCGAGAACATGTCGGTCAGCACGTACCATTTGCCGTCGCGCTTGGTCCACGTGACGACGGATTTGCCGGTGTCGGTCTGCGCGGCAGCGCCTTCGCCGGCCGTGAACTTGTAGGTTCCGATATCGACCGCCAGATCGGCACTCTTGGCGAACACGAATTTCTCGGTTTCGAACGAAAGCGACATGCCGGGAATCCCGAACATGCCCGCCCAGTTCTTCTCGATAGCTTCCCGCCCGACGGCCTTTGGTGCGTTCGGCGGCAAGGTTTGCGCGTCTTCGGCATGCAGTGCAGCGATAGCCTTCGCGTCTTTCGCGACGATCGCCTCAAGCCACTTCTTGTTTGCTTCGCGAATGGCCGCTTCGTCGGCTTCGGTGGACGGCGCGCAAGCGCTCAAAAGGCTGGCGCCGCCAGCGACGATAAGCACGGCCGCAATCTGGTTGAACTTCATAGGTAACTCCTCAAGGCTTGAGAGGCACCGCATTACAACGGTCTCGGCACGGCGAGCGACGCACCAAATTGCCTCAGCCATCCCGATGTCTCCCGAATTGCGCCTCGCGGCAATCGTTCTTCCTTTGTAGTGTCACCGCGCCGCACGGAGGCCCCACTGTGACGCCAGACTACAAAAACCTGACCACGCATCTACCCGAAGCGCGGTTTGTCCCGCTCCCCGGCTACGTGCGGCGCCCTGAAGCCGAGATGCTGGCCCGCGCCGAGGCGTTCTACGCCGAAATGAACGGCCGCCGTACCACACGGCACTTCGCCCGCGACCCGGTCCCGCGCCGCCTGATTGAACTGGCGATCCTAACCGCAGGTACTGCGCCTTCCGGTGCCCACCGGCAGCCCTGGCGCTTCGTCGCAATCGACGACGCCGCCATCAAGGCGAAACTTCGCGCCGCCGCCGAGGAAGAGGAGTTGAAGACCTACAGCGAACGCCTGACCGACGAGTGGCGCGAAGCCCTTCACCCCTTGGGCACAGACCACGTGAAAGAGCACATGACCGACGCGCCCTGGCTCGTTGTGCTGTTCGCCGAGAAATTCGGCATTCGCCCGGACGGGACACACCGCAAGAACTACTATGTCGACGAAAGCGTGGGCATCGCCGCAGGCATGTTCATCACCGCGATCCACCACATGGGTCTGGTCACGCTAACGCACACGCCCAATCCCATGGGCTTCCTGCGCGAAACACTCGCCCGCGGAGCGAACGAAAAGCCGGTGATGGTCTTCCCCGTCGGCTACCCTGCTGCAGATGCGAAAGTACCCGACATCGAGCGCCTGAGCGCCGACGAATTTATCCAATGGAATGGCGGGAAATAATGGTCGGAGAGAGAGGATTT
>CAYXQB010000140.1:0-8561 GCA_964466435.1 uncultured Flavobacteriaceae bacterium | reverse complement strand
ATACGGATTTGAAGGGTGGGGGCAAGGCTTGAAAACGGCGGAATTGCCGCATGGAATGTGCGACGAAGCCTTATGGGAGAGACGAAAATGCGCGGATTGGCGTTGGTGTTGATGGCCGGGGTGGCGCTTGGCGGGTGCGAGCAGGTTTGCGGGCCGGTGGTGCGGCCGGTGGCCCCGCCCGTCCAGGCGTGCGCCAAAGCGTTCGAGCGGACGGTCTCGTTCACCAGCGCGCAGCCCGGCGACAAGCTTGTCGTTGAGGCGCTTGGCCCCGATTGTTCCAATCCGTCACTTGTCGGGCGCGTATTCGATGCGAAGGGTCGTCTCGTCTATACGGAGATGACGAGCGGCAAGTGGATGATGAACCCGGAGATCTTTCCGCCCGGCGGCGGGACCGCGCAGGGCGCGACCGATGCGCTCTACGACATCGGCGGGCCAAATTCGATGAACCTGCCGGCTTGGACGAGCGGGCCTCAGCCAGCGGCTTCCAATTACGGCGCGTACGAACCTTTGGTGCCGCAGATCGCTTACGAGCGCTTGCGCCGACTGAATGCGCCGACTTTGATCAAGCGCGGCGGCGGAGAGAGCGGAACGATCTACATTTACGATCCGGAGGCGACGATGGCGGTCGCGGTTGCGAAGTTCGCGGTCTAGCAACGATTTGTTCACCTGTGCGGCGCCGCTGTTCCATTGCGGGACGGTGACGCTTTATCGTGTCACCGAAGCCTCGTTTCGCAGATCGCGTTAGCACGGCGTTTATCTTTACGCCGCATCGACTGCCGCTTGTGCATTGAACGGCGGCCATTAACTCAAGTTTTTTGCAATTCGTTTGGAACCCGCGCGCGAATATGGCCGGGAAGCGTGGGAAACCGCGCAAAGGAGTTTAGATCATGCGCAAACTGATCGGACGTCTCTCGGTGGCAGTCGTGGCGACGCTTCTCGCCTCAACCGCTATTGCAAGCGACGCGCAGAACTCCTGGCGACTGGTCAGCAGCGTCGGGAGCGTGGCGGTGAGCTCGAACGGCTTGATCCGCGCCGCGGTCGATTCGCGCGCGACATTGCCTGCGGGCACTGTCGTTACTACGGGCGCAGGCGGCCGGGTCGTTCTTCGGCGCGGCGAGGAGCAGATCGTGCTTTCGCCGGGAAGCCGCGTGACCCTAAGCGAAGGTGGCGCGACAGGCACGCATATCAGCCAGGACATGGGTTCGGTTCTGTTCAATATCGGCAAGCGTAAGGTGCCGCATTTCGAGGTCAACACGCCGTTTCTGGCCGCGGTCGTGAAGGGCACGGCCTTTACGGTCTCGGTGAACGAGGAAGGTTCGTCGGTCTCAGTGAGCGAGGGTGCGGTCGAGGTGGCCACGCCTTGGCGCAATGCCGTGACAATGGTCAAACCAGGTTCGACCGTGCGCGTGCGCAGTGCGCTGTCGCAGCAGATCGAAGTGATGGCCGGCAATCGCGTATCGCACACGATCGCGAGTAACGAAGGCGGCTGGAGCGGCGCGCCGGCGAGCGGGTCGTCGTCCTCGAGCTATTCTCTCACTTCGGGTTCGTCGCTCGGCGGCCGTTCGGTCGACGATCCGCGCGGCGTGGACGATCCGCGTGGCGTGGACGATCCGCGCGGCGTTGACGATCCGCGCGGCGTGGACGATCCGCGTGGCGTGGACGATCCGCGCGGTGCGGCTGGCCTTGCTGGCGGCACTGGGTTGCGCCGTGCGGACCGCGACGTGCGCGAAGATTTCGGCAGGAACCCGCGTGGGCAACGCGCCGAGGTGCCAACTGCGGTGCAATCGCAAGCGCAGGAGCTTGTTCGGGTTGTGCCGATACCGGTCGCGAGCGCGCCTGCGCAGTTGACGACCTCCTCGACGCAAGCCGGTGGCTCGTCGCATGCCGGTGCGGGATCGGCGCAAGCGGCCGAGACGTCTACGGGCCTCATCGGCCAGGGGCCTGCACAAGCGGTCGCAAGCGCGCGGCGTAATACGCCTTCGCGGTCCTGGGACGGCGGGTCGGAGTTGCCCGTGTTCGAGGTGGCGCTCGCTGGGTTGGCTCTGCTGATGTACATCCTCGGTTCGCACCTAATGGGCTTCATGCGCAACGGCCCGAAGCCGGTCCGGATCCGCCGCTAGCCGATCCTGATTGAACCAACGGAGGCGGTCCTGCTACCCAAGGCAGGGCCGCCTCTTCTCGTTTAGCGTGCGTTGACACCTGCGCAGTCTGGAGGTCAGTGTCCGGCATCTCGAAACCGGAGGCTTTCCATGAAATTCTACAACTCGATCGGCCCCAACCCACGCGCCGTGCGCATGTTTATGGCGGAGAAGGGGTTGAGCATCCCCCTCGTCGAAGTCGACCTGATGAAGGGCGAAAACCGCCAGGCGGCCTATACCGCCAAGAACACCGCCGGCCAGTTGCCGTGCCTCGAACTCGACGATGGCACCGTCGTGGCCGAGATCACGGCGATCTGCGAATACCTCGAAGACACGCACCCGCGCCCCGCCCTCATCGGCACCACGCCGAAGGAGAAAGCCGAGACGCGCATGTGGACGCGCCGCATCGACCTCAACATCTGCGAGCCGATGGCGAACGGTTTCCGCTTTAGCCAAGGACTGCCGCTGTTCCAGAATCGCATCCCGACCGCGCCCGAAGCCGCCGACGGCCTTAAGCGCATCGCGCAAGACCGGCTACTCTGGCTCGACAAGCAACTCACCGGCCGTCAATGGGTCTGTGGCGACCGCTTCAGCTACGCCGACATCCACCTCTTCGCCTTCCTCGACTTCGGCAAGCAAGTGGGTCAACCGATCAACCCCGAAGCCAAAACGATCGCGGCCATCTGCGACCGCGTCCGCGACCGGCCGACGGCGAAGGCTTAAGAAGCGTCACGCATCGGGAAGCGAAGGGGCGGGCGCCCTTTCGCCTCCGCTCCACGAGGGTTGGGATGACGAAACAAAGACTGGCGCTTGGCGTCATCCTGCTCGTCGTGATGACAGCGGCCGCGCTGGCGGCACCACCAACACCGCCTCCGCCGCCTCCACCTCCACCTCCACCTCCTCAGACGGCTCAAACGGTGGCAGACTTCAACGTTTGCCGTGACCGCTATAGCCTGCTGTACGATAAAGTCCCCTACTTCGAGATTCGCCCGTGCTCGATCAAAGCAACGGCGAAGGGTCGCTTCGTCGAACTTAGCGCGGTAACGGGCCCCAACGCCTACGAAGATGAGAAGGGCAGGCAACGCCGTCTCATCAAGGTGGTCTTCCGAAGCTTCATGCCGGGCCCGCCGCTCTCGAACCGCATGATGGGCGTCACGCAAACGGGCCGCACGGTGCGCGTCCGCCTGCCGGACCGCCTCCCGTCTCCAATGACGCCCTATGTCGTGAAGCTGCCCGCCGCCATCTGTAGTCGAGACTATTGGCTGCTCAGCATCCTGCTCTCCGACGGCACGGAAACGAAGCCGTTCGGCGTCATCAACAGCATGTGCGGCCCGATCGCCAAGAGCGGGCGCTGACCGTGCCGGCGGATCGCATGCGATGGCCCGAAGACGCGGCGCGAGATCGCCGCGCAGCACCGCGAACAAGGCAGGTGGTTGCAACGCGGGGTGTCACGCGCACGTGACTGGCTTCGCACGCATTTTGCTGCTCGCATACGCACGATACGAGAGGGTGGGGGCATGCGGAAGTACCTAGTCATCGTCGTTGCCCTGTTCGCGGCCGTACTCCCGGCGCGGGCAGTTGGTGGTCTCTTCGATCTCGAATGGCGCGAACTCGCACCGGGCATCCATGTTGGTCAGCGCCCAGACCCGATGCGCTATCCCGTCGTCTGCAACACCGTCGTTGTGATCGGCGCGGAGGGCGTCCTCGTGTTCGACGCGGGCGGTTTCCCGAGTCAAGGCGAGCAGGTGCTGGCGAAGGTGAAGGCGCTCAGCGCAAAGCCCGTCACCCACATCGTCATCAGCCACTGGCATGGCGACCACAACCGCGGCATCGGCCCGATCCTTGACGCCTTCCCGAACGCGAAAGTCGTGGGTCATACTTTCACGCGTGCGGCGATGGAAGGCGCACCGATGCAGCGCATCTTCAAGGAAGAGAAGGCCGGCGGCGTGCGCGACACCGGCGCGGAAGTGAAAAAATCGCTCGACGAAGGCAAGTTCTTCGACGGCACGCCGCTCGATCCGGCCGAGATGCCGTTCTTCGAACGCTTCGTCGCGGACGCCGTCCTGCACCAAGACGAAGTCATGCGCATGCGCGTCGTCCCGCCAACCATGACGTTCGACGACGAGCTCGACATCGACTTAGGCAGCCGCCGCGTGCAGTTGCGCCACTTCGGTCCGGGCAACACGAAGGGCGACGCGGTGATGATCTTGCCCGCCGAACGCATTGTGGCCGCTGGCGATATCGTGGTGGCACCGATCCCCTACGCGTTCGGCAGCTACCCAGGGAACTGGGTGAAGGTTCTGCAGAAACTTAAAGCGACAGGCTTCAAAACGCTTATTCCCGGCCACGGGCCGCTGCAAACGGACGCGCGCTACCTCGACCTGCTCGCCGAAGCCCTCACGCGCGTGAAGGCGCAAGTCGAAACCGGCATCGCACAAGGCAAAACGCTCGCCGAGATAGCCAAGGTGGCCGACCTAACGAGCATCGAGCCGCGCTTCACGAACGGCGACCCCGTCCTGAAGCGCTTCTTCGGCTTCTACTTCAAAGGACCCGCGATCCAAGCCGCCTACAACGACGCGAAAGGCATCGAGAACGAGAAGCTGACGGAAGACGCGCCGCCGCGGTGATCGCGGATCTTCAAATCGTCCGCCCTGCTTTCTCCCAATACGGATCGCGCAGCTTGCGTTTGAAGATCTTGCCGGAATCCTCGCGCGGCAGTTCGGCGCGAAACTCCACGACCTTCGGCACTTTGTATTTCGCAAGACGATCGCGCAGGTATCCCTTCACGTCGCCTTCGCTCACAGGCGCGCCGGGTTGCGCTTGCACGACGGCGCACAGCGACTCGCCGAACTCGATGTCGGGAATGCCGAATACCGCACAGTCGGCGACCCCCGGTATCTTCAAAATCTCAGCCTCGATCTCCGCCGGGTAGATGTTCACACCGCCCGAGATCACCATGTGATTGCGCCGGTCGCAGAGAAACAAAAACCCGTCCTTGTCGACATAGCCGATGTCGCCGACGGAGATGAGGCCATCGCGCTCGGCCTTGCGCCGCTTCTCGTCGTCGTTGTGGTAAGTGAAGTCGACGCCCGTGGTCAGCCGCACATAGACGTCGCCGGCCTGACCCACCGGACACTCTTTCCCCGCGTCGTCGACGACGACGAGCTTCACGTCCGGCTGCGCGCGTCCGACGGTGCCGGGATGACTGAGCCATTCCTCGGCGCTGCAGAACACGACCGCGCCCGTTTCCGTTGCGCCGTAGTATTCGTTGATGACCGGCCCCCACCACTCGATCATGCCGCGCTTGACGTCGGCGGGGCAGGGGGCCGCCGCATGCACGACGAATTTCAGCGACGAGAGATCGTATTTCGCGCGCACCTCCGCTGGCAGTTTCAGCAACCGCACGAACATCGTCGGCACCATGTGCAGATGCGTCACGCGGTGCGTCTCGATCAGCTGAAGCAGTTCTTCCGGCTCGAACCGCGGCTGCAAGATCACCTCCGCGCCCGCGCGCACACAGATCGCCCCGTAGGCGTTCGGTGCCGAGTGATACATCGGCCCGGTCACGACCGTGACGATGCGTTCCGGCTTGCCGTGCACGAGGACGTTTTCCAGCCCGAACGCGCGCGCAAGCTGCTTCGTGCTAGCGAGCGCTTGCGCTGGCGTCGGCGGATTGCGCTTCACGCCCTTCGGGCGGCCTGTCGTTCCGGAGGTGTAGATGATGGCGCCGGGTGGATCGATCGCGGCCGGCATGCGCCGCGGGAAGCTCTCGATCCAAGCGTCCCAAACCTTGACGCCCGGCTGCAGCTCGCAGCCGTTCGGCGCGATGTGGTAGGCGGCCGCGATTTCCGGCGGCGTATCCACCGCAAACACCGGCACGCCCCGAGGCGCCGCTTTCAGCGCCACAGGCAGCAGGTCTGCGTGCGTGACGACGGCTTTGGCGCCCGAGTCTTGTATTATGTAGGCCGCCTCCTCGACGGTGAAGTGCCAGTTCACCGGCACCGAATAGGCGGCGAGTTGGCCTGCCGCCATCGCGGCTTCAAAGAACGCGAAGTCGTTCCTGAGCATCAGCGCGACGCCGTCGCCGGGTCCTATACCGATCGACTCGAAGGCTGATCCGGCGCGCTCGACACGTTCCTGCAACGCCGCAAGCGGCAGTTCGCGCGCGCCGCTAATCAGTCGTCCCGGCATGTCCTCACCCTTTGCATTTTGCGGGATCGTGCCAGCATGGTGCGCAGCAGACAAGGTGCGTTCGCGCGGTGTCGAGTCGCCTTCGTGTTCTTCGTGGAGCTCTGTCCGACTCGACATTGCGCCGACGCGCGAGGGGGTCACTTCGCCAGAGGCAGCCGAAGCGTTGCCCGCAGTCCGCCTTGCGCGCGGTTACTCAGCACCAACTCGCCCGCATGCCGCTCTACTATGGCGCGGGCTATGGTGAGGCCGAGTCCATGGCCGCCGGTTTCGACGCTGCGCGACTCTTCGAGACGCACGAACGGTTTGACGACGTCGGTCAGCCTGTCGGCCGGGATGCCGGGGCCTTCGTCGTCGACATCAATCGTCGCGAATCCGTTCTCCGCCGTCATCGAAACGGACGCGCTCTTGCCGTAGCGCACCGCATTTTCGATCAGGTTGCGCACCGCACGACGAAGCTCGCTTGCACGCCCCTCGACGCGCGCGGCAGGAAGGTTGCCGAACGAGACCGGGCTGCCCGTGTCCGCAAGGTCGTCGCACACCGCCTCGATCAACGACGGCAGATCGACGGGCCGCGTCGGTTCGCCGCTTTCGCCGCCGCGCGCGGCTGCAAGAGTGGCTTCCATCAAGCGCTCCATCTCTTCGATCGAGCCGCGCATCTTCGTTTGCAGTTCAGGGTCTTTCACCAATTCGGTGCGGATGCGCAGCGACGCGACAGGCGTGCGCAAGTCGTGCCCGACCGCGCTGAGCAGTGCGCGCTGATCCTCAATCATCCGGCGCAACCGCGCCGCCATCGTGTTGAACGCAGTTGCCGCAGCCTTCACGTCTTGCGGACCTTCTTCAGGCGCGAGCACCAAACCGTCGCCGCGACCCATGCGCTCCGCCGCCGTGGTGAGGCCTGCGATCGGCCGCGCCACGCGTCCGGCTGCCCAAATCGCCGCGATCGCTACCAGAACTGCCGCGAGCGCTCCCGCCCAAATCATCGGCCACATCACCGAAGGCGCAGCCGGCGGCACCGCGGAGACATTCAGCCACCGCTTCGGCGCGACCTCGACGGAGATATCGAGGCGCGACGGCGGTTTGCCCGCGGCGTCGAGGTCGGGCCCGACGATCCATTCCATCGTGGTGCCTGGCGGCGGGACCGGCGGTACAGGCGGAACCGGCGGCACGGGGCCCACATGCGGTTGAAGGCGAACGTCCGGGATCGTGACCGTGACGTCGCGTTCTGTGCTTTCGGGCGAGCCGCCGCCGCGCGTGATGATGACGGTATGTTCGCCACCGGTGACGCGCTCGATGCGGCGGAAATGGAACCTGGCGGTCGTCGCGTCCCAGGCTACGCGCACAGCCGATGGCTCGCTTCCCATGTCGCGGGCCAGGGCGGCGCTCAAGCCTTCGTTGCGTGCCGTCTCGCCGACGATGGGCTTGTCCGAAAAGGCAACAAGGAACGACGGTCCGCTCGCCGTTTCCTCGATTGACCGTAATGTTTCCGCCTTTGCGCCCTTGGCGAGCGCGACGATACCGGCCGTGCGGCGGAACGCTTCCGCTTCGTGGAGTGCAGAGCGCAGGATCGTCTGCTGCCCAGCCAGCAGCGCGAACGACGCGAGCTGCGAGAGCGCCAAGGCGCCGAGCACGATCAGCACGAACCAACCTCGTACCGTGCGTGGCGAAAGCCAGCTCATAGCGCCTCCACCGTGCTCGCAAAGATGTAACCGGCGCCCCACACGGTCTTGATCAACTTCGGATTGCGCGGGTCGTCCTCAAGCTTGCGGCGAAGGCGGCTGATCTGAGTGTCGATCGAACGGTCGAACACTTCGTCGGCAAAGCGCCCCTTCACGCGGTCGAGCAGCTGATCGCGCGTGAGCACGACGTTCGGATGCTCCACGAACGTTGCGAGCAGCGCATACTCGGTCGAACTCAGCGATACGACGACGCCGTCCGAACCTACGACTTGCCGCTCGGGCCCGTGCAGAATCCATGCACCGAAACGCAGCCGCTGACCGCCACGCGGCCGTTGGCCAGGCGGCAGTTCGTTCGTGCGGCGAAGGACGGCGTGAATACGTGCCAAAAGCTCTCGCGGCGAGAACGGTTTCGTAACGTAGTCGTCGGCGCCCACTTCGAGGCCGACGATGCGGTCCAACTCCTCGGCGCGTGCCGAGAGCAGGATCACCGGCGTCCCTCGATGTTCCCGCACGCTGCGGCACAGACTCAAACCGTCTTCGCCCGGCATCATGATGT